>JBJOQW010000185.1:0-10015 GCA_046049665.1 Pseudomonadota bacterium | reverse complement strand
GGGCAAAGATGATCAGTGCGGCAATGCCGAGCACGATAATCTCGCCGTAGGTATCATAGCCGCGGAAATCGACGATGATGGTGTTCACGGCATTGGTGCCGCCCGCGCCGGGTTTGGACTGGTCCAGATGATAGGCCGCAATCGCCGGAAAGGCGCTGTCGCGCAGCATGACGGCAGCGGTCAGCGCACAGGCGGCGGCCCCGGCGGCAAGGGCCACGGCGGCATCTCGCAACTTGCGAAGGCTGCTGCTTTCGCGCGGCGTGGTCTTGGGCAGGAAGTTCAGCGCCAGCAGCATCAGCAGCACGGTCACCACCTCGACCGTCAGTTGGGTCAGCGCAAGATCGGGGGCGGACATCCATGCAAAGCCCACGGAGATCATCAGGCCGATGACGCCGACAAAGATCAGCGTGGTAAAGCGTTCGCGGTGCAGCAGGACCACGGCCACGATGGCCGCGACAATCAGCGCAAACCCGGCCCAGACGGTGGGCGGCACAGCCGTTGGCGCGCGTGTGCCGGACACATGTTCGCCGCCCATGAATGCCCAAAGGCCTGCCGCCGTGATGGCCGCCACACCCACGGCGATGGCACGGGTCAGGGCGGCGTTGTGCAGGCCATCGGTCAGCCCGCGTGATGCGCCGACCAGCCCTGCCACCACGCCATCAAACAGTCGCTTGGCCTCGGGCTTCCAGGTGCCTTCCCATATGCGCAGCAGGGAAGGATAGGCCCCCAGCAGCATCAGGCCACCGCCCACGGCAATCACGCTCATCCACAGGGCGGGGGCGTAAAGGCCGTGCCAATGGGTGATCTTGGCGCTGACGGGTTCGCCCACGACGGCGCCTGTGGCCACATCCACCAGCCATGCGGCCGAGGTCATGGGGATGATGCCGATGACTACGACAAGAATGGCAAGCAGGGCTGGCGAAAACAGCAGGCCAAGCCCTGGGTCGTGCGGGGTGTGGGGGTAATCGGTGCGGACGGGGCCAAGGAAGGCATGGGCCAGAAAGCGAAAGCTGTAGCCCACCGAGAAAAGTGCGCCGATGGTGGCCAAGACGCCAAGCAACCATGGGCTGCCGAACCATGTGGTTTCCGCCGCCTGTTCCAGCATGAGTTCCTTGGAGAGGAAGCCGTTGAAGGGCGGCAGGCCGGCCATGGAGAGGGAGGCGATAAAGGCAATCACAAAGACCACGGGCATCAGGGTGCGCAACCCGCCAAGGCGGCGCAGATCGCGGGTATGCGCCTCATGGTCAATGATCCCGGCGGTCATGAAGAGGGCGGCCTTGAACGTGGCGTGGTTGATGATGTGGAAGACGGCCACGGTGGCTGCGGCCTTGGTGCCCAGCCCCAGCAGCATGGTGATCAGGCCAAGGTGGCTGACGGTGGAATAGGCGAGGAGGCCCTTCAGATCATCCTTGAAAAGCGCGATCTTGGCACCAATCAGCATGGTGATCAGGCCTGCGGTGGTAACGATCAGGAACCACGCCTCGGTGCCCGAAAGCACAGGCCACATGCGGGCCATCAGGAAGATACCGGCCTTCACCATGGTGGCCGAATGCAGATAGGCCGATACGGGCGTAGGGGCGGCCATGGCGTGGGGCAGCCAGAAGTGGAAGGGGAACTGCGCGGATTTGGTGAAACAGCCGAGCAGGATCAGGATCAGCGCAGGAAGATACCATGGGCTGGACTGAATGGCGTCCTTGTTTTGCAGGATGACGGACAGATCATAACTGCCGACGATGTTGCCAAGGATCAGCATGCCCGCAATCATGGCCAGCCCGCCTGATCCGGTGACGGCCAAAGCCATGCGCGCGCCTTGGCGGCCTTCGGGCAGATGCTTCCAATAGCCGATCAGCAGGAAGGAGGACAGCGAGGTGAGTTCCCAGAAGATCAGCAAAAGCAGGATGTTGTCAGACAGCACGATGCCGACCATCGCGCCCTGAAAGAGCAGAAGGTAGGTGTAGAACTGCCCCATCGGATCAGAGGATGAGAGGTAAAACCGCGCGTAGATGATGATCAGAAGGCCGATGCCAAGGATCAGTCCGGCAAAGAGCAGACCCAATCCATCGAGCATGAAATTGACGTTCAGGCCAAGGGCGGGCAACCAGTCGATACGCGTTTGCAGCACCTCACCCGCAAGCACGGCAGGGGCCAGGCTGGCCAGCAAGATGAGCGCAAGCAGTGTGGTTGCCCCGGCCATCATGGCACAGGCATCTTTTCCGGCGCGGATCATCAATCCGGGAAGAAGCGCGCCGATAAAGGGCAGCGCCGCGATCAAGGCTAGGGCCAACGGGTCCTCGTCTGGTCAGCGTGAAGGTGTTTGCACCCATCTGGGCACTGTCACATTAGTTTCAAGTGCATGCAGGCGCGTCAAGCGAAAGCGGCAGGATGATCACATCTCGCGTGCGGCGGCGTTCTGATCCAGCAGATAGCGCTGTGACAGAGGAATGGCTGCGGCACCCAAGGCGCGGGCCTGCGCGCCGACCGTGCCTTCGCGGATCATGGGGGCGTCGATCCCGGCCAGATCCAGTTTCAGAAGGGCGGCCTCGGTGCGGCGGGTAATCTCGGCGCGGATGGCAGTGGGCATCCAGCCATCAATCATCACCGCCTCAAGCTCCATCAGGGTGGCGGCTGACAGGATGGCGCTGGCCAGCCCGTCTGCGGTGGCATTCATCCAATCCGACAGGATGGCAGGGCTGACCTGCCAGCTATCATGCTGTTCCCACAAATGGTCTGACGGTTCATCCGCCACGGCCATGGCATCGGCCAGGGTTGACATGGAGGCCACCGACAAGAGCCTGCGCATGCGTCCGTCGGGCCCCGGCACGGGCATGGGGCCAACGCCGGCAGCGTTGCCGGTGCGCCCGGTGAACAGCTGGCCATTCAGCACCAGCCCGCCACCGATGAAATAGCCGAAGTAGAAATACAGAAAGTCGCGTGGGCGATCACCGCTGCCAAACACCAGTTCGGCCCCGCAGGCGGCGGTGGCATCATTCTGCACATAGACGGGCATGCCCGTCAGCGTGGCGAGTTCGGCCTGAATGTCACGCTCGCGCCAGGCATCCATTTCGGCTTGGGGTGCGCCGATGAACTGCACCCAGTTCCACAGCTGAAACGGCATGGCAATGCCAAGCCCGCCGATGCGCCCTTGTGCGGCTTTTGGCAGGGCTGCGGTGAGGTCTGGCAAGGCTTGGGCGACAAAATCAATGACCGTGCTGGGGGTGGGGTAGCGGTAGATGCGGCGGCGCGTGCCGCGCACCTTGCCCAGGAAATCAATCAGGATCAGGTCAGCCGACCGCCGCCCGATCTTGAGCCCGAAGAAGAAGGCACCATCGGCATCGAGCGACATGGGCACGGAGGGCTGGCCGATGCGGCCGCGCACGGGTTCGCCGCGCAGAAGCAGGCCGTCCTGTTCCAGCCCGCGCATGATGACGGACACGGTCTGGGCCGACAGGCCGGTGATGCGCGCGATATCGGATTTGGCGAGCGCGCCCTGCTGGCGCACCAGCGACAGCACCAACCGTTCGTTCTGTGCGCGCATGCCCGATTGGTTGGTGCCGCGCAGGCCGACATCATCGTTCAAGGCACGATCAGAGGTGCCTTTGTCAGCGGTGATGTCGTCTGCAATCTTCATATCGGAGCGCCACCACTGCCCGAAATCACACCCTTGCGCAGGATGACATTGGCAAAGAGTGCCGTTTCAGAGGTGGCAACGATCGTATGCGCGGCCTTGATGCGGGGGTAAAGCGCTGCCCCGGCAAGCGCCTGCGTCTGATGGCCATGCTGCGCGCAGGCCTGATCAATGGCTGCATGAATGGCCCCGGCCTGCGCCGGATCGTTGTGCAGTGCGGCGCGGAAAATGCCCGGCGGCACGTCAGCATCAATGGGCAGAACCTGCAGGATGGCGGTCAGCATGGTCAGCAATCCATGCCCATCGGCGCGCACAAGGCGCCGCGCGTGATCTTGTGCGGGATAGTTCCCGTCGACGATGGCGATCTCATCGCCATGCCCCATTGACCGCAGCGCAAACAGCAGGTCAGGCCCCAGAACGGGTGGTATGCCCAGCAGCATTTCATGTTCCATATCAATGGCATGAATGCCAGCACCTTCCCCAAAACGGGGCAGGATCGCCGTCAGACAAGCCGCCTCCCTCAACCCCCCGAAGGGGATTCTCCGCTGCCAAACTGGGGCAGCAGTGGCCCCTCTGTCAATAATAAATCACTGTGATTTATTTAACTTGACGGAACGTAGGGAATCAGATTTTGTGCAACCACCGCAGCGGAGGGAGGACCGCCGCTGCGCCGGACTTTATCACTGGGGGCACAGCCCCTGATCCTGGGAGGATGACCATGAAACTGAAGACCACCGCTCTGCTGGGCGCAGCTGCACTTGCCTTGATGGCAGGCTCTGCATCGGCTGCTGACCTTGTGTGCCTGATCACCAAGAACAACACCAACCCCTTCTTCGTGAAGATGAAAGAGGGCGCAGAGGCTGCTGCAACGGCGGCTGGCATGGATTTCCAGGCCTATGCCGGTGTGACCGATGGTGACGCTGCCCCGCAGATCACCGCGATCGAAAACTGCCAGGCTGCTGGCGCAAAGGGTATCCTGATTACCCCGTCGAACGACTCGGTTGGTCCGGCCCTCGTGGCTGCCCGCGCTGCCGGCATTCTGGTCATCGCACTGGACACGCCGCTGGCTGACCCGGAAGCACAGGACATGACCTTTGCAACCGACAACTTCCAGGCTGGTATCCTGATCGGCCAGTGGGCTGCTGCCACGCTGGGCGCAGAAGCTGCGAACGCCAAGATCGGCATGCTGAACATCAACGCCGACAACATCTCGGTTGACGTACAGCGCAACACGGGCTTCCTGACCGGTTTCGGCATCGAAGTGCCTGATCTGACCGTGATGGATTCCGAAACCGACCCACGCGTGATCGGCCACCAGTCCAGCCAGGCTTCGGTTGAAGGCGGCGTGACGGCAATGGAAAACCTGCTGGCAATCGAGCCGAATATCAACGTGGTCTACACGATCAACGAACCAGCCGCTGAAGGCGCCTACCAGGCCCTGCAGAACGCTGGCAAGACCGACGTTCTGATCGTGTCGGTTGACGGCGGCTGCCCAGGTGTGGCGAACGTCAAGTCGGGCGTTATCGGTGCGACCTCGCAGCAGTATCCGCTGCTGATGGCATCGCTGGGCGTGGAAGCGATCCAGAAGTTCGCAGCTGACGGCACCAAGCCATCGGCATCCGAAGGCCTGACGTTCTTCAACACCGGTGTGAACCTGGTGACCGACAAGCCAGCCGAAGGTGTGCCGTCCATCGACAGCACCAAGGGCACGGAACTGTGCTGGGGCTAAGCCCTGCGCGCGTGATCTGATCTGTGAAAGGGCGGCGCAACGTCGCCCTTTCCACACCCGAAACGCCGCAAGGCTGCGTTTCCACAGAAATTGAAATCATCCAGACAAGCGAGTTTATTCAGCATATCCTGCGGGAATATGGCTGAATAAGATCATGCAAAGGGGGGATAGCATGGCCGAAAATGATGCGCCGACAAAAACCATCTCGGATTTTGAGGCCACACTGACATCGGCGGATACGGCGGTGGCCAGTTTTGCCGAAGATGACAAATCGCTTTCGCATATGCTGCGGTCTTTCCTGCGGAACTATCCGACGGCCATTCCGTTTCTGGTGCTGGTCATCAGCATCATCGTGTTTGGCATCATTGATTCGGCCCTGAATGGCGAGCGCGCGAATTTCATGACGCCGAATACGCTGTCGACCGTGCTGAAGCAGGTGACGGTGGTGGGCATTGTGGCCATTGCACAGACGCTGGTCATTCTGACGGCGGGCATTGACCTTTCGGTGGCGGCCATTCTGGTGCTGTCGTCCATCATCATGGGCAAATTCTCGGTCGATCTGGGTTACCCGCCAGCGCTGGCCATCATGATCGGGCTGGCCTTTGGTGGGGCGATGGGCTGCATCAACGGGCTGCTCGTGACCAAGGTGAAACTGCCGCCCTTCATCGTGACGCTGGGCACGCTGAGCATCTATTCGGCACTGAAGCTGTGGTATTCGGGGTCACAGTCTGTGCGCGGGGCCGATATCAAGGAACAGGCGCCGCTGTTGTTATGGTTTGGCGAGGCGTTCAACTTTGGCGGGGCCACGCTGACCTATGGCGGCATTGCCCTGATCCTGCTGGCCATTGGCGTCTGGTACATTCTGACCAAAACCGCCTGGGGCCGCCATGTGCATGCGATTGGTGATGATCCTGATGCGGCCAATCTGGCAGGTATTCAAACCGACAAGGTGCTGATCGGGGTCTATACATTCGCCGGGCTGATCTGCGCCTTTGGTGGCTGGGTGGCCATCGGGCGGGTGGGGTCAATCAGCCCCATCGGGTTTGAAACGGCCAACCTTGATTCCATCACCGCTGTGGTGATCGGCGGCACATCGCTGTTTGGCGGGCGCGGCTCGATTCCCGGGTCGGTTCTGGGGGCGATGATCGTGGGTGTGTTCAGCACGGGCCTGTCGGTGGCGGCGCGTGTGGATGACTACTGGCAGACCTTTGCTGCGGGCTGTCTGGTTCTGATTGCTGTGGCGCTGGATCAATGGCTGCGGAGGGCTTCGAAATGAGTGATGTGAAACCAGTTCTGACCTGCCGTGGTCTGATGAAGCGTTACGGCACGGTGGTGGCGATGAACGGCGCGGATTTTGATCTGTACCCGGGCGAGATTACGGCCATCATCGGCGACAACGGCGCTGGCAAATCCACGCTGGTCAAGGCGATTGCGGGCGCGGTGACACCGGACCATGGCGAGATCCGGCTGGATGGAGAGCTTTTGCACTTCAAGGGTCCGCAGGATGCGCAGAAGGCGGGCATCGAAACGGTGTATCAAAACCTGGCCCTGTCACCGGCGCTGAGCATTGCCAACAACATGTTTCTGGGCCGCGAACTGCGCAAGCCGGGGATCCTGGGGTCGGTCTTCCGCATGATGGACCAGAAGGGCATGCAGGACTTTGCCCGCAAAAAGCTGTCGGAACTGGGCCTGATGACCATTCAGGACATCAACGTGGCAGTGGAAACGCTGTCGGGTGGGCAGCGTCAGGGGGTGGCTGTGGCGCGGGCGGCGGCGTTCGGGTCAAAGGTGGTGATCCTGGATGAACCGACGGCGGCGCTTGGCGTGAAGGAAAGCCGCCGGGTGCTGGAACTGATCCGCGATGTGCGCAGCCGGGGCATTCCGATCATCCTGATCAGCCACAACATGCCGCATGTGTTCGAGGTGGCCGACCGCATTCACATTCACCGTCTGGGGCGCAGGTTGTGCGTGATCCGGCCGGATGAATATTCGATGTCGGATGCCGTGGCCTTTATGACCGGAGCCAAGGTGCCGGAAGGCGTGGCAGAGCAGGCATGACGCCAACCGGTCTTGCAGACCTGATACGCGGCAAGGCAACAGGGCAGGGGCGGTTCATCACCGCCCTTGCGGGTGCGCCGGGGTCGGGCAAATCCACACTGGCCGCACAGGTGGTAGCGGCGCTTGGGCCGGGTGCGCGCATGGTGCCGATGGATGGGTTTCACTATGATGATGCGGTGCTTGAGGCGCGCGGGCACAGGGCACGCAAGGGCGCGCCGCATACTTTTGATGCGATGGGCTTTCTGCACCTGATCCGGCGCTTGCGGGCAGAGGACGAGGTGGCCATCCCGGTCTTTGACCGCAGCATGGAATTATCCCGCGCGGCGGCAGATGTGGTAACGGCGGATGACCGGTTTCTGGTGGTTGAGGGCAATTACCTGCTGCTGGATGAGGCGCCATGGACAGACCTTGCCCCGCTGTTTGACCTGACGGTTTTCCTTGAGGTGCCGGTGGCCGAACTTGACCGCCGTCTGCTGGCCCGCTGGGCGCATTACGGCAAGACGCAGGATGCGGCGCGGGCATGGATTGATGGCAATGACATGCCCAACATCCGCCGCGTGGTTGATGGATCACGCAAGGCCGATGTCATGGTGCGTTGGGCGGAATAACGCGCACCGCCGGTGGTTGAGTAAGGAATCCCGTACTTTCCCAAGGGTCAGTTTTCCCACACCCTTCCGTCACGTATTTTTACGACGACCATTTTCGATCTGACATTGAAACCCAGGAGATTTGAATGAAAAACTCGATTGAGTTTTGGAGTGACGTTTGCCTTGAAGTCACCCGCCGCGATTTTTCAAAGAAATCAGATGGTTCGCCCGCCAAGCCCGATCAGGGCGGCCCCACGCGCACATCGCGCGCACTGGCGATGGTGCATCTGGCCATGCACGATGCGTGGTATGGCACCACGGCCCCGGCGGCGACCTATCTGCAACGGCATGTGCCCGCCGTTCCCCTGCCTGCCGCCCCGGCCATGTTCAGCGCCGACAGCGCCATGGGCACGGCGGCTGCCGTCACACTGCTGACGCTGTATCCGTCGCAGGCGGCCTATATCAACCGCATGTCTGCGGTGTTCATTGACCCGAACCCGGTGGCAATTGCCCGCGACAACGGCCACAGCTATGGCGAGGCGATTGCCGCGCTGATCATCGGTCTGCGGGCCAATGACGGGTCTGGTGCGGAAATCGGCTATCGTCCGTCCACGGCTTATGGTCGGCACCGCGAAAGCCCGTTTGACGCAGGTCAGGGGTTCCTGGGGCCCCAATGGGGCAATGTGGCGCGGTTCTGCACGCCTGCACGCGTGCCGCTTGACCCGCCGCCCGGATACAGCCTGCCCGATTATCTGTCGGACAGTGACTATCGCGCCGATTACCGCGAGGTTCTGGCCGAGGGTGCGTTGATTAGCACCAAGCGCAGCCCCGAGGAAAAGACCGTGGGCTATTACTGGGGCTATGACGGGGCCAATGAAATTGGTGTGCCGCCGCGCCTGTATAACCAGATTGCCCGGGCATGGCTTGCACGCCACCACATGGGTGATGTGGATGCAGCGGTGAAACTGCTGGCCATGGTGAATGCGGGCATGGCCGATGCGGGGATTGACGCCTGGTATCACAAATATGCCTATAACCTGTGGCGTCCGGTTCTGGGCATCCGCGAGGCCAGCGCGTCAACCGGGCCGGGGGCCTCTGCCGGGCCGAAATCCAGCGAAACGGCTGGGGCTGATGTGGGTGATCCTGCATGGGCACCATTGGGCCTGCCCACCACCAACGAACCCGAACGCCGCGCCCTTTCGCGCACGCCGCCTTTCCCGGCCTATCCGTCGGGGCATGCCACGTTTGGGGCCACGCTGTTCCAGATCATGCAGCGCTTTTCGGGCGCGGCGGCGATGACGTTGCAAGACGTGCTGGATGCAGATACGTCAAACCCGGTGGTGCCGGGGCAAGAGTTTGACTTTGTGTCAGACGAGCTGAATGGCACGTCGGTGGATGCCGATGGTTCACTGCGCACGCGGCACCTGCGGCAGTTCACGAACTTTGCCAAGCCGACCTATGAAAACTCGATCAGCCGGGTTTACATCGGGGTGCATTGGCGGTTTGACGGGTTGCCCCGCGCCGATGTTGCAGGAAAACGGTATGGCGGCGTGCCTTTGGGCCTGACAATCGGGTCGCAAGCGTTCGATTTCTTCAACTGACATGCGATGGCCCGCACCTTGCAAAGGGTGCGGGCGTTCACCGGGAAAACTGTCCAATGGACTGTTTTCTTGTCCGGCTCACCCCTGCGGCGTCATCGCCTTGCGTTGGCGGGCGCGTTCAAGGCCCAGTTGCCGTTCGCGCCAGATGATCAGGCAACCTGCAAAAATCACAATCGCCGCGCCCAGCAGCATGGTTCCGGTCGGCACCTCGTCAAACACGAAGTAGCCAATCCCAAGGGCAAAGATCATCGATGCGTAATCAAAGGGTGCCACCAGTGAGGCGTCAGCCTCGCGGTAGCTGGAGGTCAGCAGGATTTGGCCCAGCCCACCCAAAAGGCCCGCTGTCACCAGAAGCGCTGCCTCCCACGGGGTTGGCCAGACCCAGCCGAAGGGCAGCGTTGCAAGGGCCAGCACA
>JBJOQW010000184.1:0-6625 GCA_046049665.1 Pseudomonadota bacterium | reverse complement strand
CCCGGAAAAGTTCTTTGCCACCTTGCGCCGCGAAGGTGCAACCGTCTTGCGTGCCGAAACCCTTGATGATCACCAGCCACTTTCCGAAGCGTTGATGCTGCGGCTTGAAGCCGAAGCCTTTGCCTTGGGCGCGCAGTTGGTGACAACCGAAAAGGATGCCGTGCGCTTGCCAGCCAGCTTTCGTCCAAAAGTGCTGACCCTGCCTGTCAGGCTGCAGAGCGATGATTGGTCGGCGCTGGACGCCTTGGTTTCAAGCTGACGCTGCCCGTTATTTCAAAGCGTTGCCATCGCCCTTTTGCATCGGCCGATCAAAACGGATCACTGCTGGTTACCGGCCAACATCATATTCCGCGACAAAGCCCAACCCTTGCTCCAGTTAGCTCAATGGCGTGACAAAAGGCGCGCCCTAAACTGAAACGGCTGCCCGCAGTGCCGCCTTGTCAAAGCTGGCAATCGTTCCGGATGCAGACACGGCACCACGGCGCAGGACATAGACGCTGTCGGCCAGACCATAGGCGAACTCGAAATACTGCTCGACCAGCACGATCGCCATGTCGCCCTTGGCCCTCAGATAGGTCAGAACCTGGCCAATCTGCTGGATGACGCTGGGCTGGATGCCCTCGGTCGGTTCATCAAGCAGCAGGACTTTTGGCCGCATGATCAGGGCGCGGGCGATGGCAAGTTGCTGTTGCTGGCCGCCCGACAGATCGCCACCGCGCCGTTGCAGAAAGTCTTTCAGGATGGGGAACAGGCTGAACACCTCGTCCGGGATATGGTGGTCTGTTCTGGGCAGCACGGCAAAGGCAGTTTCAAGGTTTTCGCGCACGCTGAGCAGCGGAAAGATCATCCGCCCCTGCGGCACCACCGACAGCCCGCGCTGCGCCATATCTTGGGGGCGGCAGGGCGGCAGGGCCACGCCGTTCAGCGTGACTGTCCCACCCGATCGCGGATGCGTGCCCGCCAGCGACTTGAGGAATGAGGTCTTGCCCACCCCGTTCGGCCCCATGATGCAGGTGATCTCCCCAGCTTTGGCGGCAAAATCAATGCCATGCAAAATCTGGCTGCCGCCATAGTGCAAGGTCAGACCCGATGTGTGCAGCATTAGCCCCGCCCCAGATAAACGCTGATGACCTGTTCATTGGCCGTGACATGGTCCAGTGACCCCTCGGCCAGAACTGCGCCTTCGTGCAAAACGGTGACGCGGCAATTCAGACGGCGGACAAAGTCCATGTCATGTTCAACCACCACAACCGCACGGGTTTTTGCCAGCGATACCAGCAGGCTGGTGGTTTGCTCACGTTCGGCCGGGGTCATGCCTGCCGCGGGTTCATCCACCAGCAAAAGGCGTGGTTCCTGCGCCAGAAGCATCGCGATTTCCAGCCATTGCTTTTGGCCGTGGCTTAGCTGGCCTGACTTGCGCGACAGGTGGCCGGCCAGCCCAACCTCTTGCGCCAGTTCCTGAACGCGGATCAGATCGGCAGCCCTGGGTCTCCAGAACAGCACGCGCCACGGGTTGCGGGCAGCCTTCAGCGCCAGGATCAGGTTGTCCTGCACGCTTTGGTCTTCGAACACAGTCGGGCGCTGAAACTTGCGTCCAACACCTTCACGGGCAATCCGGGCTTCGTTCATGCCCAAAAGCGACACCGAGCGGTCACCAAAGGTGACGGTGCCGCTGTCAGGCCGGGTCTTGCCCGTGACGATATCCATGAAGGTGGTCTTGCCGGCGCCATTGGGCCCGATGATCGCGCGCAACTCTGCCGCGCCGATAGAGAACGACAGGTTGTTGATGGCGCGAAAGCCGTCAAAGCTGACCGATATGCCAGAAACTTCCAGAAGCGCGGTCATTTCTGCGCCTCTTGTTCTTGCAGGCTGCCGTCATCGGGGCCAAGCGGCGCGCCCTTGCGGTCTGGCGTTCCGATGCGCTGGAACTGGTCGAAAAGGCCGCCAATGCCCTTGGGCGCAAACAGGGTGACGGCAACGAAGGCAAGACCAAGGATGACCAGCCACCAGTCAACCCAGTTAAGCGAGACAGGGCCAAGCGGGATGTCGGGCAGGCGGCCCGAAGTGAAAAGACTAGAGAGAAGCGACACGAAAGCTGCCCCGATGACAGCGCCGTAAAGGCGACCGCGCCCGCCGATGGCGACCCAGACGGCAAGGTAAATGCTGGCGATAGGGGCCAGTTCCGCCGGGTTGATGATGCCTGCCTGCGGATAGTAAAGGACACCGGCCAGGGCGGCGATCACGGCGGTCAGGGTGAACAGGAACAGCTTGTACACCTCAACCGGGTAACCCAGAAAGCGCACTCGCGCCTCGTCATCGCGGATGGCGCGGATCACGCTGCCAAATTTGCCCGACACCAGCCAGGCGATCATCAGATAGCCCAAGCCCAATGCCAGCGCCGAAGCCCAGAAGAACCAGATCGAGATCAGGTCTTGCGAGGTTTCCCCAAGGCCAGGCAGGTTTTGCAGGCCGGAAAGCCCGTTGTTGCCACGCAGACCCGAATCGTTCTGGAAAAGGTAAAGTGCAAGTGCAAGGGTCATCGCCTGCGTCAGGATCGACAGGTAAACACCTGTCACGCGGCTACGGAAGGCCAGCCAGCCAAAGACAAGGGCAAGCAGGCCGGGCACGGCGAGGGCAAGGATCAGTTGCAGGGGCAGGGAGTGAGCGAAGCTCCAGATCGCGGGCAGGTCGGATGATCCCACAACGCCGAAGATCTGCGTGGCGATGCCTTGGGTCACTTCCTCGGGCGTGGCGGGAAGGCCGCCTTGCGCAAGCGCCATGACCACGATCTCTTCGGTCCGCGCATACATCAGCCACATGCCGATCATGTAGCCGCCGATGGCAAAAAAGGCCATGTGACCCAGCGAAAGGATGCCCGCGTAGCCCCAGATCAGATCCATGGCCAGGGCGACAAGGCACAGGCAAAGTGTTTTGCCCAAGGTCTTGACGAACGAAGTGGAGATAAAGCCCACGCCATACGCCTCTGACGCCAAGGTCACGGCGATGGTGAACAGGGCCAGGCAGGCAATGAAGATCAGGACCGATGGGTTGCGGGCGAGAAAGCTGCGGGTCATGCTTTCAATCCCCCGCTGCGCGACCACGTAGGGCGATGATACCCCTTGGCCGGAACTGGATGAACAAGATGATGAAAAGGATCATGTAGGTCTGGGCGGCAAGGGTGTTCGAGGGGTTCAGGAACTCGATCACCTTTTGCAAGCTGCCGATCATCGTGGCCCCGGCAAGGGTGCCCCAGACGTTGCCAACGCCACCGACCACGACTGTCATGAAGGATTGCACGATGTAATCTGCGCCCATTTCGGAAGTGACCTTTGCATAAAGCCCGATGGCGACCCCGGCGATGCCCGCGATGCCAGAGCCCAAGCCGAAGGTCAGCATGTTGATGCGGTCGGGGTTGATGCCCATGCTGGCGGCCATGGTGGGGTTTTGCGTCACGGCGCGGACTTCAAGGCCAATACGGGTGCGCTTCATCAGGTACAGGAAGAAGGCAAGGAAGATCAGCGCCAGCACAAAGATCGCGATACGGATATAGCTGATCGACACGACATCGTTGAAGGTAAGCGCGCCATCCAGCCAGCCGGGTGCAGTCAGGGGGCGGGCCTGCGTGCCGAAGACGTTCTTAAAAATCTGTTGCAGCGCGATCGAGATGCCGAATGTGGCCAGCAGCGTTTCCAGCGGGCGCTTATACAGGTGGCGGATCACCAGCCGCTCCATCGCCACGCCCGCACCGAAGGTGACGGCAAAGGCAAGCGGCAGGGCAATCAGCAGCGACACCGTGTAGTTGGGCACGAACAGTTGCACGACAAACCCGGTATAGGCGCCTATCGTGATGAACTCGCCATGTGCCATGTTGATCACGCCCATCACGCCGAAGGTGATGGCAAGCCCGATGGCGGCCAGAAAGAAGATCGCGGCCAGCGACAGAGCATCAAGGCCAAGGTCGGCGGCCTGCATCATGGCAACCTTTGTTTCGATCCCCTTCAGCGCGGCACGGGCGGCGGACGTAACGGAAGGGTCTGCTTCGTTGTACATCTCATAGAACTGGTGGGCGGCAAGGGCTGCTTTTGCCTCATCATCCGTTGCGGCGGTCGGCACGGTGCCTGCGGCCTCCAGCGCCGTATAGGCGCGGTCGCGGGCCGCCTGGGTATCAAGCTCGGCCACCGGAACGCCACCGACCTTGCCATCATCGATATTGGCCACCAGTGCAGCACGCTGTTCTTCCAAGGTCAGGCGGGCCGGGGCCAGATTGCTGACGACAAGGATCTCATAGGCCTCGGCCTCAGTCAGGTCGCGGCCCAAGGTCAACGTGCGGGCGATGTTGGCTTCCGGGGCTTCGGTCGCAGCGATGCGCGTGGTGGCCAGAAGCGGGTTCAATGCAGCGCGGACATCCAGCGAGGTATCATTGCCCAAAGCTGCAATCGCTGCCACGCGGGCGGTCGCATCAGGATCAAAGCGCAGGGTCAGGAAACGTTCAAGACGTTGCTTGCGGGCCTTCAGCAAGGGGTCTGCCTCAGCTGCGATCGAGGCACGCAGCGGCTCCAGCGTTTCAGGCTTGGGGTCACGGGCGATGCTTTCCAGCGCCGCAGTACGTTTGGCGGGGTCTGGGTCAGACAGGGTGAATTGCACCAGTGCGGCAGCAATCACGCCACGGACACCCGCATTGGGTTTTAACTCCGTAAGCTCGCCCTTTGCTGCAGTGCCGGCGGGAGAGCCGTCAAGGTTGGTCAGGGCAAAGCCATCATCATCTGGCGTGGCGATGAAAAGGATGTCATCCGCCTTGCGCACCACCAGCCGCTTTTCGGCCCAGGCGCTTAGAATGTCATCCGCCATCGCATCGCCGCTGGCCGCAAGGGCCGAAATCACGGGCCCGATCGTCTGGCGCGATGGCTTTTCAATCTGATCGCGGTTCTCGGCGACAATGGCTGCTGCTTCGCCCTCGGCATGGGCGACAAGGGGCATAAACATGGAAAAGGCCGCAACAAGAATGGCGGTCAGGCGCATGGGAATTCCGGGAATGGTTGGCGGACGAGGGGCGGTTACCCCTCGCCCGGTAGGGGTCAATAGTTCGACGTCAGCTGAACGCAGGTGGATGTCTCTGTGTTGTACATCCCGCATTTCAGCTCTGCCCAGTCAGCCTCCAGCACCGCTGATTCCGGCAGGTAGTCTGTCCAGGCGTCGCCCGGCACAGGCTCGGTCTGGCTGATGATGTCGAACTGACCATCCGCGCGGATTTCGCCGATCAGCACGGGTTTCGTCAGGTGGTGGTTCGGCAGCATCTTGGCCATGCCGCCGGTCAGGTTCGGGAATTCCTGCCCGATCATAGCCGCCGACACCGCATCCACTTCGGTCGTGCCAGCAGCGGTAACCGCGTTCACCCACATGTTGAAGCCAATGTAATGCGCTTCCATCGGGTCATTCGTGACGCGCTTGTCGTCCTTGATGAAGGCTTTCCAGGCGGCGATGAAGGCCGCGTTTTCTGGGGTATCGG
Organism: Pseudomonadota bacterium; assembly: GCA_046049665.1. Classification (GTDB taxonomy): domain Bacteria; phylum Pseudomonadota; class Alphaproteobacteria; order Rhodobacterales; family Rhodobacteraceae; genus JAAFHS01. The sequence goes on along the minus strand of JBJOQW010000184.1, from coordinate 1,119 downwards.
CCGACATGAAGTAGTTCCAGGCGGCCAGATGCCCGGCCAGGTTGGTGGTATCCAGGCCCGAAAGCTCTTCCTCACCGACCGAGAAGGCCACAACAGGCAAGGTATCTGCCGTGACGCCTGCGGCGGCCAGTTCCTTGTAAAAGCCGATATTCGCATCGCCATTGATTGTTGAGATGACGCCAACCTTCTTGCCGTCCGCACCCAAGGCCACGACGTCACCCACAATTTTCGACCAGTCCGAATGGCCGAAGGGGGTATAGTTGACGAAGATATCTTCCTTGGGAATCCCTTTCGAGATCAGGTAGGCCTCAAGGATGTTGTTCGTAGTGCGCGGATAGACATAGTCGGTGCCCAGCAGCGCAAACTTTTGCACGCCAAGTTCGTTCAGGTAGTAATCCACGGCCGGGATCGCCTGCTGGTTCGGGGCGGCGCCGGTGTAGAAGACGTTCTTGGACGACTCTTCGCCTTCGTACTGCACAGGGTAGAACAGCAGGCCGTTCAGCTCTTCGATCACCGGCAGCACGGACTTGCGGGAAACCGAGGTCCAGCAGCCGAACATCACGTCCACCTTGGACACGGTCAGCAGCTCGCGCGCCTTTTCAGCGAAGAGCGGCCAGTCGGATGCCGGGTCAACCACCACGGCTTCCAGTTGCTTGCCCAGCAGACCGCCCTTGGCGTTCTGCGCTTCGATGAGCATCAGCATCGTGTCTTTCAGAGTGGTTTCCGAAATCGCCATCGTGCCTGAAAGCGAATGCAACACGCCAACCTTGATCGTCTCGGCCTGCGCGAAAGCGATGCGTGGCAATGCAAGGGAGGCTATCCCTGATGCCATTAGTGTACGTCTGGTCATATTCATGGTATTTCCCCCTTAGGTTCCCCGTGGCCTGCCCCGTTCGAATGGGCACATCGCTGGCAAGCGGGCGGCTCGTTTCATCCAATATCAGGCAGGGCTACACGGTTTGTCCGCGTGCATCTGCGCATTTCAAATCCCTTGCGGTGACGCAAGACGGGCCAATGGGAGCAAATTCCGGACGTTGATCAATGTGATCGTCGCAAAGCTATTTCAATTTGAGGCAAATGATCTGAAACGCATAAATTTTGGCCGATAGGGCATGCCGC
>JBJOQW010000183.1:0-3019 GCA_046049665.1 Pseudomonadota bacterium | reverse complement strand
CTTGGCGCTGGACCGGACCTGGGTCGCGAAGTCAGACGATGCCGAAACACGGGATCGGTTTTGCCGGGACGTTCTTAGCAGTCTTCGCCGTTGGTGAACGACCGCTTGGATACGTGCTCTTACCTTCCAAGCACCCGCCCGCGTCGGTGCGACCGGATCCAGAACTTCCACAACGCCCATCGGCTATCTCCCGTGACAGGCGCCGGGAGCCACTCTCCCAGCCCTCAACCCGTCACCGGGAAACCGGCACACCTTTCACTCTAAACGACGCAATGGGCGGACTGCGGACATTAGCTGCATTTGCCTGTGACTGAAGAACAACAGCCGAAACCGGCCTTCTAACACTCAAGTTTGCTTGCAGGTTAGACGAGTTCGGCACGTTCACGCAAAAAGGGCAAGGTTTGTCCCAAAACCTCGCGCGCGTGGCGATGGCCGGAGTAGACTGCGGATTGGATAATGCCAGGGCATTCGGCATCGCCGATCAGCCGGTGGGCCAGGCCGCGTTCGTTCAGGGCTTGTGACAGGGTCAGATCTGGGTGGCGAATGCCGACGTGAATCAGGCTGGCACCTTGGATAAAGGGCAGGCTTGCCCCAGTGTCAGAGCGCACCACCATCAGCCCATTACCATTCCACCCGGTTGCGGTGCTGCCCGGGTGCATCTGCACGCCTGCCGCCAAAAGCTCGGCAATCATCCGGGACTGTTCCAGCGTGTGCCCCATCCAAGGGGCCAGCGTCGGCTGAGGTGAGACGATCTGCACCCGGTGGCCCTTGCCAGCAAGATCGGCAGCCAAGGCATTGGCCATGTAGAAATGGTCGTCATCGTAGATCACCACATCATCCGGCAAAGTTGCGCCCTCGAGCACGTCTTCTGGCGTCAAGGCGGCATCAAACCCTGGGATGGGCGACAGCCGCGACCGGCCTCGTCCATCGGCCAGCCATCGTGCGCCGGTGGCTAAAAGCACATGATCGGCCGCGAAATCTGCGATGCCATCTGCATCAAGCGGACTTGCCGGGTAAAGGCTGACATTGGCCATCTGGCGCAACTGGTAAAGGCGGTAGTCCCGAACCCGCGCCCAGGCGGAAAGCCCTTTGATCCGTGCTTCTTGGCTGACACGACCACCCAGTTCCTTCCGCGCGTCGGCCACCGAAACCAGATGACCGGCACGGGCAAGGGTCAGTGCCGCCTCCAATCCGGCGGGGCCAGAGCCGACGATCAGCACGGTTTCGGGTTTCTGCGCGGGCGGAACACGTTCAGGATGCCACCCGCGTCGCCATTCTTCAGAGGCCGTGGGGTTCTGCGTGCAGCGGATTTCTACGTTCATCTGATCGGCGGACACGCAGACATTGCAGCCGATACATTCACGGATGTCATCCACCCGGCCTTCGCGGATTTTCGCGGGCAGAAACGGGTCGGCAATGCTGGGCCGCGCCGCGCCGATTAAATCCAGCACACCGCGCTTGATCTGGCTGACCATGGCATCGGGTGAGGTGAAGCGGCCCACACCCAGAACCGGCTTGGTGGTGACCTGTTTTACAAAAGTGGTGAACGGCTCCTGATGACCTTCGCCGTCATAGCGAGAGGTGGCACTGTCACGGCTCCAGCCTGAAATGTTCACATCCCAAAGATCAGGGAGTTCGGCCAAAGCCTCCACCACTGCGCGGCCCTCGCCGTCATGCAAAATCGCTTTCGGACCAGAAGCCTCGTGCACCGCAAAGCGCAGGGCAATCGCCATCTCTCCGCGCGCTTCGTCCTGCGCGTCCTCCAGCACTTCGCGAACCAAACGGAGGCGGTTTTCGAAACTGCCTCCATAGGCATCGCTGCGCTGGTTATACACGGGCGACAGAAAGTGCCACAGGATCGAGGCATCGTGGGCGGCATAGACATAGGCAATGTCATATCCAGCCTGACGCGCCCGCCGAACCGCTGCGCGGTGGTTGGCCCGCAGCGCGCGAATGTCAGACAGATCCATCGCGCGGGCCATGAAAGGCATGTCGGGTTTCAATGTGGGCTGAATCGAAGGCCCCATCGCCGGATAGCCGTTGGAAATCCCGCGCGACCGGATGCCGGTATGGGCAAGCTCCACCGATGCCAGCGCGCCATGGGTCTTGATCCGCGAAACAGAGGCTGCGTGACGTAGGGTGTCGTGGTCATCCCAAAGCCGTTCGTAGCGCAGTCCGGAAAGGTCCGAAGTGGGGTCAATCTCGGTCAGTTGCATCGCCACGATGCCCCAGCCGCCTTCAGCACGGGTTTCGCGAAACCCCATCGCGCCATTGGGCATCAGATCGGAAAAGCCCAAGGCATAAGGCACGGCCACAAAGCGGTTTGGCGCAGTGACCGGGCCAATCTTCAGCGGTTCGAACAGGGGGGCATAGCGTGGGTCCATCAGCGGGTCATCGTGATCGTGCCATCGGCAATCCAGCGATCTATGATGCGCAGAACTTCGACAGAGAACGCCTCGTCGTTGATGTGGCAATTCAGTTCGGTCAACTGGATCGGGTCCGTCATCGCCGCGCGATAGGCGCTGACCATCGCCGCCAAGGCTTCGGGATCGTGGGCTGGCATGCCTTCGGTATCCCATGCGTGGACGCCTTGGGTCGGCAAGACGAAGGCGACCGGGCCGGAACCCGATTTCAGCCGCCGCGCCACTTCATGTGCCAGATCGCCGCGTTCTTCCGCGGTCAGCGAGGCAGAGGCCAAAAGGCGATTATGCGCGTGATAGGGACGGTCGCGGAAACGCTCTGGCACAGGCGCCCAGGCAGCAAAGTCGATCATGTCGCCAAAGCCTGGCGCAGCAATGACCGGTGTGCCGCGTTTGGGGGCTGAGGTCATGCGGTTAGCCCCCGCATTGACGATGGATCCCACCATCAGGTTCCCGATTTCGGCCACTGCCAGTTCAAGAACGCAGGCGAAATAACCCTGTTCGGCAAGGCTTTCCATCGCCATGCCGCCCATGCCGGTGCCGTGAAACACCGCCACCGAAAAGCCTCGGTCGATCAGCGGCTGGCGCAGGTGGATCAT
>JBJOQW010000182.1:0-9483 GCA_046049665.1 Pseudomonadota bacterium | reverse complement strand
CTGCCGCCTTGCGCGCCATGACATGCGTCACATCCACCCGCGCCGTCACCGCATAATGCGGCTTTTCATAGGTCCGGAAAAAGCGGAACTGATCCGCCCTTGGCCATGTGTCCAGATCAACCACCGTGCCGTTCATGCCCGCGCCCTCCATATCGCCCAAAACCGCCAGACCGCCAGCACCGCCGCCAAAGCCAGCGCGCCGAACTTGATGCCCGTGAACAGGCTTAACGCCGCCACCTCGCCGACCTCATGCAAACCCCGCGTCAGCAGCGCTGCAACTGCGCGGTTTTCCAGAACGTCAAAGACCAGATAGCCGATGGCAGGCAGGCACCATGCCCACCCCTTGCGCCAGACAGGCAGCAGCAATGTCAGCGTCAGGCTGATCATCAAGGCCAGATCAGCCCAGTGCAATGGCCCCAGATAAACCGCCCGCGCCGTATCAGACAACCCGGCAAGATAGACCTTGGCCTCCTCATACCCGTAAAGGCGCAGATCAAACGGCGGCAGATTGCCCACCGCCACTTGCGCTGCGAAATGGGTCCAGACCAGATAGGAAAGCGCTACCACCACAGGTGGAACCGCCAGAATGACCCTGCGCGCCGTCACCATCCTTGGGCCTTCCCTTTTGGCAAAAGACCACGTGATCTTTCGCGAAGTGTTAACAGCAAATGAATACGGGCCGCCAAGCTATTGATTTCCATGGGGCCAAAACATGTCCCATCATGGGACATGCCCTGTCAGCCCCGCTCCAGCACCGCGCCTAAGCCAGCCATCAACGGCCCGAAAATCGGGAACGACGTCGCAATCGGGCTCGCATCATCCACCGACACCGCCGCCTTCGCCGCCATCCCGCAAATCAGAAAAGACATCGCGATCCGGTGGTCGATATGGGTCGCACAGACAGCCCCCCCCGGCACACCACCCGCCCCCATGCCATGCACGATCAGCGTATCCTCGTCTTCCTCGATCCGCACCCCGCAGGCCTCCAGCCCGCGCGCCATCGCATCAATCCGGTCACTCTCCTTGACCCGCAGCTCCTTGACCCCCCGCATCACCGTCTTGCCCGTCGCGAACGATGCCACCACCGACAGGATCGGATATTCATCAATCATGCTCGGCGCCCGTTCCGGCGGCACCTCGATCCCCTTCATGTCGGCCGAAAAGCGAACCCGCAGGTCCGCCACCGGCTCCCCGCCTTCTTCCCGCGGGTTCTCAAACGCGATATCCGCCCCCATCTCCACCAGCGTAAGATAAAGGCCATTCCGCGTCAGGTTCTGGCTGACACCCGGCACAAACACCTCTGACCCCTCCACGATCAGCGCCGCGCACACCGGAAACGCCGCACTCGACGGGTCACGCGGCACCGCCACGACCTGAGGCCGCAACTCCGGCTGGCCCTGCAGCGTAATCACATGCCCCTCACCCGTCTTCTCAACATGCAGCTTTGCCCCAAAGCCCAGCAGCATCCGCTCCGAATGGTCCCGCGTCGGTTCGCGCTCAATCACCACCGTCTCACCCGGCGCATTCAGCCCCGCCAGCAGCACCGCCGATTTCACCTGCGCACTCGCCACCGGCAAGGCATAGCGCACCGGTACCGGATTGGCCGCCCCCACCACCGTCATCGGCAAGCGCCCACCCTTGCGCCCGTACGCCTGCGTGCCAAACAGGCTCAGCGGGTCCGTCACCCGCCCCATCGGCCGCTTGCGCAAGGACGCATCCCCCGTGAACGTCGCCGTGATCGGCGTCGTCGCCATCGTCCCCATGATCAGCCGCACACCTGTGCCCGAATTGCCGCAATCAATCACATCCGCCGGTTCCGAAAACCCGCCAACCCCCACCCCATGCACAGACCACGCCCCCGGCCCATGCTGCACCACATCCGCCCCGAACGCCCGCATCGCCCGCGCCGTATCCAGCACATCCTGCCCTTCCAGCAGACCCGTCACCCGCGTCTCACCCACCGCCATCGCCCCGAATATCAGCGCCCGGTGCGAAATGGACTTGTCCCCCGGCACCTCGGCCACACCCCGCAAGGGGCCAGACTTGCGGGCAGTCATCGGTTCAGGCGTGGCATGGGCAGACATGGGCAGGGCTCCTTTGCGCAATCGTCCGCGTGATAGCCTACCCGCCAGTCACGGTCCACCATTCAAGCGCGCGCCTTGTGCTGCGCGCGGATGAGTATTTGGACAAAGAGAAAACCAGTTTCACTTTGGCATAAATATCCGCGCCGCAGGCCAAGCCGGAGCGCGCAAGCGCGACAAAAAAGAACATCGTCGCCCCTTCTTCAGGGGCGGCGATTCCGCATGGTTACCGCCCCTTGCGCTGATAGGTCAGGTAATGGGGGGGGCGCCCTTCGCGCAGCGCCTTTTGTTCATAGCGCGTTGATGGCCAGTCGGCCCAAGGCACCGCCCCATCATCCACCACATCAAACCCAGCCTGCGGCACCTCTTCGCGTGTCTGGCGCACATAATCTGCAATATCCGTCGCCACCCGGAATTCCGCCCCCGGCTGCATCACCCGCGCAAGCGCCCCCAGATAGCCCGGCGTCACAAACCGCCGCCGATGATGGCGCGCCTTTGGCCATGGGTCCGGATAGTTCAGAAAAGCCTTGGCCACGCAGGCATCCGGCAGCACCTCGAACAGGTCGCGCACATCGCCCGGATGGATCATCAGGTTATCCAGACCCCCATCCCGCACCTTGCCCAGCAGCATCGCAATCCCGTTCACAAAGGGCTCGCAGCCAATCAGGAACACATCGCGGTAGCGCCGCGCCATCTCGACCAGATGCTCGCCGCCGCCAAAACCCACTTCCAGCCACAGGGGCCGCCCCCCCGTGATCGCCGCAATGTCCAAAGGGATCCGCGCAGGGTTCGCATCGCGCGTCACCCCTTGCAGCGACAAAGGCTCCAACCCTTCGGCCAGATAGGTTTTCTGGCTGGCCCGCAGCGTCTTGCCACGGATGCGCCCGTAAAAGTTGCGCCTTTCGGCCAAGGGGATGGGGTGATCAGACATGCAGCGCGCGTTATGCCGCCCAGAGCGCCCAGTCAAGCCACAGTCAAGCCACAGCGCCGCTATTCCCGCCCAACATCCCGCACCACAATCCGCAGGATCGCCGGCATCTCTTCCAGGATGTTGCGCTGCACACCGTCTTCGAACCGCACGATATCTACCAGAAACTCAACCCGGAAACTGCGGTCCCAGCGTTCGTCCGGTTCTGCCGCACTTCCATCCACCCTCTCGCCTTTGACCGCCAGCTGGATCGGCTCCAGAATATAGCGCGGGTCACCGCCAAAGGTATGCTCTGCCCCTGCCGCCAGCGTCATGCGCCCAACCGAAGCCATGGCCGGGTCAATCGGGCCGGTTTCATAGTCAATACCTTCGCGCGGGTCGCGCGCATCGGCCACGCGCTCGGCCCGGAACGTAAAGCCCGCCGTCGCACCTTCGTTGAACTCCAGATCATAAGCCTTGCCCGAGGTGTTCGTGACCACCAGCTTGGCCGCGAAATCCCACAGGTTCTGCGAAACCGACGGGTCCACGCACAGGTTGGGCGACCCTATCACCTTCAGCTTGTAGCCCGGCCCTTCCGCTTCGGCCAGGGTTTCAACCGCCATCGTGCAGGCACTGAACATCACATTCTCCGTCCCATAAGGCGCAATCGCTTCATGGCGTCACCACCTTGACCACAGCCGTCACCCCGGCCGCCTTCAACACCTTGTCCACCTCGATGGCCACCCAATAGAACAGGTAATCACCATATTTCGAATTGCCGTTGCGGCCCATCACGCTGTCTGCATCAAAGTTGAACTTGCCCGTCTTCGGCGTGATCGCCGAGGTATCCAGCGTGACCGTCTTGTCCGGCAATGATGCCCCCTTGAACGTCGCCGTGGGTTTCGGCGTGGCAGAGGCTTGATCGTAGATATACTCATCCGGCAGGCCGAAGGTATGGCCGATTTCGTGCACCATCGTCCACGGAATATCGCCCACGCCATTCGTGTAGAACGTCATCGCCGTGCCGCCCTGCACAAAAGACCGCAAGCCCGGTGTCGGCGGCGTGGGGGCCGCCGTGCCATCCACGCTGACCGCCACATCCGCGCCACTGGGCACGATGGTGCTGGTATACATGATCGTCAGCTTCTGCACGCTGCAACCCGGCTGTTCAATCTGGATGCGGAAATTCGCCGCATTGGTCTGCCATGTCGACATCGCACTTGTGATCGCACTGGTGATCGTGCCCTTGTTGGCGGCTTCCGTCGCCCCCGCCGTATAAGACAGCGAGAAGGTCTTTGTAATGGTGACCGTGCCACCCGTATCCGTGCGCTGAATGGCCAGTTTGCCCTTGTTCGTCAGGCTGTTCGAATGCGGGTAGCTCGTGCTGAAATAGGTGCCAAAGCCATTCGAGCTCATATCTCCATTGGCCGGGCAGGCGCAGCACAGTCCTGTGCCACCGGCACTGCCGCCCGGCGGATTGCCGGGAATTCCCCCGGACGGAGGGCCGGGTGCATCACCGCACATTCACGCCTCCCCCCCTGCAATCCTGATCCGCTTCGCCCGCCGCAGCGCGTAATTGCCAATCGCGGCCATGGCCGCATCCGGCGTTGGCCCCGCTTTCAGCAAATCAGCCGCCCATGGGAACAGCGGGTCCGCCGTAAAGCGGTAGCCGATCACATAAGACAGCAATTGCCCCACACATTGCATCGGCTCGCTCACAATGCCCGCCGCCACATGCTCGCCTGCCGTCTGTTTCAGATAGGCCCCCAAGAGCGCCCGGTCATCCGCAGAAAGGTGCCGCGAGGCCCGGTCCAGTATCGCCCCCGTGCGCGCCTTGGTCAGTGCAGGCCAGCCCCCCTTGGCCGCCAATTCCGCCTCAAGTTCCGCCATCAGCTGCTTCCACAGCGTAAAGACATCAATCCCGTTGCCGTATTGCCGTGCGAATTCCTCTGGGAAAGCTTTGGTCAGCGCCGCCATCCGCCCATCCCCCGCATCCCGGAAGATGCCCGTCAGCACCGGAAAACGCCTGGATGTGTGAAACCAGCCCCCGAAATAGGACATGATGTATAGAAGATAGGTGTATTCTTCCTTGAACTTCAGACCAAACCTATCGCCCTCGCGGATCGCATGGTCAACGATGGCATCAAGTTGCGGTTGTTCAAAGGCCCCGAACCGCGCCTTGTCATAACGCAGAAGCCATGCCTTCAGCTCACCCCGGAAACGTTTCATCGTGGCGTCGGCAATGATCTGGGTATCGCGCGACGTCAGCCCCTTGAAGGCCGGCGCCGACCCAAGCGCCACACCCGCCGCAGGCATGAACACCTGTGCCTCGCTCCCGCCCGGCGGAATGGCGACGATGGCCTGCACAGCATGATCGGCGCGCGGCTGAAAGACCTGTGCCACCCTTTCAGGCCAGTCTGCGATACCCGAAAAATACAGCTGAGCCGCCACCGGATCAAAAAAGCGAAAGAACAACTGGCCGCCACTTTCCGTGCGGGGCTGCGTAAATTTGCGAAAGTGCTGCGCCAGGGCATCAAGCGACCCGCGCGAGCGCAGAAATATCCCCACCCCGGCATCCCACAGATGCCAGCGGGCATCGCCTTGGGTGAACAGGTGCCGGGTAAAGGTGTTGTCAGGCGTCAGCCGCACGATCCAGGGCGCGACATTGCGCAGGTTTTCATAGGCCTCACCCTGAAACAGGCAGCGATGTTCTAACCGGTAGCCCGCCATGGTCAGGGCCAGACCGGGCACCTTGGCTGCGTCCACAATGGCAAAGGTGCCCAGTGGCGGCACCGCTGCCGCATCACCACCCGCCTGTGCAATTTCCGCACGCGTCGGCTCTGGCTGGCCAAACAGCACATCCATCAGCGCCTCGGGCACGCAGACCTTGTCATGGATGCCGCGTTGATCGGCCAAAGGCACGATCCCGGCCACCGTCACCGTTTCCAGAACCGGGCCCTTGCCCCCCGCACCGGCAGCACCGCCGGAAAGCAGTGCCGTTTTCCGGGTTCTGCCTGTCCAAAGGTCAGTCTCGCCAACCTCGGTCATTGCCGCACCGAAACGGCCAGCACAGCGCCGGACACTGACCCCAGCAAGGACACAAGAAAAATACAGGCCAGCACGGCCAAAAGACTGTCGAATGCCATATCAATCACACCAATCGGGGGTGCCGCAGGCCGAAAGTTCAAATCAAAATGCCCAAGGCACACAAAAATAACTTCGTAACGCCACGAAGGTTACGCTGAATTCCTGTAAAATTCAATGCAGCTGATGGTCGGGGCACCACTGTGCCTAAGCGCTTGGTTTTCCATGCGCGGTCAGGGCAAACAGCAGGCCCGCCCATAAGGGGCAGGCCCGCCGCACGATTCTTCAGAACGCCTTTTTCAACGCCTCAACCAGATCAAGCTTTTCCCACGAAAAGCCCCCATCCGCCTCGGGCGCGCGGCCAAAGTGGCCATAGGCACTCGTGCGCGCATAGATCGGACGGTTCAGTTGCAGATGCTCACGAATGCCGCGTGGCGTCAGGTCCATTACCTCGGCCACGGCCTTTTCGATCAGTGCCGCATCCACCTGCTCCGTGCCATGCGTATCCACATAGATCGACAAGGGCTTGGCCACGCCAATCGCATAGCTCACCTGCAGCGTGCAGCGTTCCGCAAGGCCCGCCGCCACCACGTTCTTGGCCAGATAGCGCGCCGCATAGGCGGCCGAACGGTCAACCTTCGTTGGATCCTTGCCGGAAAACGCCCCGCCACCATGCGGTGCCGCACCGCCATAGGTATCCACAATGATCTTGCGCCCTGTCAGCCCCGCATCGCCATCAGGCCCACCGATCACGAAAGTGCCAGTCGGGTTCACATGCCATTCGGTTTTCTTGGTGATCCAGCCATCCGGCAGCACCTCGCGGATATAAGGCTCCACGATCTTGCGGATGTCCTTGGACTTTTGCTTTTTGCTTTCATGCTGCGTTGACAGCACGATTGACGTCACTTCCACCGGCTTGCCATTCGCATAGCGCAACGTCAGCTGGCTTTTCGCATCCGGGCGCAGCGCAGGTTCCTGCCCCGATTTGCGCGCCTCCGTCAGCCGCCGCAAAATCGCATGCGCATAGTGGATCGGGGCCGGCATGTATTCCGGCGTCTCCAGCGTGGCATAGCCGAACATGATGCCCTGATCGCCCGCGCCATCCTTGTCCACGCCTTGCGCAATATGCGCCGACTGGCCGTGCAGATAGTTGTGCACCTTCAGCGTTTCCCAGTGGAATTTCTTCTGTTCATACCCGATGTCACGCACGCAATCGCGCACGATCCCGTCGATCCGCGCCATCATTGCCTTGGTCTTGTCCTTGTCCGACAGGCCCACCTCGCCCCCCACAACCACGCGGTTTGTCGTGGCAAAGGTTTCGCAGGCAACCCGCGCCAGCGGTTCTTCCGTCAGAAAGGCATCCAGCACCGCATCAGAGATACGGTCGCAAACCTTATCGGGGTGGCCTTCGGAAACAGATTCCGAAGTGAAAACATAATCCAGTCGTGACATGGGGGGACGTGCTCCGTTTGATGTAACCGCCGCACGCCAGGAAGCCGTTGTGCGCGGAGAATGGCCGTGCGTATCCCCCGGCCACAAAAGCGTCAAGCAGGCTTTCGTTTCCCAAGCAGAACCAATCCGGCACCGAGTCCTGCCAGCAACAGCACAAAGGGCCATTCGCCCCAGCGGCTGTACGGCGTGGGCGGCAAGGCACCCGGAATGGATGTAATGTCCAGAACATCCCTCACGCCGAAAGGAAGCTCTGCCACAACCTGCCCCCGCGCGTTGATCACGGCGGTCACGCCTGTGTTGGCCACCCGCACCACTGGCAGACCCTGTTCAATGGCGCGAAACCGCACCTGCGCCACATGCTGCCAAGGGCCGGTCAGCGTGCCGAACCACGCGTCATTGGTGATCTGCAATATCCAGTCCGCGCGGGCCGGTGCTGCGTTCACAAAGCCCGGAAAGATCGCCTCATAGCAGATCAGCGGCAGAACGCGGCCAAACTCTGCCCCCAGTTCAATGACCGCAGGCCCCGGTCCAGCCGAATAGCCCGCCCCCACCTGGCTGGCAAAGGCCCGCAGGCCGAACCAGTCATAGGCAATGTCACCAAGCGGGATATATTCACCAAACGGCACCAGATGCGCTTTGTCATAATGTTGTGCGATGGTCCCATCCGGCGCGACCAGCCCCATGCTGTTCCAGCCCAGCGGCCCGTCAACGCGCTGATAGCCCACAATCACCGGCTTGCCCCCAGATGCCAGCGCAATCATCTGGCCAACCTCGGGTGCTGTATCCATCAGATAGGGCACCGCCGTTTCGGGCCAGATCGTCAGGTCAGCAGGCGTGCCCTGCGCTGTCATGTCCAGCAGCCGCGTGAAATTGGCGCGCGCCGCCTCCGGATCCCATTTCAGGCTTTGCGGGATGGCCGGCTGCACAAGGCGCAGGGTCACATCACGCGAAGGCCCTGCAGGCGTGGTCTGCAAGGCGACACCCAAAAGCCATGCCCCCACGAATGCAATCCACGTGACAGGCCCCACCCATCGGTTGAACACCGTGAACGACGCCACCACCAGCAATGTCAGCAAGTTCAGCCCGTTTACACCCACCACCGATGCCAACTGCCCAAAGGCGCTATCCACCCACATGTGGGCAATCAGCGCCCATGGAAAACCCGTAAAGACCACCCCGCGCAGCGCCTCGAACCCCGCCAGCGCCACGGCAAACCCCATGGCGCGGTGCCGCGCCTGCCATGACACCGCCCCCGCCACAGCCCAGAACAGCGCCATCCCCCCCGCCATCAGCACCAGCGCAAAGGGCGCCATCCAGCCATGGGTTTCAGGCTCCACCAGAAAGGGCGAGATGATCCAACTCAGCGACACACCAAAATGCCCAAGGCCCGCCGCCCAGGCCTTCCATGCCGCCACCCGCCAGTCGGCTGCCATGTGCAGCAGCACAAAAAGCAGAACCAGCGCAATCAGGCTGACCCACCACCACCCCAACGGCGCTTGCCCCACGGCAATGCCAACGCCCCACAGGCCCGGCCAGCCAACCGCCCGCCAGCCCGGAAATCCCAGCGTCATTTCCCCGGCACAACCGCCTGCGGCAACCGCACGCGCAACCGCTTCAGGCGGCGCGGATCGGCATCGACGATTTCAAACTCAACCCCCGATTCGTGGGTCACAACCTCGCCCACCGCAGGCACCCGCCCCGTGCGCAGAAAGACCAGACCACCGATAGTGTCGATATCGTCGTCTTCGTCCTCGTCGTGCAGGTCCATGCCGATGGCCGCCTCGAACGTCGCCAGCGGGGCCATGGACTGCACAAGGTAAACCCCCGGCTTTTCCTCTTTCCACAGAACGCCTTCGTCTTCGTCGTGCTCGTCCTCGATCTCGCCGATCACCGTTTCGATCAGGTCTTCAATCGTCACAACCCCGTCCACCCCGCCATATTCATCAATCACCAGCGCCA
>JBJOQW010000181.1:0-3243 GCA_046049665.1 Pseudomonadota bacterium | reverse complement strand
TTTTGCCGGACTGTTTTCAGATAAGCGAAAGGATGCGCGCGTAAGACCATGGGTTTTATGCGGTGCTGCCGCATGGAACCCGACGTCTTGCAAAGGATATCATGATGAACAAGGTCATCATCAGCCAAGCCCAGCCCGTTCTGATTGACGCGATTGATCAGGCGATTGCGGCTTATGTGCCGGGGCGTGGCCTGCCGCGGTATTTCTATACCGATCCTGCGGTTTATGCGCGTGATCTTGACCGCGTGTTCCGGCGGCACTGGCATTGCATTGCGCATGACAGCATTCTGCCTGCGCCGCATGATTTTGAACTGTTCGATCTGGCCGGTGAGCAGGTCATCCTGACGCGTGATGCCAGTGGCACGCTGCACGCGCTACTGAACAACTGCCGCCACAAGGGCGCGCAGGTCTGCGCCGAACGGCAGGGCAATGCGCGCAGTTTCGTCTGCCCTTACCATGCCTGGACCTATGGCAATGACGGCGCGCTGAAAGCCGCGCGGGTGATGCCAGAGGGGTTTGATCGCAGCGCCCACGGCCTGCGCCGCCTGCATCTGCGGGTGGCCGAAGGGCTGGTTTTTGTCAGCTTTGCGCCGCAACCGCTTGATTTTGCGCCAGTTGCGGATTTGATCACACGCACCTGCGGCGTTTATGGCTGGGCCACGGCCAAGGTTGCCGCACGACAGACCTATGCGATGGCGGCCAACTGGAAGATCGCGGTTGAGAATTACGTGGAATGCTACCACTGCGGGCCTGCCCACCCGGAATATTCCGCCACGCATGTGCTGGAACAGCCGCCCGCCGAGATTGACGCGCTGAACGCCGCCATGGCCGCGCGCACCTGTGCCCTGGGGCTGGACGTGGCCGAGTCCCTTGCATGGGAAGGCAGCACAACGGGGCGCGAGGCGGCGCGGTCTTACCGCTATGCGCTGAAGGCAGGGGTGCAGTCGGCAAGTGTGGATGGCGGGCCGGTGGCGCCCTTGATGGGGCAGTTTGAGGATTATGACGGGGGGATCACGTCGCTGCAGTTTGGGGGCATGTCCTTTATGGCGGCCTATCCGGACCACGGGGTGATCTACCGCTTTATTCCAACGGGTGTAGACACTTGCGAGATGGAGCTGATCTGGCTGGTTGCGGGCGATGCGGTGGAAGGGCGGGATTATGACCTAGATCGCCTGACATGGCTGTGGCGCGTCACCTCGGACGAGGACAAGAAGATCATCGAAAGCACGGGCGCGGGGGTGCGGTCGCATTACTTCACGCCCGGGCCGATTGCGCCGATGGAGGCGCAGACACAGCGTTATATCAACTGGTATCTGGGGGAAATCTCCCACACCTAAGGGGTTGCCGGCGCCCGGATCGCGCCATTGGCCCCATGACATGAATGATCCGGGCAACATGGGAGCCGATGATGGGTGAACTTGGCGATGTGGGCGCGGAATGCGCACCGGTGCGCAGCCGCAGGGCAGGCGGGCGTGAGGCGCGGGTGGCGCTGCGGGCGGCACCTTTGGCGGATGACGTGCGCCCGGTGCGGGCGGGGATGCCGGGGGGCTTATATAAACCGCTGAGCGAAGAGGGTGTGAAGCAGATCCATGCGGCGGCGCTGGACGCGCTGGAGCAGATCGGGCTTTCGCAGGCGCCACCTTCGGGGGTGGAGATCATGACGGCGGCGGGGGCCATACAGGGCGATGACGGGCGGCTGCGGTTTCCGCGGGCACTGGTGGAGGACATGCTGGCGGTGGCGGCGCGGGGGATTACCCTGCATGCGCGCGACCCGAAGCAGGATTTGCACCTGAAGGGCAGCAACGTGCATTACGGCACGGCGGGGGCGGCGGTGCATATCGTGGACCCGGTCACGCTGGACTATCGCGAATCCACGGCGCAGGATCTGTATGATGCGGCGCGTCTGGTGGATAACCTTGATAACATTCACTTTTATCAACGCACGATGGTCTGCCGCGATATCAAGGACAACAAGGAGATGGACCTGAACACGCTTTATGGCAGCCTTGCGGGCACCACAAAGCATGTGGGCACATCCTTCAGCGACCCAAGCCATGTGGCCGACTGTTTTGACATGCTCTACACGGTGGCAGGGGGCGAGGATAAATGGCTGGAACGGCCTTTTGTCAGCAATTCCAATTGCTTCGTTGTCCCGCCCATGAAGTTTGCCGAAGAATCCTGCATCACGATGGAAGATTGCATCCGGCGCGGCATGCCCATGCTGCTGCTAAGCGCCGGGCAGGCCGGGGCCACCAGCCCGGCGCCGATTGCGCTGACGATTGTGCAGGCGGTGGCAGAGTGCCTTGCGGGTGTGGTCTATGCGAATGCGATCAAGAAGGGCGCGCCGTGCATCTTTGGGACGTGGCCATTTGTGAGCGACCTGCGCACGGGGGCGATGTCGGGCGGGTCTGCGGAACAGGCGCTGCTGACGGCGGGCTGCGCGCAGATGCACCGCTTCTATGATCTGCCGGGGGGGGCGGCATCAGGCATTTCCGACAGCAAACTGCCGGACATGCAGGCCGGATGGGAGCAGGGGATCACCAACGCGCTGGCAGGCCTTGCGGGGCTGAACATGTGCTATGAGGCGGTGGGGATGCATGCGTCCCTGCTGGGCTTCTGTCTGGAGAGCTTGGTCTTGGGCGATGACCTTCTGGGCCAGACCATGCGCCTTGTGCGGGGGATTGATGTGACGCCGGACAGCACGTCGCTTGATGCGATGAAAGAGGTCTGCCTTGGCGGGCCGGGGCATTACCTTGGGTCGGATCAGACGCTGAAACTGATGCAGACGGAATATATCTACCCCAATGTCGGCAACCGCATGTCACCGAAAGAGTGGAACGAGGCGGGAAAACCCCTGTTGCTTGATACGGCAATTGGCCGCAAGAATGCGATTCTGGCCAAAGCTGGCAACCGGATTGATCCCGCGATCGACGCGGCGATCCGGGCAAAATACAACATCTACTTCAAGTGAGGTCGTCATGATCCCTGCCAACATGCTGAAGTTCTATATCAACGGTGCCTGGGTTGATCCGCTGTCGACCGCGCGCATGGGTGTTGAAAACCCGGCGACGGAGGAGATTGTCTGCGAGGTTGCCATGGGCAATGCGGCAGATGCGGACCGGGCGATTCTGGCGGCGCGCGCGGCGTTTGACGGCTGGACCTATACGCCGGTCAAGGACCGCATCGCGCTGATGAAGCGGGTGCTCGAGGTGTATAACGAACGCTACGAGGATTTCGCGCAGG
>JBJOQW010000180.1:0-2578 GCA_046049665.1 Pseudomonadota bacterium | reverse complement strand
AGACGAGCAGCGAGGCCAAGCGTAAAAAGTACGCCAAGCGCCTCAAGGTCGTCGAGGCGTTCCGTGGGAGCGGCAACCGCCCCGAATGGATGATGTTGACCGTGATTCCGGTTCTGCCGCCGGATCTACGTCCGCTCGTTCCCTTGGACGGTGGACGTTTTGCGACCAGCGACTTGAACGACCTCTACCGCCGCGTCATCAACCGCAACAACCGCCTGAAGCGCCTGATCGAGCTTCGCGCCCCGGACATCATCGTCCGGAACGAAAAGCGGATGCTGCAGGAAGCCGTTGACGCCCTCTTCGACAACGGTCGGCGGGGCCGCGTGATCACGGGCACCAACAAGCGCCCGCTGAAATCGCTGTCGGACATGCTGAAAGGCAAGCAGGGCCGCTTCCGCCAGAACCTTCTGGGCAAGCGCGTTGACTTCTCGGGTCGTTCGGTCATCGTGACCGGGCCGGAGCTGAAGCTGCACCAGTGCGGCCTGCCGAAAAAGATGGCGCTCGAGCTGTTCAAGCCGTTCATCTACAGCCGTCTTGAGGCCAAGGGCCTGTCAAGCACGGTGAAGCAGGCCAAGAAGCTGGTGGAAAAGGAACGTCCCGAAGTTTGGGATATCCTGGACGAGGTGATCCGCGAGCATCCGGTTCTGCTGAACCGTGCGCCGACGCTGCACCGTCTGGGGATTCAGGCTTTTGAACCGATCCTGATCGAAGGCAAGGCCATTCAGCTGCACCCGCTCGTCTGCTCGGCCTTCAACGCCGACTTTGACGGTGACCAGATGGCCGTTCACGTGCCGCTGAGCCTTGAGGCCCAGCTGGAAGCCCGCGTTCTGATGATGTCCACGAACAACGTGTTGTCGCCCGCCAACGGTGCGCCAATCATCGTGCCATCGCAGGACATGGTCTTGGGCCTGTATTACACCACCATGGAACGCAAGGGCATGACGGGCGAAGGCATGGCCTTCCGCGATGTTGAAGAAGTGGAGCATGCGCTGGCAGCCGGTGCGGTGCACCTGCACGCCAAGATCAAGGCACGCATCAAGCAGATTGACGAAGAAGGTAACGAAGTCTGGCGCCGGTTTGACACCACGCCCGGCCGTCTGCGCCTTGGCAACCTGCTGCCACTGAACGCAAAAGCACCGTTTGACCTGGTCAACCGTCTGCTGCGCAAGAAAGACGTGCAGAACGTCATCGACACCGTCTACCGCTATTGCGGCCAGAAAGAGTCGGTTATTTTCTGCGACCAGATCATGACCATGGGCTTCCGCGAAGCCTTCCGCGCCGGTATTTCCTTCGGCAAGGATGACATGCTGATCCCCGATACCAAGTGGACCATTGTCAACGAAGTCCGCGATCAGGTGAAGGAATTCGAACAGCAGTACATGGACGGCCTGATCACCCAGGGTGAGAAGTACAACAAGGTCGTTGATGCCTGGTCCAAGTGTTCCGACAAGGTCGCTGGCGAAATGATGGGCGAGATTTCGGCCGTCCGCTATGATGACAAGGGCGCCGAAAAGGAACCGAACTCGGTTTACATGATGTCCCACTCCGGGGCACGTGGTTCGCCTGCGCAGATGAAGCAGTTGGGCGGGATGCGTGGTCTGATGGCCAAGCCTTCGGGCGAAATCATCGAAACGCCGATCATCTCGAACTTCAAGGAAGGTCTGACCGTTCTTGAATACTTCAACTCCACCCACGGCGCCCGCAAGGGTCTGGCCGATACCGCGCTCAAGACCGCGAACTCGGGTTACCTGACACGCCGTCTGGTGGACGTCGCACAGGACTGCATCGTGCGCATGCATGATTGCGGCACCGATCGCGGCATCACTGCCGACGTGGCCGTGAATGACGGTGAAGTTGTCCAGACCCTGGCCGAACGTGTGCTGGGCCGTGTGGCTGCTGACCCGATCATGGTGCCCGGCACCGACGACGTGATCGTTGACCGCGGAGAGCTGATCGACGAACGCCGCGCTGACCTGATCGCTCAGGCCGGTGTTGCGTCTGCCCGTATCCGAAGCCCGCTGACCTGCGATGCGGAAGAGGGCGTATGTGCAATGTGCTACGGGCGCGACCTTGCCCGCGGCACGCTGGTCAACCAGGGCGAAGCGGTGGGTATCATCGCCGCTCAGTCGATTGGTGAGCCTGGCACACAGCTGACGATGCGGACATTCCACATCGGCGGCATCGCGCAGGGTGGTCAGGCGTCGTTCCTTGAAGCCAGCCAGGAAGGCAAGATCGAGTTCCGCAATGCCAACCTGCTGGCCAATGCCACGGGTGAGCAGATTGTGGTTGGCCGTAACATGTCCATCGCCATCATTGATGACGCTGGGCAGGAACGCGCAGCCCACAAGCTGACCTATGGTGCCAAGGTGCTGGTCAAGGATGGCGTCGCCGTCAAGCGCGGCACGAAACTGTTCGAATGGGACCCCTACACCCTGCCGATCATCGCTGAAAAGGGCGGTGTGGCGCGGTTTGTTGACCTGATCTCGGGCATTTCGGTGCGTGAAGACACCGACGAAGCCACCGGCATGACACAAAAGATCGTGTCTGACTGGCGGTCGGCGCCCAAGGGCAATGATTT
>JBJOQW010000179.1:0-13439 GCA_046049665.1 Pseudomonadota bacterium | reverse complement strand
TGGTGGGGGTGATCACGATTGATGACGCCATGAACGTGCTGGATGAGGAACACGAGGAAGACATGCTGCGCATGGCCGGGGTGGGTGATGAAAGTGCGGTGTCGGACCGCGTGCTTGAAACCACGCGTCTGCGTCTGCCCTGGCTGTTTGTGAACCTGTTGACTGCCATACTGGCCAGCATGGTGATCGCGCAGTTCGAAGGGGCGATTGCGCAGCTGGTGGCGCTGGCGGTGCTGATGCCGATCGTGGCATCGATGGGGGGGAATGCGGCGACGCAATCGCTGACGGTGGCGGTGCGGGCGCTGGCGACGCGGGAATTGACATCATCGAATGTGGGGCGGGTAATCTGGCGCGAAACGGTGGTGGGGTTGCTGAACGGGTTGTTCTTTGCGCTGGTGATGGGGCTGGTCAGCTGGGTGTGGTTTGATAATGCGATGCTGGGGGTGGTGATCGGTGCGGCGATGGTGATCAACCTTGTGGTGGCAGGTACTTTCGGCATTCTTGTCCCCGTTGTTCTTGATCGTTTTGGTGCCGATCCTGCCTTGGCTTCGGGCACCTTTGTGACCACAGTCACCGATGTTGTCGGATTTTTCGCCTTTCTGGGCTTGGCGGTGGTGGTGCTGTTATGAACATGTCCAAGGCCGATGCGCGCAGCGCAGCCTTCGCCCGCCGCAAGGCCGCATTTGCCGCAGGGCAGGGGCAGGCTGCCGAAATTCTGGCTGATGTGCTGGCAGCTTACGCATCACAACCGCTGGCCGGCTACATGCCAATGCGCACCGAGATTGACCCGCTGCCAGCCATGGCTGCCCATCCTGGGCCAGTCGGAGTGCCGGTGATCATGGCCGCGGCTACGCCTTTGCGATTCCGCGAATGGTCACCGGGTTGTACGATGGCGGAGGGCGCGTTCAAGGCGCTGATCCCGGTCGAGGGGGCATGGGTCACACCGCGGGTGCTGATCGTGCCGCTCTTGGCCTTTGATGCGCGGGGCTACCGGCTGGGCTATGGCGGCGGGTTTTATGACCGTACCTTGCAGGACCTGCGTGCGCGTGGGCCTGTCGTGGCCATCGGTTTCGCCTTTGCTGCACAAGAGATGCCAGAGGTGCCGATTGATGCGACCGATCAGCCGCTGGACATGATCGTGACCGAAGCTGGCGTGCTGCGGTTTGCGGTGCAGCGCCCCTGACCGGCCGCTCATCGTTCCCTGACGGTCACGCTTCGCGCGACCCAGCGCAGAGTGACCGTCAGGGAACGATGAGCGGCCCCAACAGGCTCGCGGCCCCCTAGTGTGCGATCTGTTCTTGCCGCACGAACATGTTGCCCCAGGCCCGGTCGATCAGCTCTGGCGTCATTTGATAGGGAATGCCCTCAAACTCGCACATCGCGATCATCTGGTCTATCAGGTAAACCGGCTGGTAGTTTGCAAAGTTCATGTTGATCGTCGGATACTTGACCTTCAGCAAATGCATCAGGCTGCGTTCGTCCAGCGGCATCTTTTTCTTCTTGGCCACCATCGCGAAGATCTTCAGGAACATCTCCTGTGTCGGCCCGTCAATCTTGATCTTGAAGAAGATACGACGCAGGGCCGCGCCGTCGAAGATTTCGTTCGGGTGGAAGTTGGTCGAAAAGATCACCAGCGTATCAAACGGTGTCGTGAATTTCTCGCCAGATTGCAGCGCCAGAATATCACGCCCTTCTTCCAGCGGCACGATCCAGCGGTTGACGATCTTTTGTGGTGGTTCCTGCTGACGGCCAAGGTCGTCGATGATGAAGATGCCGCCGGTGGATTTCAGCTGCAATGGCGCCTGATAGGTGCGCGCGGTGGGGTTATAGGTCAGGTCCAGCATTTCCAGCGAAAGCTCACCCCCCGTAATCACCGCCGGGCGTTCGCAATAGACGTAGCGGTTGTCAAACCGGTTTGATGTGCGCCGCAACGCATTGGGATCATCAACTGATTCCGTGGCTGCCTTGTGCACGATCGGGTCATAAACCGTGATGACCTGCCCCGAATATTCCAGTGCGCGTGGAATATAGACCTTGTCACCAAGGGCCGTCAGCAGGCCGTTCGAGATTGAGGATTTGCCGTTGCCAGGTGGGCCATACATCAGAATCGACCGGCCCGATGTCACTGCTGGGCCAAGGTTGGTGATCAGATCATCTGGCAGGATCAGGTGCCCCATGCCTGACATCAGCTGTGGCCGCGTCAGGCGGATGTTGCGCACCGACTGGCGCTTGACCTGCTCTTTGAAATCATTCAGCGGGATCGGCATGGCGCCATAGTATTCCGACTGCGAAAGGGCATCCAATGCCCGCGCCTTGCCAGCTTCGGTCAGCTGATAGCCCATCTCGTTGCCCGAAGTGGCGTGCATTGTCCCTGTCGCCTCAAGCAGCTTTTGCGTCCGGGCCAGATCAACCAGCTCCTGGATCAGCATCCCTGGCAGGCAGATCACCTTTGACAGCTGGGTGACCAGATCAAGGTTCATGCGGAACATGGTTTTCAGCAGGATATCCCGCATCATCACCATCGAAATCCCCACTTCCGCCAGCGTGCGCGGGGCTGGTGGGGGGGCGACGCCACCGGGGGCGGGCGTTGCTTGCATATTCATCGGGTCACCTCTGCCTGGCCGAATTATGGCTGAAAGGTGGCCGGGTTACCCCCGATCACTCAACAATCAGCCGCCAAAGCAGATAAAACACCAGCATTCCGGCAAGAGTGAGGCCCATAGGGAACTTTTTGTTGGTCCAGCTGGCCCAATCCGGCGTCGCCCTGCGCACAGGCCCGATCATCCGCAGCGTGCGGTGCGCCACAAAGGCCCCCAGCAGACAGGCTGCCAGAACCGCGCAGACCAGCACCGGGTCAGCCCCCACAAAGAAGGGCGCCATGACTGCACCGAATTTCGCATCCCCGGCGCCGATCAGCCCGACAGCATTGGCAACAAAGCCGGCCACAAGGAAAATCGCTGCCAGCGCAAAGCCCCAGAGCCAGGTCATCAGCGGCATCACCTGAAAGGCGACAAGGCCAAGGCCGACCACAATCCATACCGCCCCAAGGGCCACAACGGCCTTGTTGGGAATTTTCATGGTGGCCATGTCAGACCAGGCCACCCACACCGAAATGCCCAGCACAAAAGGAGCAAAGGCCAGCGCCTGCACAAATGTCAGCATGGGTCAGGCCTCCAGCGCCTGCAGGCTGCGGACAGCGGCCTCAAAGTGCTGTGGGTGGGTCTGAATAGCGTTGTCCAGCAGGGCCTTGCCCACCGACACATCACCTTGCTTGATCGCCGTCAGCGCCATTGTGTACAAAAGCTCTGCCTTTTCCGTCTGCGTCATGTTGACCACGGGCAGGTCGTACTTGCGCTGCGCGCCGCGTGCCAGCACAAGGTTGTTCTTGGCCGTGAACATGTTCGGATCGTAGGTCAGCGCCTGAACAAACAGCTTTTCCGCACCGGCGTAATCCTGCCGTGTCAGCTTGGAAAAGCCCCAGTTGTTCAGCACGCCTGCAGGCTTGGTTGTCAGCCCTGCCGCGATTTCATAAAAGCTGTCCGCCTTGGTCCAGTTCTGTTTGCTGTCCGCCACCATTGCCTCAAGGCGGTAACGGTCAAACGTCTCATAGGTGGGCGGCACTTCGTTCAGCACGGCCTCGGCGCGGTCCCAGTCATTGGCGCGGATATAGGCATCGGCCAGCAGCACCTTGTCTTCCGGCCCTGCCGTTGGCAACTGCGTTGCCGCAAGCAGCACGGCCACCGCCTCGGTTGGCTTTCCTGCCCGGATCAAGGACTTGGCCAGCCCGCGCTGCAGATCAATACGGTCCGGGTTCGCTGTGGCCGCCCGGGTGAAATAGGCAACCGCCTCATCCGGATCGCCCACCGTCAGCATGATGTCCGACAGGTTTGATTCGTCGATCACATTCACATCGGCCACGGCGCGCTGTACTTCGGCGTCGGATGCGCCGTTGCCGCAGGCCGAAAGCATCAGGGTGCCGCCCATTGCTAGGGCCAGATAGGTTGGATGGCGCATGTTTCTGCGTCCTTTTTACTGCTCGGTTGTGCCGCAGCGCCATCTACAACTCGGTCAGCAGCTCGTACTGGCCCTGACCGCGCCGCACCAGCGCCATTGTCGGTTCTTCTTGCGGGTCAGAGTAGACCACACCTTCGGTTTTCGCGATAGCCAGCCGCAGATTTTCGCGGATGGAGTCAGATTCGCCACTATCAATGGCAAAAGCCTGCTGAAAGGTGATCCGCGCTTCGCCGAACTTGCCACGTTCCATCAGGACAACGCCCAGATTGTTGATGGCGGGTACAAAGGTTGCGTCCTCTTCCACGGCGCGGCGCAGGATCTGTTCAGCTTGGCCTAGGCGGCCCAAGGCAAGGTTGGCCGATCCGATGGCCGACAACACATCCACATTCACGCCTTCTTCGGCGGCGGCCCGGTAATAGGCCTTGAGCGCAAGGTCGTATTCGCCGGCTTCCATCAAGCGGTGTCCGACCAGCAGGCCATCAACCCCCTCACCGCGTGCATCTGCCCCGAAAGGCACGTTACGATCAGGGCCGCCCGTGTTTCCACAGGCGGCCAGCAGGCTTGCGCCCAGCAATAGCAGAACCGGTAATGATCTCAGGCGCAGTCTCAGCCCCCTCCACCGCCGCCAAAGGCAGTTGCAATGCCATGCAGCGAAGGGCCAATCAGGATGAGAAGCAGCGCCGGCACGGTGAACAGCATTGTGCCCAGTGTCAGCTTGGTTGGCAACTTGTTTGCCTTTTCTTCGGCACGCATCACGCGCTTGTCACGCATTTCCGCCGAATACACCCGCAGCGCCTCGGCGATCGAGGTACCAAAGCTGGCCGATTGCACCAATGTGGTCACAAACGACGCAACATCCGGAATACCCACGCGTTCGGCCATGTCTTTCAACACGGTGACGCGTTCCTTGCCCGCCTTCACCTCGTTCGAGACCATTTCAAACTCGTCGGCCAATGCCGGATAGCCAGCCCTTGTTTCCTTGGCCACGCGAAGGATTGTCTGGTCAATCGACTGCCCCGCTTCAACGCAAACCAGCATCATGTCCAGCGCATCGGGGAAACCTGCAACGATTTCGGCCTCACGCTGGCCCACACGCCGGTTGACCCAGTATTGCGGCAGGTAATAGCCCAGGCCACCTGGCCCCAGCGATGAAATGATCATCGTCTGCGTCGAAGGTTCGACCCCCGATGTTGCCGCCGAAATCATGGTATAGACCACGCCCAGCACCAAAAGCCCGATCCCCAGCACAAACTGCGAAAAGTGGAACATCCGCACGGCGTTCTTTGACCGGTAGCCCGCCCGCAACATACGCAATTTCGCTGCCGAAAGCTGTTCGGCGTTCTGCGGTTCCAGAAAGTTGGAAAAGCGTTCCAGCTTGTCTGTCTTTTCTGCACGGCGCAGGGTGTCGGCCTTGGCACCTTTGGCAGGCTTGGCCCCGCCTGTATCGCGTTGCGCCTTGATGCGGGCGAATTCGTCTGGTGGCTTTTTCATCATTGTCGGCAAGGCCACAACGATCAGCACAATACCCAGACCGCCGACCACCAACAGTGGGCCAAGTTCGCCCAGATGGCTTGTCAGGAACGCGTTGAAATTGGACAGAAGTTCCATGATGAGCCCTTAAACCTTGATATTGACCATGATTTTCATGAAGATCACGTTGATCGTCAGCAGTACGCCCACGATCAGACAGGCCGGAATGAACGCCGCCGTGCCCGAGACCTCGTCATAATAATCAGGTTTGATCACCAGAATCCCGGCCAGTGCACCCAGCGGGAAGAATGACAGGAACATGCCTGACCATTTCGCTTCGGCTGTAATCGCCCGTACGCGGCGGAACAGCTTGAAACGCGCGCGCACCACCTTGGCCAGACCATCCAGAATTTCGGCAAGGTTACCGCCGGACTGCTGCTGGATCGTCACGGCAACGGCGAGAAAGCGCAAATCCTGGCTGTCCATGCGTTCGGCAAACTGCTTCAGGCTTTCCGAGATGTCGCGCCCATAGGCGGCTTCGTCCGCAATCACGCCAAATTCGGTACCCAGCGGGTCGGCCACTTCCTTGGCCACAATACTGATTGCTGCCGAAAACGGGTGTCCCACCCGCAATGAGCGCACCATCAGTTCAACGGCATCGGGAAGCTGCTCTTCCATCAGGCCCATGCGTTTCTTGGCCTTGCTGTTGACCCAGAAGTAAACGCCGCCCACACCCATGCCAATGGCCAGCGCCACGCGCACGGCCTGTGGGGCCTGCGTGCCTATGGTCAAGCCCAGATAGGCAAACACCGTCACCAGTGCCATCACCCCCATCAGGGCCTTGGGCGAGAATGCGATATTGGCCTTTTGTGCCTTGGACGCCAGAACCGAGTACAGCGGAATGCCCTTCGAGGACAGATGCTGGCTCATTTCCTTGCGCAGCTGTTCCAGCACCTGCTCGCGGTTGCCGTTCTTTTCCAACAGCGCAAGGCGCCGGCTGACGCGGTTGTTCAGGCTGATCGATTTGCCGAATGCGGTCAGGTAAATCCCTTCGACCAGCACCACAACGGCAACAAAGATCAGAACATAGATAAGTGGGGCAGCGCTGAGTTCCATGATCTACCTTCAGACAATCGGTTCGTAGATGGAGTGCGGCAGATCAAAGCCCCACTGGCGGAAGCGTTCGGAATAGTGTGACCGTACGCCGGTGGCATTGAACCGCCCGATGATCTTGCCATCGGGGGCAAGGCCAAGGCGTTCGTAGCGGAAGATTTCCTGCATCGAGAGCACATCGCCCTCCATCCCGGTGATTTCAGTGATCGAAACCATGCGGCGCGAACCATCTTGCAGACGGCTGGCCTGCACGATCAGGTTCACAGCTGATGCGATCTGGCTGCGCACGGCTTTCAGCGGCATTTCGATACCGGCCATGGCGACCATGTTTTCCAGACGGCTGATGCCATCACGCGCGTTGTTGGCGTGGATCGTGGTCATGGATCCGTCGTGGCCTGTGTTCATGGCCTGCAACATGTCAATCACCTCCTCACCACGGGTTTCCCCCACGATGATCCGGTCCGGGCGCATACGCAGTGCGTTGCGCAAGCAGTCGCGCTGGGTGACGGCGCCCTTGCCTTCCACGTTCGGCGGGCGGCTTTCCATGCGGCCCACGTGAACCTGCTGCAGTTGAAGTTCGGCGGTGTCTTCGATTGTCAGCACGCGTTCGGTGTTATCAATGAAGGATGACAGCGCGTTCAGCGTGGTGGTTTTCCCCGAACCCGTACCGCCTGACACGATGATGTTGAGCCGACATGACACCGCTGCCTGCAGATAGGCGGCCATTTCCTCGGTAAACGCCCCAAAGCGCACCAGGTCATTGATGCCCAGCTTTTCCTTCTTGAACTTACGAATCGACACCAGGCTGCCATCCACCGCAACAGGCGGCACCATGCAGTTGAAACGCGAACCGTCCTGCAGACGCGCGTCGCAATAAGGGTTGGATTCGTCCACTCGGCGGCCCACGGCCGACACGATCTTGTCGATGATGCGCAGAAGGTGGCGTTCATCGCGGAAGGTGATGTCGGTCAGCGTCAGCTTGCCTGCGCGTTCCACGAAAATGCGCTGCGGTCCGTTGACCAGAATATCGTTGACCGTTTCATCCTTGAGCAGAGGTTCCAGCGGCCCCAGACCCATGACCTCGTCATACAGTTCCTGGTTCAGCGTGGCCCGGTCTTCCTTGTTCAGCGCAACTGACAATTCATCCAGCGCCTCGGATGCAATGGATGAGATTTCCATCTTCAGGCTTTGCTCGGATGCCTTTTCAAGGGCCGCCAGGTTCAGGTTGTCCAGCAGGCGCTTGTGCAGTTCGACCTTCAGCTCGGTCAGGCGTTCCTTGCGCTTTTTCTCTTTGTCGGCGGCCACCGCGTCAGCAGGTGCGCGTGGGGTGCCAACAGCGGGTGACGGTGCGGCTGCGCGTATGGGGGCGGCCGCTGCGGGGGCAGGGGCCTTGGGCGTGGCCGCGCCCACCGGGGCAAGTGCCGGGCGGGCGTCAGTGGCATCTGCTTTCTTGAAACGGCTAAACATCGTCAGGTTCCCTATTCCCCAAATTCAGGCTTAAGCGCGGCCTTGCTCAGCCGCCTTGTTGGTATCAACCAGCGACTTGGCCAGTTTCTGAATCTCGCGGCGCAGCGGGTTTTTCGCCGCCTGCTCGGCCAGTGGTAACCCGTGGTCGTTGCATTGCGTGACCTGCGGTCCACCATCCGGCATGTGCAGTTCGATTGAGATATCAAGGCTTTCTGCCATGCGCTTCACCCGGCTTTTGCCAGACAGATCGGTAAACTTCGGCGCACGGTTCAGCACAAAGCGCAGCTTTTCATGCGGCAGCGCCTCGGCCTTCAAGGCCCGTGTCATCCGCAGGATGTTCTGCGCTGACCGCAGATCCAGCTCCATCATCGCGAAATAGACATGGCTGCGCACCAGCACGGCCTCGGTCCAGGCAACAATGGTTTTCGGCATGTCGATCACGACGTAATCAAAGTTTGCCTTGGCCATCTCGATGATCCGGCCAATGTCATCAGGTGTGACAATGTCCAGCGGCAACATGTCGGCCGGTGCTGTCAGCACATGCAGCTTTTCATTGAAGGTCAGCATGGCCTGCAGAAAGCTGTCGCTGTCGGCGGCCTCGGTATCGGAATACAGTTCGAACACCGCTTCGCGACGTGGCAGATCAAGATAGGTTGCCGCCGACCCATACTGGAAATCGAAATCCAGCAGACAGACACGCGGCCCATCCTTTGGCGCAGATGTCGCCAATTCCCATGCAAGGTTGGCTGCAAAGGTTGATGCGCCCGTACCACCGGCAAGGCCATGCACCGGCAGCACCACGCCATCACGGTCGCCCTTGGCCTTGAAGGTAGGGGCGGCCACCTGGTCATCACTGTCAGCCCGTATCGCCGCCGCAGTCACCGGAGTTTTTGCCGCATTGCGGATGCGTTCAATGGATTCGTGCAGCGCCCCATCCGGCAACGGGTAGGGCACGAAATCATCGCCCCCCAGTCGCAGCAACTGATGCAACGCTATCGGGCTGACCTGATCTGCAATTAGAATCACCCTGATGTTCTTGGCCTTGGCCGCCTGAATGATTGCAGTGATGCGCGTCAGATCGCCTTCGTCATCCTGATTGACCGCAATCGCCACGAACTCCAGCGTGTCGGCATCGGGCTGTTCAAAGAACACCAACGCGTCCTCAAAGCCCAGATCGCCCCAGCTTTCGCCAAGCTCGCGTTCCATATCATCAATCAGCAGCTCGAAATTCTGCACATCGCGTGAAATCGTGCACGCCACAATCGGTGCCGGTTCCGGATGCAGTGTTGCTACGCTCGTCATTGCCATACTCGCCCTTTCAAGACGGAGCCTGGCCGGCGTGGCAGGTGCATAACCCCGTTTTTCCCACAACCATGCCAGCCCCGTGCACAGTCAAAATGACCGCACGACTGTTCCCATTGCAGAGAAGATGCCGGGGAATGGTGGCAGGAATTGGGCTAAAAGATCGTTATTCTTAGATTTATTGCGTTTCGGAAACAAAAAGGCCCGCATCTGGTGCGGGCCTGTCTGCTGTATCTTGCCGGTGGATGATCAGCCGCCGGGGTTGACTTCGCTTTCAACCGAAGTCGGGGCCACGATCGGGCGCGTGGCGCTGTCAACGTATTCGCGGAAAATTACCGCCGCATATTTGCCGTTCAGCAGTGTCGGATGTCCGCGCACAAAGCCGCGCACTTCGGTCACCGTGCGGCGGTTACGCATTTCCGGGTCTTGCGTCTGCACGACAGGCTGGGTTTCGCCCAGTGATGCTACAGCCTCCAGTCGCGACGTGCTGATGCCCTTCGACCCGAAATAGGCCACAACAGCCTGCGCCCGGCGCAAGCCCAATGCCCTGTTATAGGCATCTGATCCGACCAGATCGGTATGGCCATACACCCGGAAGCGGATTTCCGGGAACTGGCTGATCCAGTTCGCCTGCTTGTCCAGGATTGCCCGCGATTCTGCAGTCAGTGCGGCCGAGTTGAACTCGAAGGTGATCGTGCTTGGGACTTCGGCCGCAAAACGGTCCGCCAGGGCCGATGTCGCCGAAATCTCGCCGCTTTGCAGCAGCGTGTTGTTCATCGTGGCGTTCCCGAAGGTGCCGTTGTCGATGCCCATGCTGACTTCGTTATCAATGTTGCCACAAGCCGTGAGGGCCAGAACACTGGTCGAGATAAGAATGAAATTCCGCATCTGCCTCACTCCATCACGTAGCCGTAAGAGCCGCTGAAGTCCTGCCGGGCCACTTCGCCCGCAGCGCCAGCCTGCCCGCCTGTCGTATTGCCGAACAGGAACAATTCGCGTTCCGTCGGCAGCCGCACCCGGTCTGTCGGCAGGGCCAGCGCCTCGCCACGGGTTGGCGTTACCAGATGCGGCGTCACGATGATGACAAGTTCTGACTGTGACCGCTGATATTCGCTTGACCGGAACAAGGCGCCGATAATCGGAATATCACCCACCCACGGCACCTGACCGCTCAGATCACGGAAGTCATCTTGCAAAAGGCCGGCAATCGCAAAGCTTTCGCCATCACGCATCTCAACCGTCGTTGACGTTTCACGCCGACGGAATGCGCTGACCTCAAAGCCGTCATTCACAATGCCCTGGCTCGGGTCAATGCTTGAAACAGCGGCATTGATGGTCAGGTTGATGATGTCACCATCCACCACAACCGGGGTGAAGTTCAGTTCGACCCCGAAAGGCTTGTATTCAATAGTAATGCCATCCGCGCCCGAAATCGGGATGGGATATTCACCACCGGCAAGGAACTTGGCTTCCTGCCCGGAAAGGGCTGTCAGGTTCGGCTCGGCCAGTGTGCGCACCATGCCCTTGGATTCCAGCGCCTCAAGCAGCACGGCAAATTCAAGTGACCCAGCCGAGAAACCCAGGCTGAATGCGCCCTGTGCATCGTTCGGGCTGGTTACAGTGCCATCGGCAAAGATTCCGTCCAGACGTGTGGCATTGGCCAGAATACCCGTGCCCACCGTTCCGCCTACTGAGTCGCTGGTGGACCGGATGCCAAGTGACGCATCCAGGCTTTTTGAAACCGAACGCTGCATTTCGGCAAAGCGCACCTTCAGCATCACCTGCTGCGTGCCGCCAACCGACATCAGGTTCGAAACCCGTTCGGGTGCATAACGGTTGGCAAGGTCAAGTGCCCGGTCCAGTTTGGCGCTGGATGACACGGTGCCCGACAGCACGATCCCGTCATTGGCCGTGCGCACCTCAATCGTTTCGCCCGGCAGGATCTGCTGCAACCGTTCCTTGAATTCTGCTATGTCAGGCGTGACATGCACATCCACGTTCGAAATCAGCTTGCCCTCGGGTGACAGCAGCGTCAGCGTCGTGCGTCCCGGTGCCTTGCCCAGCACATAGATCGATCTGTCAGACAAGGTTGATATGTCTGCGATGCCCGGGTTGGCAATCGACAGTTCCGCAAAGGGAACATCGCTTTCCACCACAACGGCCCGGTTCATGGGCACGTTCAGCGCCGATGACGGCGCCCCCTGCATGACCCGAAGTGTTTCTGCCAGAACTGGAGTCAGACTGGTTGACGCAAGGGCAAAGCCCAGCACTCCAGCTGCCAAAATACGTCGCATGCTCATAGTGACCTGCCCTTCTGATCACGCCCCATTGATGGGTCTTGTTTGCCCATTCATCCAAGGCACTGTGCCGGATTCTGTTATTTTAAGCAAGAATCAAGTGGTTGCAGCCGTATCCTTATGTGGATAACTGGCAACAGGTTGCTAACTGTGGCGCAAAGCAAAGGGCGCGACCCCCATATAAGGTGGCCGCGCCCTTGGATTTTCTGCGATCAGTTGGTGCAGGGGATGGCGATTTCCACCATTTCGCCGCCCTTGCGGGTGCGGACGGTGCAAACCTCTTCCTGCTGCACTTCAACGATTTCCTGTTGCTTGATGCCCAAAAGCTCGTTGCTGTTCACCTCGATCGTGCCCAGTTCGGCCGTATCGTTGTTACCCACCAGCGACAGCGTCAGCTTGCCCGTTGCCTGCGCTTGTGCCAGACGGCCCACCTGTTCAGGAGATACTTCAACCGTCACCGTCCGTGCGATTTCGGCCTCTGCCGCACGCTCGCCGGTGGCCTGATCTACGGCCACGATCGCAACGCTGGTTTCGATCAACTGGGTAAAGCTTTCGCCCGTCGAGTTTGACGTGCCGCTCCACCAGACGTCAACATTGTCACCCGGCTGCAAGAAGCCCGAAACACCAGACGTCACATCCACGTTGATCGCAAAGGCCCGCATCCCCGCCGACAGCTGCCCTGTCAGGCCCGCCGGGCGTCCAGGTTCGGTGACCTTGACCGCCAGCAAAGGCTCGAACGCTTCCATCGTGCGCAGAACGTAGCGCGGCTTGTCGTCATTTGGCGGAAACAGCTCTTCTGCCGTGCGGAAGATCGTCTCGGGCAGGAATTGTTCCTGCATCCAGACCTGCTGCACGTCTTCAGCCAGCAGCGGCTCGCCGTATTTCTTTTGCTTGTTCACCACGAACACCTGGACCAGTGGCCCGGTCATGGCGCGTGCCTGTTGTTCTGCGGCCAGCTGCGCCTCTGTCTGCGCAATGTAGCCCTGTGCAAGATACACAGCGCCACCCGCTAGGGCGACACCTGCCGCCAAGACCAATCCGAATACCCCACGCATTCTTTCGTCCTTTGTTCAATTCTGCGCCATCTCGCGCTTTGGTCGCCCTGGCAAATGCCTTACGGCGTTGTGCCAATCGTTGTTGCTTCTGTTACCCGATCCCGGATGCCAGTCGCCGCTGCTTCGTAAGACGAGGTCTGCAGAAACGTAAACAGCGTGATGACAAGCGCGCAGATACCTGCGGTAATCACCACCCAATCTACCGTCACCGCACCGTCTTCAGCGTTCAGAAAGTTCCGTATCGCGGTGTGCATCGCCTGTTCCTTGCAACATCCTGCCGGGGCAGGGATGATTTCGTCTTCGCCAGCAGACAATTTCGCCTGCAGGGTCAAGTTACAAAACCAGCCGAACTCCGCGCCTATGGCCACAAGTCTGCGGCCGAAAGCTGTGGAACCCTGCAAGTCCTGCCTCGCCACGTAACACGACAAAAACGGCAAGAATTGGGTGGAAAAGCGTTCTTTTGTAGGGCCGACCATGGCCCGTCGGCCGCGGTCGCGTCATTCTGGCGCAAGCGGGCCATGGCGCTTGGGCCACAGCCTGCACGCCGCTTATGGCGTGGTTGCGCCGAAGGTGCCTGCCGCTGCCTGATCAAGGCGCGTGTCAATGGCCGTTGCAGCGCCCTGAATGCCCGGACGGATCGTCGTGATCACGACCAGCCCCAGGCCCACGATGGCCGCTGTCAGCACAACCCAGTCAACCGTCACGGCACCGTCTTCGTCTT
>JBJOQW010000178.1:0-3397 GCA_046049665.1 Pseudomonadota bacterium | reverse complement strand
CGCACAATTTGGCCCGCGCTTCCACACACCGGCCCTGCTGCGCGACATGGCAGACAAGGGCGAAACCTTCTATGGCCGCTTTGGCAGCGCCAAGGCCGCGTGATCCTGCAAGGCCGCTATGTCCCCTCCCCCCGCGTGGGGGTGGGGATGGCCGCATGGCACGATTCGCAAATCATGGTTAACGGAACCCTGCGCCACCGCGCGTAGAGACGAAAAGAAGACGCAAGGAAGACGGGAAAAAGACAGCCGTTTTCGGCACGGGCCGCCCAATTAACACAGCGTCCGCAAACACTTACACGGCGTCGTTAAACCCGTAGCCAAATCGCGCAATGTCACCCGCACACATCTCCCCCACCAATGCTGCATCTGCGTCGGAATAGAACCCCCGCCAATCCCGCACCCGCCCGCTTTCGTTCACCCGTGATAGCGGTGTGATCCGAAACCCCAGATGCGCCTCAAGGGGCGCAAGGTCAGCCTCCAGATGCTCCAGCCGCGCATACAGGCTGGCGCGTTCCACCCCCGCCCCATCGCGCATATAGGCCGCATAGGGCCATAACCGAACGCTGGTTTGTGTCTGCGGATGGTTCAGGAACCCACTGAAATCATGTGATTTTGCAAGGCCCACTGCCGGGTGGGCAAACCCCTGCACCCGCAGCCAGTGATAATAGCTGACCATCCGGTCCCACGGGTTGCGCACCAATGTGAACGTGAAAAAGGTTTCAACCTCTTCAGGTGTCACCAGCCCCGCAATATCGGCCAGCGTGGAATGTTTCCACAACCGCCCCGCCACCTGCACGCCCTTCAATCGCCCCTTGCGCGCCCGCGCCTTGGGCGTATCCCCGATCAGAATGTCATCCGCCTTGGCGCGCGCCTCCAGCGCCAGACTCAACGCCGTGCCACCCGTCTTCGGGATATGCACGAAGATGAACCTGCGCCCGTGTGAGATGATCATGGCTGGCCGCCCAAGCCATTGGCAAGGAACGCTTTTCTAAACACGGTTCGGCAAGGGCCGCCCCTCCAGATGCGCGATCAGATTATCCACCGCCATCATCCCCATCGCCTCGCGGACCTCCAGCGCCGCCGTGCCCAGATGCGGCAACAACGTCACGTTTTCCATCGCCATCAAGGCCGCCGGAACGCTGGGTTCAAACTCATACACATCCAGCCCCGCCCCCGCGATCTGCCCTGCCTGCAGATGCGCGACCAAGGCCGCCTCATCCACTACATCCCCGCGAGAGATATTGATGAAGAACCCGGTTTTCTGCATATGCGCCAAGGCCTTGGCATCAATCAGATGCTTGGTTGCAGGCCCGCCCGGCACCGCGACCACCACGAAATCTGCTGCCATCGCGCTGGCAAAATCCACCTGTTCCGCCGGGAAATCCACGGCAACAGCAGACCGGTTAAAGAACCGCACCGCCATGCCAAAGCCAAAATGGCACCGCTGCGCAATTGCCTTTCCAATGCGCCCCATGCCGATAATCCCAACCGAACGCCCGGTCACATGTGTGCCCAGCATCTGTGTCGGCCCCCAGCCATCCCATTTGCCCGCGCGCAGCAGGCGTTCGCCTTCGCCTGCCCGCCGTGCTGTGGACAAGATCAGGATCATCGCGATATCCGCCGTGGCATCGGTCACCGCCCCCGGAGTATTGGTCACCTCCACCCCTGCAGCACGCGCCGCGACAGCGTCGATGTGATTGAAACCAACACCGAAATTAGCCAGCAGTTTGGCCCTTGGTGCAGGCACATCGGCAAAGACATCGGCCTGAAAACGGTCACCCAGCGTGGGCAACACCGCATCAAAATCACGCAAGGCGCTACGCAATTCCGTCGGGGTCAGTGGCTGATGATCATCCCGCAGGGTCACGTCAAATCGCGCCTGCGCCGCCTCCAGCACCTTGAAGGGCAAGCGGCGCGTAATAAGAAGCTTTTGTTTCAAAACAGTTTTCCTCCATTTGGCACACCTTGCCCCGGCCCGATCAGCACCACCTCACCATCGGCATCAGGCACGCCTAGGACAAGCACTTCGGACAAGACCTTGCCAATCTGGCGTGGCGGAAAGTTCACCACACCCAACACTTGCCGCCCGACCAACCCTTCCGGCGTATAGTGCCGCGTGATCTGCGCCGAAGACCGTTTCTCGCCAATTTCGCCCCCGAAATCGACCCACAGCTTGATTGCCGGTTTGCGCGCCTCGGGAAAGGGCTCTGCCCGGGTGATGGTACCCACCCGGATATCAACCTTGGCGAAGTCGTCATAGGAGATCATGCGCCCAGCTCCCGCCCGCGGTCGGCGGCCGCCTTGACGGCCCGTCGCAGCAACGCTGGAAAGCCAGTGTCTTCATTCATCAAGACAGCCAAACCAGCCGCTGTCGTGCCCTTTTGCGATGTCACGCTTTCGCGCAAATCTGCAGCCGTCAGCGGACTGCGCAACAGCATTTCGCCCGCCCCCGAAAGCGTTGCCCGCGCCAAAGCCATCGACAGCTCAGACGGCAGGCCCTCGGCCACGCCGGCTGCAGCAAGCGCCTCAACCAGATGAAAAACATAGCCGGGGCCCGAACCTGATACCGCCGTCACGGGATCCATCTGATGCTCTCCTTCCAGCCGAACCACCTGCCCTACGGCGGCAAGCAGCCTTTCAGCCAGATCAAGATCGCCCGCTGAAGCTGCCCCGTTGCCGATGATCGCCGTCACCCCGCGCCCCACTGCCGCCGGGATATTTGGCATGGCACGTACCACGCGCGCCCCTGCTCCCAATACGCTCTCATAGGTCGCAATCTTTGTGCCCGCGGCAATGGTGACAAACAGCGACGTCGCCCCATACCCCGCCATGGTCGGCAAGGCATCGGCCATCATCTGGGGTTTTACCGCAATCAGCACCACCGCTGGGGCAGCAGGCAAGTCCTCGTTCAGATGCAGGCCCTGTGCCATCAAGCCTTGCACCCACGCCGAGGGATGCGGATCAACCACCCAAACAGCCTGCGCCAGAACGCCCTGCTGCAGCCAGCCTTCCAGCATGGCCGACCCCATCTTGCCACATCCCAAAAGGACAAGGCCCTGTTGATTGATCTGGTCCATTCACACCCCCGTTTGGGGTGCAGGTTAGGCCCGCCCGTAGGCCTCTGCAATGGCGACATTCATTGCCGCAGCCGGGGTATGATCGCTCCACGATACCAGTTGGAATGCCGGGTAGAACCGTTCCGCCGCCATCACCGCACTGGCGATCAACTGGTCAATCTGTTCCGGTCCCGCCATCTGTCCGCCAGACAGCAGCAGACCATAGCGCCAGACCATCAGCTTCTGCTCGGTCCAATAGGTAAACGCCCCCGTCCAGACCATGTCATTGCAGCGGTTCAGCACGTCATACAGCTCGCCCATGCGGCCTTCGGGCGGCTCCA
>JBJOQW010000177.1:0-5591 GCA_046049665.1 Pseudomonadota bacterium | reverse complement strand
ATCCAGTACCGCACATGACGCCCGATCTGTCAGCCTTTGGCGCGGTGCAGTTGCAACGCCCGTTGCACGGCGGGCACCGCAATGCGGTCTGGCTGGTTGAAACGCCAAACGGCCCAGCCGTGGCGAAATCCACCCGGCACGGGCCAGAAGGCCTGCACTGGCTGGCGCCGCTGCAACAGGCCGCGCGGGCTGCAGGTTTTGTCGTGCCGGACTTCCACCGGACAGGCGCAGGGCAGATCCTGTCAAACGGCTGGACGCTGGAGGACTGGTTCCCCGGCCCTGCTTTCACGCCCACCGACATGCCCGCCATGCGGCCGCGCGTGCTGGCCTTTCACGCCAAGGCCCCTGCCCTGCCGCAACGCCCCGGTGCGGTTGCACTGCCGCAGGCATCACTGGCCGACCTGCCGCCCGACATCGCCACGCTTTGCCGCGCCGCCCTGCGGCCCTTTGCCGATCAGCCCGCGCAACCCATCCACGGTGATATCACCCCGTCAAACCTGATCCACACCGCCCATGGCCCCGCTCTGATTGACTGGGACGAAGCGCGCTGCGATCTGGCTTTCCTTGACCTTGTTCAGCTTGGCACAGCCAACCCAACCGAACTTCGCGCCCATCTGGCTGCTGAAATCATATCTGGCTGGCACATCGAGCCGCTTTACGCAAAGGCATGCGCAAGCCGCCTTGCAGATCTGTGACCTTTTCACTTTGGCACAAATATCCCACGGGGGTGCGGGGGTGTGAAACCCCCGCCGCCGTCGGTATCAGGCGATGACCGCGCCATCATCGCGCATGATTGCCACCACGGATGACCGTGGCAGGCCCTCGCCCGGAAAGCCTGCGCCGGGGTGCTGGATGCCCACAAAGATCGTCCGGCGGTCGGAAGACACGGTGAAACCCGTCACTTCGCTGCCCAAAGGCCCGGTCATGAAGCGCGCAATCTCGCCCGTTACCGGATCACCCACCAGCATCTGGTTGTTGCCCTTGCCTGCAAAGTCACCTTCGTTGCTGTCATCACCATCCGTCTGGATCCACAGCATGCCGTTGCCGTCAAACATCATCCCGTCGGGCGAGTTGAACATGTTGCCTGCCGTGACGTTGGCCGACCCGGCATAGGCATCCTGATGCACGGTCGGGTTGCCCGCCATGACATAGATATCCCAGCCGAACGTATCCGACGTATGATCCTCGGCATCCGGATACCAGCGCACGATCTGGCCATATTCATTCTCGGCCCGTGGGTTCGGCCCGCCAACGGGTGTTTCATCCCCGCCCGCATTCGGCTTGACCCCACGGTTGGAGTTGTTGGTCAGCGCCACATAGGCCTCAATCGCCACCGGGTTCACCGCCACCCATTCCGGGCGGTCCATCGTGGTGGCGCCAACCGCACTGCCCGCCTGCCGCGTGTGAATGGCGATCATCGCCGCGTCCATGCCCGTCGCCTCGGGCGTCAGCGCAATCCACTGGCCGGTCATGTCATCGGCGAACTTGGCCACGTAAAGCTGACCTTCCGACAGCAGGGTCGAGGTATCACCCCCCACCACATAGGCATCACGCGACACCCAGCGATACAGAAACTCACCCCGCTCATCATCGCCCAGATAGACCACCACACGCCCATCGCGCGCCACCACCAGTGCTGCGTTTTCATGTTTGAAGCGGCCAAGGGCGGTGTGCTTTACCGGCACGGATGCCGGATCGCCTGGGTTGATTTCCACGACATAGCCGAAACGGTTCGGTTCATTCGGGTTGGTCGCAATATCAAACCGTGCATCGAACTTTTCATAGGCATAGCGGCCCTCGACGCCGATGCCATAGCGATCAAAGCCATCTGGCAGTGCCAGTTCGGCATTGGTCGACCCGAAGTAACTGTTGAAGTTTTCCTCGCAGGTCAGATAGGTGCCCCGCGGCGTCTTGCCTGCACCGCAGTTGTTCATCGTACCCAGCACTTGCGTCCCCGTCGGGTCAGCTGCGGTTTTCAGCAGGTCATGCCCTGCGGCGGGCCCTGTCAGCGTCATCAGCGTGTTCTGCGTGATGCGGCGGTTGAAGGTGCTGTCGACCACCACTTCCCAGCCATTCGCCCCCTGCGCCACTTCCATCACCGACACGCCTTGTGCGTTCTGCACCAACATCACGTCATCGGCGTTCTGCGGCATGCCTTCGTCCGGGCGGCCCGGCAGGTTCACCTCAAGGTTGGCATACTCGTGATTGACCGCAATCACCTGCTTGCCGCCGATGTTGAACATCTCCATCCCGTCGGTGTTTTCACCAAAGGCGCGCATCTGCCCTGCAGCGGTCACACCCGTTGCCGGATCAAAGGCCGGTGCGTCGGAAAACAGCGGTTGGCCCCATTGTGCCACGACTTGCCACTTGTAACCGGCGGGCACATGGATCGTGCTGTCGGTGGCAATATCAATCGGCGCAAAGGCAAAGCGCGAGGTTGACGCCATGGCGCGCCCGGCACCCGACAGCGTGCCCATGGCAGCGGCTGCTGATCCCATGGCCAACACACCCAGAAACCCACGGCGGGAAATGGCGCGGGCCACCACGCGGTCAAACTCCTGCACGGCAGGGCGCGGGTTTTTCAATTCGTCATATTCATCAAAGGACAGGGAATGCGTGGGCGTGTCTTTCATCGCGTGCTCCTTGGCTGGCAGGCCCTGGCAGAACAGGGCAGATGACCGGATCGGGAATACGAAGCCGGTGTCAGGGGCGCGTCTAGGGCGCGCCCGTCTCAGCAGGCTGACAGTTTTGTAACTGCTGCATGACAAGCGCGGCGCTGCGGCAACAAGCCGCCCAGAAAAGCCGCGTCGATCCGGCTGAAACCGGCTTGCCCCCTTGCAATCGGCCCGATCACCCCAATGTGATGCCGGACGCAGCAAGCCGGGGATGCCAGATTGACCTATCTTCTTTTCGTGGTGGGGCTTGTGGCCCTGTTTTTTGGTGGTGAGTATCTGGTCAAAGGGGCCACCGGCGTGGCACGCCATTTCCGCCTGTCGCCCATGGTGATCGGGCTGACGGTCGTTGGTTTTGGCACATCGGCACCTGAACTGCTGGTATCGTTGCAGGCTGCACTCGAGGGGCAACCGGCCATTGCCATCGGCAACGTGGTGGGATCGAACATCGCCAACATCCTGCTGATCCTTGGGATTTCGGCGCTGATCGCGCCCTTGCTGATCCCGGTGCAAAAGCTGTGGCGCGATTTTGCCTTCATGCTGGGGGCGACGGCAATTCTGTGGTGGATGCTGCTGGGCGAGATGATCACACGTCTGGACGGCATCCTGCTGATGGCGGGTCTGCTGGTGTTTCTGGTCGTGGCCTTTACCACGGGCAAGGAAGAACCGGATGTAAATGCAGAACCGCTGCCAGCACAGTGGAAGGCCTGGGCCTATACCATCGGCGGGCTGGTCGTGCTGGTCATCGGTGCGCGGCTGCTGGTTGACAGCGCGGTGACGATTGCACGCACTTTCGAGATTCCCGAAGCGGTCATTGGCCTGACGATTGTGGCCGTGGGCACGAGTCTGCCCGAAATGGCGACATCGGTCATCGCGGCCATCCGCAAGCAAACGGAAATCGCCGTGGGCAACGTTGTTGGATCAAACATCTTCAACATCTTCGGC
Source organism: Pseudomonadota bacterium (assembly GCA_046049665.1). Classification (GTDB taxonomy): domain Bacteria; phylum Pseudomonadota; class Alphaproteobacteria; order Rhodobacterales; family Rhodobacteraceae; genus JAAFHS01. The sequence goes on along the minus strand of JBJOQW010000177.1, from coordinate 1,974 downwards.
ATTCTGGGCCTGACTGCCATCATCAGCCCGATCCCGACCGAACCCCGCTTTGCTTCAACAGATATGCCATGGGCCATGGGCGTTGCCGTGTTGCTGGTTGTGCTGGCGGTGGCTCTCAGGGGCCTGCCGCGCATTGCGGGTGCGGCGTTGCTTGCCGGCTATGCGGCCTATGTGGCTTTCATCAACTGAACGATACGGCGGCGGGGTGGCTGCGTCAGCCGCCCCGCCTGAAATTGCGATTATTGCGCAGATGCGGCCATTCACCGCAATAAAAATTCAAAATATATGCCGCCTTGCGACATTTTCTGTTTGCATTTCCGGTTGACGCCCGCCATACCCGCCAATATTGTAACGGTCGAAACGAATGGAGCGGTTTCATGCCCCTAATTCTTGACCTTGTAGGAGAGATGCGCATGGGCCGGTAACGGTTGACCCTTTCAGGTTCCCATGCGCCCCCGAGTAAACTCCGGGGGCTTTTTGTTGCGCGAAGAAGGAGAGTGCGGAAGATGACACGTCAGATGACCGGTGCAGACATGGTAGTGCAGGCCCTTGTTGACCAAGGAGTCGAGGTGGTGTTCGGCTATCCCGGTGGGGCCGTGCTGCCGATCTATGACGCGATCTTTCAGCAGGAAAAAATCCGCCACATCCTTGTGCGCCATGAACAGGGTGCCGTGCACATGGCCGAAGGCTATGCACGCAGTACGGGCAAGATCGGCGTGGCCTTGGTCACATCCGGCCCCGGTGCCACGAATGCCGTGACAGGCCTGACCGATGCGCTGATGGACAGCATCCCGATCCTTGTGATCAGTGGTCAGGTGCCGACCTTCATGATCGGCACGGATGGGTTTCAAGAGGCCGATACCGTTGGCATCACGCGGCCCTGCACCAAGCATAACTGGCTGGTCAAGGATACGGCGAAACTGTCGGAAACGCTGCATCAGGCGTTTCATGTGGCGACCAAAGGCCGCCCCGGCCCCGTGCTGGTGGATATCCCCAAGGACGTGCAGTTCGCCACGGCAGATTATGTGACCAAAGAGGCCACGCGCACGGCGCATTACCAGCCGAAAACGGTTGGCGACGCGGATCAGATCGCGCGTCTGGTCGAGATGATGGAAACCGCCGAACGCCCCGTGTTCTACACGGGCGGCGGTGTTGTGAACTCTGGCCCAGAGGCAAGCCGCCTGTTGCGCGAACTGGTGGCTGGCACGGATTTCCCGATCACATCCACGCTGATGGGGCTGGGGTCATATCCGGCGTCCGGCAAGAACTGGCTGGGCATGCTGGGGATGCACGGGTTGTATGAGGCCAATCTGGCCATGCACGGCTGCGATCTGATGATCAACGTCGGCGCGCGCTTTGATGACCGCATCACCGGGCGGATCAAGGATTTCAGCCCGGGGTCGAAGAAGGCGCATATCGACATTGACCCGTCATCCATCAACAAGGTCATCCATGTGGATGTGCCGATCGTGGGCGATGTGACGGAAGTGCTGCGCGAGGTGCTGCGGCAGTGGAAGGCGCGGGGGTCAAAGACTGCGAACATCAGCCAGTGGTGGGCCAAGATCAACGAATGGCGGGCGGTGAAATGCCTGACCTACAAGAATTCAAAAACGGTGATCAAACCGCAATATGCCCTTGAACGGCTTGAGGCGCTGACCAAAGGCATGAACCGCTACATCACCACCGAAGTGGGCCAGCACCAGATGTGGGCGGCGCAATTCCTGGGCTTTGAAGACCCGAACCGCTGGATGACAAGCGGAGGCCTTGGCACCATGGGCTATGGCCTGCCCGCCAGTATCGGCGTGCAGATCGCCCATCCGGATGCGCTTGTCATCAACGTGGCGGGTGAGGCGAGCTGGCTGATGAACATGCAGGAAATGGGTACGGCGATGCAGTTCCGCGCACCCGTGAAGCAGTTCATCCTGAACAACGAACGCCTTGGCATGGTGCGCCAATGGCAGGAATTGCTGCATG
>JBJOQW010000176.1:0-7314 GCA_046049665.1 Pseudomonadota bacterium | reverse complement strand
GTGCCGCCGTCAGGGCGGCGGCATCCGGCAGCGGATCAACCGCTGCAACCCCCGTCAGGTCAACCGCGCCGTCGGCATCGCGCAAGCCCGTCAGGCGAAGGGCACCATCGGCAAAGGCCACCTCGGCCCAGCCCGCACCAGAGGCCAGAATCTGGCCCGGTTGGCCCACACCCATGGCCGCTTCTGCGCCACCCACCCAGATCACCCGGCCCTGCACGGCAATCTTGGGCAGGGTCAGCGGGTTCCAGTAGCGCCCATGGTCCAGGGCGCGGATCAGGCGCATGGCTTGTGTCACGGGGCCTGCAACATCCAGCCGCCCTTGCGCCGCTGGCCGGTCAGACCGCAGATGCAGGCTGCGCTGCGCAAGGTCTTGGGCGGTGCCCGCTGCACCCGATTCAAGCGCCAGCATCAGATCAGGAAAGCTGTCCATTCCGGCGGCAAAACATTTGGTGTTCAGGCTTAGCGCTGTGTCCTCGGGTGCAATGTCAAAGATCCGCTGCACCAGCACGGCACCTTCATCCACCCCGCCCGCAATGCGGTGCCAGGTGATGCCATGTTGCGCGTCGCCCTGCAAAAGCGCCCAGACCGGCGCGTTCAAACCTGCATGACGCGGCAAGGGACCATCGTGAAAGTTCACGGCTGCCTTGGCGCGGGCGAGCAGATGGTCCGGGATCACGGTCAGGTTCGCGATGGACAGCAGCCAATCGACCTGCACCTCTGGCACATCGGCAAGCGCGCTGACCTTCAGCCCCGCAGCCGTCGCCCAGGCCCGCACATCCGCGCTGTATGTGGCCACAAAGGCAAGCTGATGGCCACGGTCCAGCCACATCTGGCCGCAGTGCACGGTCAGGCTTTCATTGCCGATGAGGATGGCTGTCAGGGTCATGCGCTACTCCGCCGGGCGGGTTTGAAGGGAGGCTGTGCGCCGCTGGCCCCGCAACGCATGGGCAATCAGATCACGCAGGAAATGCGGCGGATCGCCCCGGTCGCGCCGCTGCACCAGCAGGCGCGCGCGCCAGATAAGGCCGCCTGTCACATGGGCAAGCGTGGCAAGCGCTGCATAGCCACGGCCATGCACCTTGGTGAAATAGTAGGCGCGGCTATCCAGCCAGAACTGCGGCACGCGGGCCCATGTCTTCATGCCGGTTGAGACTGACCCGATATGTTCAACGCGGCTTTCAACCACATAATCCGTGGGCCATCCCGCGCGGGCGGCGCGATGGCAAAGCTCAGTTTCCTCGAAATACAAAAAGAAGGTTTCATCAAACAGGCCGATCTGATCCAGCACATCCTGCCGCATCATGATCGATGCGCCTGCCAGCCAATCGACACGCGTGGTCTGCGCGGGCAGGTCCATGGCCACGATTTTTCTGCGAAAAATCCGGCTGACCGGGCCAAAGCGCACAGCGCCTTCAAACTCGCTGGCGATAGAGGGGAAGCGGAAGGCCGTGCGATGCGCAGCACCATCCGGGCCGTGAATGTAGCTGCCCGCAAAGCCTGTGGCAGGGTTGGCCAGCAGATGGTCACGCAGGGCGCGGATGGCATCGGGGGCGGGGAAGGCATCGGAATTCAGCAGATAGACGAAATCAGGCTTGGTGCCATCTGGCAGGCCCGCCCTTATGCCCACATTGTTGCCCGCGCCAAACCCACCGTTGCGGCCGGACTGGATCACCCGCACGCGGGTCCAGCCGCGCTGTTGCACAGCGGCTGTCAGCGCCTCGAACGACCCATCTTCGCTGTCATTATCCACAATCGTGATGGCCCCCTGCACGGGTTCCATCGCGCGCAAGGCGGCCTCGGCCGCTTTCAGCGTCATCTCGGCCGTGCGCCAGTTCAGGATCACCGTCAGCACCCGCGCCATCATTCTGCCGCCTGAGAAAGTGAAGTCGGGGCCAATGGGGTTTCGGCCAGCGGCACTTCGGCCTGCGCGATGACGGCCTTCAAGCGTGCTGCCAGCGTGCGCACATTCGGTTCCAGCACCATGGAGTCGTGGTCACCCGGCACCTCGATCACCTGCAGGGATGGCGCAAAGCGCGTCAGGTCATTGTCGTGGAACACGTATTCGCGGGCTTTGCTGACCCATGCACCACCTGAAACCTGCCAATGCCGGTCCAGCGGCGGGCGGAACAGCACTGTCGCACCCTGGCGTGGCTGCATGTCATAGATCGGCAGGGCTGCGCGGAAGGCGGCCTCGATCGCGGCGTTGTCAAACTGGGCTTCCTGCCGGGCGGCCACGCCTTCGGCCTGCTGACGCTTCCATGCGGCGCGGGCGCGGTACCATTCGACCAGATACCCCGGCCCCTTGACGCGCAGTTCCGCCAGTTTGATCAGCGCCTTGTCGCGGCGGCTAAGGTTGGGTCGCATCGGGATGGGTGTATCCAGCAGGGCCACAAGGCGCACCTCTTGCCCCGCCGCTTCCAGCTGCCGGGCGATATCCCATGCGATCAGGCCACCGCCGGAAAAGCCGCCCAGCAGGTAAGGCCCATGCGGCTGCACCTGCCGCATTTCTGCGATGTAATCCGTCGCCGCCTCGGGGAAGTTTTGGTGCGGGGTGTCATCGCCATAAAGGCCGCGTGCCTGCAGGCCATAGAAGGGGCGGTCACCGCCGATCAGCTGTGCCAGATGCCGCAGGTTCAGCACGTTGCCGAACATGCCCGCCACAAGGAAGAAGGGCGTCTTGGCCCCGCCTTCGCCCTGGTGCATGGTCACCAGATGCGTAAAGCGGCGCACGGGGGCCAAGGGGGGCGCTGCTGTCTGCGACAGCGACGCGCCCTGATCGGGCTGCTCGCCGATGCGATCCGTGATCAGGGCGGCGCAGCGGGCAATCGTCGGGGCCTCAAACAGTACGGAAATCGGGAAGTCGACGCGGTAGGCCTTTTTGACCATGGCAAACAGGCGCACGGCAATCAGGCTGTGACCACCCAGATCAAAGAAGCTGTCTTCAACCCCCACTTGGCCGACGCCCAAGAGTTCCTGCCAGAAGCCCACCAGCGTGCGCTCAACATCGTTGCGCGGGGCGACATAGGCGTTTTCCAGATCGGGGCGTTCGAACTGCGCGCCTTCGGCCTTGGCCGCGTCAACCGCCGCCGTTTGTGCCACAAGATCGGGCAGGTTCAGGGATGACACAATGATCTGGCCTGCGCCCAAGGCAATGGCACGGCGGAAAGCTTCTGCACCTTCATCCGGGCGAATGCCCTGGCTGAAGCTGTGCAGCAAGCGTTCTTCTGCAGGCGATGCCGCTTTCGCAGGTCCATCATCAAACATCAGGTCGCGCGCAGTGGGGGGCGCAAAGGCCAGCGCGCCTTCCAGCTTGCGGATGGAAAAGCCTGCGATTTCGACACAGACCTGGCCGTCTGGCGTGGCAAGGGTCACATCAAACGTGGCTGATTGCCCGTCGGCGCGGTTATCGGCGGCGTTGCGCACATGGCTGACAATCCGGGCAGGCAGCGGGCCGTAGACGCGCAGCTGCGCATAGGACACGGGCACCCAGAGATGATCGGGGGCGTAGCCTGCGATCAGGTCCATGGCCCAGCCGGTGGCAAGGTCCATCAGTGCGGGATGCAGCAGCCAATCCTTGTCCGCCGCGCGGAACGCCTCTGGCAGGGCCAGATGCGCCAACCCTTCGCCTGCACCGATGCTGCGGCTGTTCAGCACGCGCCAGCGCGGCCCAAAGCGCAGATGCGCCTCTTGGGGCGAGGCCATGCCGCTGCCCACATCGGGCGCAGGCAGGCGGGCGGTGATGCTGGCCACGTCCAGCACAGGTGCTTGCGCCGACACAGGGATCAGCCGCGCCGTGGCATGGGTTTGCCAACCCGTGCGGCCCTGATGGACCACCGCCGATTGCAGCGTAAAGGCATAGCCTTCGTCGCTGCGGGCCAGTGTCGCGCGCACATCGCGCGGGGCGAGGTCGGCCACATCCAGCGCGCGGAAGAAATAGAGATCGCGGATATCGAAGGGGTCGGCCTCGCCTTGGGCCGCCATCGCCTCGGCCATGATTTCTAGATAACCCGTGCCGGGGATCAGCGCCTGCCCCGTGCCCGTGCGGTGCCCATCCAGCACCCAGCGGTCAATGCCATAACGCGCCGTAAACTGCCGGTGGCCCGCCGCATCAAAGCCTGCTTCATCCAGCATCGGCGCCTTGATCGGCACGGCAGGGGCCGGTTTGCGCCCCGTGCGGTCTGCCAATGCCTCGGCCGCCATGCCGACACCTGTCCAGATGCCCCAGTTCAGCGCCACCACTTTCGTGCGGCCCTTGGCCCCCTTGGCATAGGCATTCAGGTATTCATTGGCTGCGACATAATCAATCTGCCCAGCAGGTCCCGTGACGGTAGAGGTTGATGAAAACAGCACCATGAGGTCCAGCTTGCCATCCGGGAACAGCCCCGCCAGCACCTGTGTGCCGTGCAGTTTGGGTGCGAACACCTCTTCCACCTGCGCGGGCGATTTGGTCAGCAGTGGCCCGTCATCCACCACGCCCGCCGCATGAATGACCGCCTGCACGGGGCCGAACGTTGCCTCGCCCGCTGCCACTGCACTGCGCATTTCTTCGGCGTTGCAGACGTCTGCCGTTTGCACCAGTACCTGCCCGCCCAGCGCCTCCAGCCGTTGCAAGGCCAGTATCCGGCGTGAGGTGCCATCATCCGCGCCATGGCTGGCCAGATGGCGCGCCCATGTGGCGCGATCCGGCAGGGTGCGGCGTGCGATCAGGATGATTTTCGCGCCATTGCGGCGGATCAGGTCTTCGGCAATGGTCAGGCCGATGCCGCCAAAGCCGCCCGTGATCAGGACCACGGCACCTTGGGGCAAGTCAAACCCACCTTCCGGCAGAGCGACCGGACGCAAGCCTTGGGCATAGCGTCGCGCGCCGCGCAAGGCAGCAACGGTGTTGGCGGGGGTGGCCAGCAATTCCTCCAGCACCGGGTCCACAAGGGCCGAAACATCCACCCGCCGCCCGCGCGGCAGATCAAGGTCAAGCGTGGCGACAGTCACCCCCGGCAGTTCCTTGGGGATCACCCGCGCTGGCCCTGCGATCATTGCCTTTTCCGGATGGGCCAGCCCTTCGGCCCGCACCTGCGCCGCACCATTGGTAAAGGTGGTGATGTGCAGCGGCGTCGGCAGGTTCTCGGCAGCCATGGCTTGGGCCAGAAACATCAGCGCATAGAAACCCTGTTCGATATTGCGGTGCAGGAAACTGCTGCCGGGGCGGTGGTCGGTGCCCGCCGTTACGCCCCAGAAATGCCCGATGCGCGTGGGCGCAATGCCACGCGCCACCAGATCACGGATCAGATCGTCATAGCCTTCGCGGCCCCGTTCGGGTGCCAGGGCGTAACCATCTTTCACACGTGCAAAAGCGTCACCCGTGCGCACCGTGGTGACAACATGGCCTGCGGCGCGCAACCGTTCGGCCACGGCTGCGCCAAGACCTGCATCGTCAAGAAACATCAGCCATGTCTCGCGCGGCGCCTCGGCCAGATCGGCCATATCAACGTCGCAATCGGCCGCGCGCACCTGCCAATGGTTGCGCCAGCCCCATGTGGCCATGTCATCCTGCCGCATGGGCAAGGCCACCTCGGCCTGCGCCACCTTGCCCGGTGCGATGTAGTATTCCTTGCGCTGAAACGGATAGGTTGGCAGCACCACGCGGTTGCGGCGAGCGCCTGACCAGACCGGCTCCCAGTCCACCGGCACGCCGCAGGCCCACAGCCGTGCGATGGTCAGCACGTGCCAGGCATCATCGGCCATCTTCTGTTCGGGGTGGCGCAGCGCCGCAATCACCTGACCCGCTGGAACGCCATTGGCCTGCGCGAGTGATGACAGCGCGCGGCCCGGACCCATTTCCAGAAACACCTTTGACGGCCCGGCTTTCAGCGTGCCGATGCAGGCCTCGAACATCACCGTGCCGCGCAAATGCGCCACCCAATAGGTGGGGTCCGTGGCCTGTGCATCCGTCAGGGCCACACCCGTTCTGTTCGAAATGATGGGGATCGTCGGGGCGTTCAGCGTGATGGATCGCAAGTAACGTTCGAAATCTGCAAGGATCGGTTCCAGCATGCGGCTATGCGCGGCAATGTCGATGGCGATGCGCTGGGTCTCTACCTCCGCCTCGCGGAGGCTTTCGGCCAGCGCATCAAGGGCTGCATCGGGGCCGGATACCACACACAACCCCGGCGCGTTCACTGAAGCGAGGTCCAGATCGCCCGTGATATAGGGGCGCAGGTCAGCTTCGGCCAAGGGCACCGAAAGCATGCCGCCCGCAGGCACCGTATCAAACAGCCGCCCGCGCAGATGCACAAGGCCGATGCAATCGGCGAAGGACATCACACCTGCAAGGCAGGCTGCGGTATTCTCGCCCATCGAATGGCCTACCAGCATGGCGGGCTGCACCCCCCAGCTGATGAACAACTGCGCCAGTGCGTATTCCGTGATCATGATCAGCGGTAGTTGCGCGCTCGGCCGCTTCAGTGCCGCATTCGCCGCGCCTTCATCGCCTTTCGCAGGCAACCACAAGGCGCGGATGTCATAGACCAGCTTCGGTTGCAGGATCGCCAGCCCCTGATCCATCCAGTCGGCAAACACCGGTTCGGTTTCATACAGATCGCGCGCCATGCCAGCGTATTGCGCGCCCCCACCGGGGAACATGAACACGACCTCTGGGTTATCGCCCAGCCAGTCATGCGAGAATACCCGGCGCGGATCGCCGCTTTCCAGAATCTCTGCCGCCTCAGCCGCGCTGGAGGCCACAATTACCCGGCGCTTGTCAAAGGCGCGGCGGCCTTCCTTCAAGGTCCACGCCACATCCGCCAAGGGATCATTGGACGCGCGCAGATGCGCCGCAAGGCGTGAGGCGACTGCGTCCAGTGCATTGCGCGACCGGGCTGACATGACCAAGGGCTGGAACGGGAAAAGGCTTTCTTCACTTGCCGCCCGCGCGGGTGCCTGTTCCAGCACCACATGCGCGTTCGTGCCCCCCACGCCCAACGAGTTCACCCCCGCGCGCAGCACATCACCCTGCCACGGCGTCAGCCGGTCATTCACCCGGAAGGGCGAGGTTTCAAAGTCGATCGAGGGGTTCGGTGCCTCATACCCCAGACTTGGCGGCATCTGCCGGTGGTGCAAGGCAAGGCTGGTCTTGATCAGGCTTGCCACGCCTGCCGCCGTATCCAGATGCCCGATGTTGGTTTTCACTGATCCAATCCGGCACGTTCCCACCGCATCTGTCGTTTCCCGGAACGCGGCCGTTAGCGCCGCCACTTCAATCGGGTCGCCCAGATAGGTGCCGGTCCCGTGGCATTCCACATAAGACACCGTATCAGC
>JBJOQW010000175.1:0-19517 GCA_046049665.1 Pseudomonadota bacterium | reverse complement strand
CAGCGCGGCGCCCAGAGGCCAGTTGCGCCCTTGGGTGAACTGCAATTCGATGAAGTTGCCGATCATCATGTTCTTGCCGCCGCCAAGGATGCGCGGGGTGACGTAAGCGCCAAGTGAAGGGACAAACACTAGGATTGATCCTGCCACGATACCGGGCCGCGTGATGGGCAGGATGATGCGGCGCAGCACCTGCCAGCGGCTGGCGTAAAGGTCATATCCGGCCTCAAGCAGGCGCATGTCAAACCGGTCAATGGCGGCGAACAGGGGCAGCACCATCAGCGGCAGATAGACATAGGCCATGCCGATCAGCACGGCGGTGTCGGTATAGATGATGCGCAAGGGTTCAGCGATGACACCCATCGACAATAGTGCCGTGTTCAGCACGCCATCGTTGCGGATCACCTCGTTGATGGCAAAGGTGCGGATCAGAAGGTTCGTCCAGAACGGAATGGTGATCAGAAACAGCCACATCGCGCGCGATTTTTGCGGCCGTGTGGCAATGAACCATGCCGTGGGAAAGCCGATCAGAAAGGTCAGCAGCGTGGTTGTCAGCGACAGCCAGACCGATCGCCAGAAAATGGTCAGATGCGCATCCTGCAGGCCCAGTTCGTCCGTAAAGATATCGCGCGAAAACAGGATGCTGACCCAGCCATCAAGGCTGAAATCCCAGACGACATTGCCATATTCGCCGGGGGTGAGGAAGGCATAGACGAACATCACGATCAGCGGGCCAGAGGCCGCCAGAAACAGCAGGATCAGCGCAGGGGCGGATAAAAGCCAGCCATTGCGGGCGGATGCGGCGGTCTGGCGTGCCTCTGCGTCCATCAATCCTCCAGCACTTGCAGCGCACCGGGGGCGAAGCGGATGCCCACCTGTTGCCCGGTGGCAAGGCCAGCATCCCCAGATGCCGGGCTTTGCAGGCGGGCGACGATTTCGGTGCCATCAGCCAGATGCACATGGCAATGCGTGTCGGTTCCGAAATAAACCAGATTGGCGACGGTTGCCGGGATGGCATCATCGCCCGTTGCCCCAAGGCGCACCTGTTCGGGGCGTATTGTTGCCGTGATGGCGCGGCCCTTGTCAGACGCAGCCCCTGCAAAGGGCAAGACCTGCCCAGAGGCAAGTTGCAGCGCATCGCCCATGTGGGTGGCCGGCAGAAAGTTCGTCTCGCCGATGAAACTTGCCACAAAGCGGTTGACGGGTTTGGTGTAAATGTCACGCGGGGGCCCGACCTGCTGCAATTTGCCCGCACTCATCACGCCGATCCGGTCGCTCATCGTCAGTGCTTCTTCCTGATCATGGGTCACAAAGACAAAGGTGATACCGGTTTCCAGTTGCAGGCGCTTCAGTTCGATCTGCATTTCCTTGCGCAGCTTCAGGTCCAGCGCCGATAGCGGTTCATCCAGCAGCAAGACCTTGGGTTGCGGCGCCAGCGCGCGCGCCAATGCCACGCGCTGTTGCTGACCGCCCGAAAGCTGGCTGGTCTTGCGCCCGGCCATCGCCTCCAGCTTGACGAGGGCCAGCATGCGGTCCGTGGTGGCGGTGATTTCGGCCTTGGGGCGGCCCTGCATGAGCAGGCCAAAGCCGATGTTTTCGGCCACGGTCAGATGCGGAAACAAGGCATAACTTTGAAAGACCGTATTCACCGGGCGCTGGTTGGGGGGCAGGGCGGTAATGTCTTGCCCCTCCAGCAGGATGGCGCCGGATGTTGGCACGTCAAACCCTGCGATCATGCGCAGAAGCGTGGTCTTGCCGCAGCCCGATGGGCCCAGCAGCGTAAAGAACTCACCGCGCCGAATGTCGACCGTGACATGGTCCAATGCGTTGACGGCATGTGCGCCCTGACCAAAGGTCTTGACGATATCTTGGGCCGTAACGGCGATGGCGTCGGTCAAGGGCAAGCTCCCGATGGCTGGGGTCTGACGCCCCATTTGATCATATCAGGGGGCGATTCCCGGCACTTTGCAAGCCTTCTTTCGGTCACTCAACCCCAAGGGGCGCGCGCCGCTGTGCCCGCCGATCAATCCAAGGTGCGGCCTGTTCAATTTCTGCGCAAAGCGCGATCAGGTTCGCATCGTCGCCGAAGCTGGCGGCAAGGTGAATGCCGATGGGCAGGCCTTCGGCTGACATGCCAAGGGGGAGGGAGGCGGCGGGCTGGCCTGAAGCGTTGAATACGGCGCAGAAGGGGGAATAGGCGAAGATGCCGGTGGGGCCGATGCGGTAGGCCACATAATCCGTCGTCGCGTGGTTAAAGCGGCCAATGCGGGCGGGCGGTTCGGCCATGGTGGCTGACAGCAGGATGTCATGGTCATCAAAGAACGTGGCCATCTGGCGGCCAAAGGCATGGATTTGCCCGACGGCCTGCAGGTACCTCGTGGGCGAAAGGGTTGCGGCATAGGCGAATGCCCCACGGCCAACACCTTCGATTTCATCCGCGGTGGGCGCGCGGCCACCTGTGGCCGATTGAATGGAAAGGGCAGTTCCGACGGCGACGATATCGGTCCAGGCATGCATCATCATGGTGATGTCGGCAGTGGGCCGTGCGGGTGTGACGTGGTGGCCCATGCTTTCCAGCAGGCGCGCGGTATCCAGCACGGCGGCGCGGACCTGTGGGTCAATCGCGGTGCCGGTGAAGGTGGTGTCGCACAGGGCCACGCGCAGGCGTTTGGGTGGGCGCGTAATGGCGGCGCTGTGGGTGACGGGCATGTGCGGGGCCGCATAGGGCGCGCCGGGATCAGCGCCCATGCAGGCATCGAGCATGGTGGCGCTGTCGCGCACGGATTTGGTCAAAAACCCGTCAATCGCCATGCCGGCCCAGCCTTCACCCGCATAGGGGCCATCCGGCAGGCGCGCGCGGGTGGGTTTGAAACCGAAAAGGCCGCAGTTGCTGGCCGGGATGCGCACCGATCCGCCGCCATCAGACCCATGGGCAAAGGGTACAATACCCGCAGCCACGGCAGCCCCCGCGCCTCCCGATGATCCACCGGGCGTGTGGTCAAGGTTCCAGGGGTTGCGCGTGGGCGCGCCATAAACGGCGGATTCGGTGGCAGCACCAATGCCGCCTTCGGGGCTGGTGGTGCGGCCAAAGGTGACAACGCCGGTGGCAGCGATGCGGTCATAGATGGCGGAATTGCGGGGGTAGCGCGTACCCGCCAGCAGGCGCGAGCCGTTGTGCGACGGGAAATCCACGGCCTCACAGCCCAGATCCTTCAGCAGGAAGGGCACGCCCTGAAACGGCCCGGTGGGCAGGCCCTTGGCAATGGCGTCGCGGGCGACGGGTTCTTGCACCAGCACCACGGCATTCAGCGCGGGGTTCAGCCGCGCGGTGGCGGCCAGCGCCATGTCGAGCAGTTCGGTCGGGCTGACCTCACCCTGCGCCACCATGGCGGCAAGGGCAGTGGCATCATGGGTGGCAAGCAGGTTGGTCATGGGGCGCATCCTTTGGCTGACCGAAGGGAAGGCCCTTTGCAGGCGTTTGTCCAGACCCTAGAACAGCGCCAGCCCAAGGCAGACCAGATAGCTGGTAAAGGTCGCCAGAATTCCAACCACGCGGCAGTTGATCACACGCGGATAATGCGCAAGGCCCACGCCATGCACCACGCGCCCCAGCACCAGCAATGCCCCCGCCAGATGCAGGCCCATGGCCCCGGCCCCCGCCAGTTCAGCCATGCCCAGCAGGATCAGCCCCAGTGGCGCATATTCCGCGCAATTGCCATGTGCACGCATCAGGCGCAGCAACGCCTGATCGCCCTGATCACCAAAGGCCACACGTTCGCTGCGGCGGTAGCGGATCACGCGGATTGCCAGATACATGAACAGCAGGGTGATCGGCGCGGCGTAAAGGGGGGTGATCGTCAGGGTCATGGGCCAGCCTTGTGTGGTTTCATGCCAGCTTGGCGCAAAACGCCGCACGGGAAAAGGGCGGTGTCTTAGCCGTGCCAGTCACCCCGCGCCAGAACATGACGCAGGGTGCCATAATGGCCCGCGCTTGCAACGTGGTGCAGCGTGGCCTGTGGCAACAGGCGGCACAGGTTTTCTGCCATCACGGGCGGCGTCCAGCCATCGGCGCTGCCCTGCCAGATGGTGACGGGCGCTGTTATGCGCCCCGGCAGGGTTGACCATGGCTGCACGTAGGCCAGAACCTCGCGCTGGTATCCGGTTGTGCCCATTGCAAAGCAGTGCTGCAACAGGGCGGTGGTGCGGGTGTCAAACCCCGCCACATCAAGGCCCGCCTCACCGTTCGGCCCGAACAGCGCCCGCCGCAACAGCCCCGGAAAATGCCGCCCGACCCAGCCTTGCACCGCCGCCATGCGCGCAAACAACCTTGGCCGGGTGGCGGCCATGCCAAACACCGCGCGGCCTGCCATCAGGCACAGGTGGTCTGTGCCGTCCAGTGGCCCTGCCGCAGAAATCAGCGTGACCCGCGCCACCTGCCCGCCCACGCGCAAGGCCAGTTCCAGCGCCACCCGTGCGCCCAGCGAAAAGCCGATCAGGTGCAGGGGCCGCCCTGCAGCCCGCAAGGACACGCGCTGCGCCAGATCATCGCAATATTGCGCAAAAGACAAGCCCGGCGCATCTGCCGCGCGATCCGGCACAAAGGCCGCTGCAGCCCAGTCAGGGGGCGGGCCGAACAGGCCCAACTCCCCCGGCCCACCGGGAAATCCGTGCAGATAAACAACAATGGGGCCGGGCATGGCCACCTATTTCCAGTCCAGCGGCACCGGGTTTTCGGCAAAGATATCATCGAACGGCGTGTCGCCAAAGGCCCCGGCGCCATGCATCACCCGGCTGGTGTAGTTGCCAAACAGTTTGCCCTGCAGATTGACCACGCTCCAATCGCTGATCTGGTCTTGCGTGAAATCCACCCGGTCGCCCTGGCGCAAGGCACCCAGTTCAACCGGCTCATTCGCCAGATAACCAGACAGCGTGCCATCGGGCCACAGGCGGAACGGTGTGACCCAGATGTGTTCCAACTCCATCGCACCACCCGGCACTGTTGGCATACCCACCTTGACGCCCGTGCCATCGCGCCCGACGCCTTCGGCGTCCAGCGCATTGGCCAGAAACAGCGGCAGTGTGCGTTGCGCCTCGGCGATGGCCCCGTTCATCGTCGCATCATCGGCCGCAAAGGGCGTGACCGGGTCTTGCGCCAGCGCAGGCGTGACTGCCAGCAGCATCAGCGCGATGATCGCCGCGTGGATCATTATTCCAGTTCCACCAGCAGATCTTTCGCCTCGATCTGGCTACCCGGATGCACTAGTACCGCCTTGACCACACCTGCGCGGTCGGCATGCAAGCCGGTTTCCATCTTCATCGCCTCGATCGTCAGCAGAAGATCGCCTGCATTCACCTTCTGCCCCGCCTTCACCCCGACCGATGCAATCGACCCCGGCATCGGTGCGCCGATATGGGCCGGGTTGCCATCCTGCGCCTTGGGCTTGGCCGCCGTCTTGGCCTTGATCGCACGGTTTGGCACGCGGATCACGCGTGGCTGGCCATTGAGTTCGAAGAACACCTTCACCTCGCCATCATCCGTGGTTTCACCCACGGCCTGAAGGCGCAATTCCAGCGTCTTGCCGGGGTCAATCTCGGCCGTGATCTCTTCGCCTGCCTCCATGCCGTAGAAGAAGGTCTTGGTCGGCAGCGTGCGCACCGGGCCATACAGGCGGTGGCGCGCGCGGTAATCCATGAACACCTTGGGATACATCAGATAACCGTTCAGATCTTCATCATCCACGGTTTCCGGGTCTTCATCCTCACCCCCCGTCGCCAGTTCGGCGGCCAGTTTGGCGCGCACGGCAGCCAGATCAACAGGCGGCAAGGTGGCACCGGGGCGGGTGGTCAGGGGTGTGTCACCCTTCAGCACCTTGGCCTGAATGGCCGCAGGCCAGCCGCCATGGGGTTGGCCAAGGTTGCCTTTCAGCATGTCCACCACGGAATCCGGGAAAGACACGTCAACGGCGGGGTCTTCGACCTGCGCGCGCGTCAGGTTCTGCGCCACCATCATCAGCGCCATGTCGCCCACCACCTTGGATGAAGGTGTTACCTTGACGATATCGCCGAACATCTGGTTGGCATCGGCATAGGCCTGCGCCACTTCGTGCCAGCGTTCTTCAAGGCCCAAGGACCGCGCTTGGGCTTTCAGGTTGGTGAACTGCCCGCCGGGCATTTCGTGCAGGTAAACCTCGGACGCGGGGGCCGCCATGCCGGATTCGAACGCGGCATACTGGCCGCGCACGGCCTCCCAATAGTTGGAAATCTGCCGGATGGCGGCGATGTCCAGCCCCGTGTCACGGTCGGTATGGCGCAGCGCCTCGACAATCGACCCAAGGCAGGGCTGCGATGTGCCGCCAGAGAAAGCATCCATCGCCGCATCCACGGCATCAACGCCCGCATCACAGGCCGCAAGGATCGTGGCGGCGGCGGCACCTGACGTATCATGCGTGTGGAAGTGGATGGGCAGGCCCACCTCTTGCTTCAACGCCTTGACGAGCAGGCGCGCGGCAGCGGGCTTCAGAAGGCCCGCCATATCCTTCAGGCCCAGCACATGCGCGCCTGCGGCCTTCAGCTCGATCCCGCGCGAGACGTAGTATTTCAGGTCATACTTGGCGCGCGCCGGATCAAGAATATCGCCCGTGTAGCAGACCGTGCCTTCGCAGACCTTGCCCGCTTCGACCACGGCATCCATGGCCACGCGCATGTTTTCAACCCAGTTCAGGCTGTCAAACACACGGAACACATCAACCCCGGCGATCGCGGCCTGTTTGACAAATGCCTGCACCACGTTGTCGGGGTAGTTGGTGTACCCCACGCCATTCGATGCGCGCAGCAGCATCTGCGTCATCAGGTTGGGCATGGCCGCGCGCAGATCGCGCAGGCGCTGCCATGGGCATTCCTGCAAGAAGCGGTAGGCAACGTCAAATGTCGCCCCACCCCAACATTCCACGGAAAACAGTTGCGGCAGGTTGGCGGCATAGGCGGGGGCCACGCGGATCATGTCAATCGACCGCATGCGCGTGGCCAGCAGGGATTGGTGCCCGTCACGCATGGTCGTGTCGGTGATCAGAACCTTTTTCTGCGCCTTCATCCAGTCCGCCACAGCCTGCGGGCCCTTCTGTTCCAGCAGGTTGCGCGTGCCCGTGGCCGGCGTTTCCGTCAGCAGCTTTGGCGCACGCGGTGTGCGCGCCTCGGCTGCCGGTTTCGGGCGGCCTGCGGTTTCGGGGTGCCCGTTCACCGTGATATCGGCGATATAGGTCAGGATCTTTGTCGCCCGGTCCCGGCGCTTCTTGAACTGGAACAGGTCAGGCGTCGTGTCGATGAATTTCGTCGTATAGGTATTGTCCAGAAACGTCGGGTGTTTCAGCAGGTTGATGACGAATTCGATATTCGTCGCCAACCCCCGGATACGGAATTCGCGCAAGGCCCGGTCCATCCGCGCAATCGCCTTTTCCGGCGTCTGCGCATGCGCCGTCACCTTCACCAGAAGTGAATCGTAATACCGCGTGATCACCCCACCTGCATAGGCCGTGCCGCCATCCAGCCGGATGCCGTTGCCCGTGGCCGAACGGTAGGCGGTCAGGCGGCCATAATCAGGGATAAAGTTGTTCAGCGGGTCTTCGGTGGTGACGCGGCACTGCACCGCATGGCCGTTCAGCACCACATCTTCCTGCCGCGCAATGCCCGTCGCCTCGGCCAGTGTCTTGCCTTCCTCGATCAGGATTTGCGCCTGCACGATGTCGATGCCCGTGACTTCCTCTGTCACAGTATGTTCGACCTGCACACGCGGGTTCACTTCGATGAAGTAGAATTTGCCGCTGTCCATATCCATCAGGAATTCGACCGTGCCCGCGCATTCGTAATCCACATGCGCACAGATCTTGCGGCCCATTTCGCAGACTTCTGCCCGCTGTTCCGGCGTCAGGTAGGGGGCAGGTGCGCGTTCAACCACCTTCTGGTTGCGGCGCTGCACCGTGCAGTCCCGTTCCCACAGGTGGTAGATGTTGCCATGCTTGTCGCCCAGAATCTGCACCTCAACATGGCGTGCGCGCAGGATCATCTTTTCCAGATAGCCCTCACCGTTGCCAAAGGCTGCTTCCGCCTCGCGACGGCCTTCGCGCACCTTGGCTTCCAGTTCGCCCTCGTTCAGGATCGGCCGCATGCCCCGCCCGCCGCCGCCCCATGAGGCCTTGAGCATCAGCGGATAGCCCACCTCGGCGGCCTGTTTCTTGACCAGGGCCATGTCATCGCCCAGCACTTCCGTCGCTGGAATGACCGGCACACCTGCCGCCATCGCCACCCGCCGCGCCGATGCCTTGTCGCCCAAAGCGCGCATGGTTTCGGCGCGCGGGCCGATAAAGGTGATACCCGCCTGATCACACGCCTCGACAAAATCCGGGTTTTCCGACAGCAGCCCATAGCCCGGATGCACCGCATCGGCCCCCGCCATCTTGGCCACGCGGATAATCTCCGGGATGCTCAGATAGGCCCCCACGGGCGACAGCCCTTCGCCAATCCGGTAGGCTTCATCCGCCTTGAAACGGTGCAGCGAAAGCTTGTCTTCCTCGGCATAGACAGCCACGGTTTTCTTGCCCATCTCATTGGCCGCGCGCATGATGCGAATGGCAATTTCGCCCCGGTTCGCGATCAGGATTTTCTTGAATTCGGGCATGGGCGGTTCCTTTGGCAGACCGTGGGCAGACCCAAGCACCTTAGGCATGCTGCAACGCGGCGCAAGGGGGGTGGTGACAGAAATGTGAACCTCACGCGCCATCACGCTGGCACACCTTTGCGGCATCACGGCATGCAGGTTTTGCATTGCGCGTGCGGGTGCGCTTTGCTGGCGCTGCAACAACAATCAGAGGTGACACATGTCCTTGCGCAGTTTGACACTGGCAGTTGGAATGGCCCTTGCCATCAGCCTGCCCGCCCAAGCCGAAATCGCCCCGCGTGACGGCTGGGTGGTGATTGATACCGCCATGCCGTTTGACGGGCTGGTCGAGGCCGTCAAGACATCGGTGGCCGCACATGAGATGAACGTGGTGACCGAGGCCGGGCCAACGGCGGCTGCAGCCAAGCTGGGCGTCACCTTGCCCGGCAACCGCGTGATCGGCGTGTTTCATGCGCGCTTTGCCATCCGCATCCTGCCGCTTTCGACGGCGGCCATGATCGAGGCGCCGATCCGGTTCTATGTGACAGAAGACGCAGACGGCACGGCGACATTGTCCTGGAAAAGACCCAGCCACGTCTTTGCGCCCTATGCCGATGAAGGTGGCGAGGCACTGACTGCGGCGGCAACAGAACTGGACGCCGTCTTTGATGCGATTGGGGCTACCGCGACCGCAGAATAGGCCCCTTATGCTGCCAGGGCGTCAGCCATGCTGGGGCGTGTTCTGTTCGAACAGCCAAGGACATTCTTCTTCGATGCGCAGCATCAGCACGGGAAAGCCGTTGTAGGCGAAATTCCACCTGATGCGGCGCCCGTCACGATCTTCGATATAGAAGTTGCCCATGTTGTCCTTGCCCACGCTGTCGATCTTCTCCCAATAGATCGTGCCCCGCTGCGGGCCAAATGGCGGAAACCAAAGTGAGACCGGGCCTGTCACGCCATCTTCGGACCATTCGATGTTATAGACAGGCATCAGGCTGGTGCCCATCACGGCAGAAAAGCTCAGGAACGCAACGGAAAGTAGGCCAGCGGGCACAAGCGCATCAGCGTCAGTCAGGGCCGCCCAGCCAGCAACCCCGCCAATCAGCAGGCACAACAGGGCAAAGGCCCCCATGGCCACCCGGTTCGGTGCAATCATGCCGTCGTCGTCTTCGTCAAGCGCCGGTTTTCGTCCCGCCATGATCCGGCCAAGCAGGCCAAGGACGGCGCTGACACAGACCATAATGATGATGCTGCGCAAAAAGCTGTTGTCGAGCATGGCCACTACCCTTTCAGGGTGTATCTTGCCCAAGAAATGCGCCGGGAATGGGGCGTTTTGCGCTGAAATCTGGTGCCTTTGGCAGATTTGTGTGAACAATACCGGAACAGTTCTTTAATTCGCGCGAATCCCGGTTTAGGGTGGCGGGCATGAACGATTGGGACGAAGCAGAGGCGTTTGAGGCGGCGGTGCCGCTGTCGCAGCGGGCACTGGGTGCGCGCGCCGCGCCCTATCTGGATGATCTGAACCCCGCGCAACGCGCAGCCGTCGAGGCGCTGGATGGCCCGGTGCTGATGCTGGCGGGGGCAGGCACGGGCAAGACCAAGGCGCTGACGGCGCGGATCGTGCATTTGCTGCGCATGGGACGGGCACGGCCGAACGAAATTCTGTCGGTCACCTTCACCAACAAGGCCGCGCGCGAGATGAAGAACCGCGTCGGGCGCATGCTGGGCGACGTGGCCGAAGGCATGGCCTGGATGGGCACGTTCCACAGCCTTTCGGTGAAAATCCTGCGCAGGCATGCCGAACTGGTGGGGCTGAAGTCGAACTTTACCATTCTGGACACGGATGATCAGCTGCGCCTGTTAAAGCAACTGATCGTGGCGGCGAACATTGATGAAAAGCGCTGGCCCGCGCGGCTGCTGGCCAGCCTGATTGACGGCTGGAAGAACCGCGCCTTGACGCCCGACCGCGTGCCAAGCGCCGATGCCAGTGCTTATAACAACCGCGGGACGGAACTGTACGAGGCCTATCAGGACCGGCTCAAGGCGCTGAATGCCACGGATTTCGGTGACCTTTTGCTGCATGTGGTCACGATTTTTCAGAAACATCCGGATGTGCTGGAACAGTATCAGCGCTGGTTCAAATACATTCTGGTGGATGAATATCAGGATACCAACGTCGCCCAATACCTGTGGCTGCGCCTGCTGGCCCAATCGCACAAGAACATCTGCTGTGTCGGCGATGATGACCAGTCAATCTATGGCTGGCGCGGGGCCGAGGTGGGCAACATCCTGCGGTTCGAGGCCGATTTTCCCGGCGCGCAGGTGGTGCGGCTGGAACAGAACTACCGCTCGACCGCGCATATCCTTGCGGCGGCTAGTGGGGTGATTGCAAAGAATTCGCCGCGATTAGGAAAGACCCTTTGGACCGAAGAGGAATCCGGCGAGAAGGTTCAATTGATCGGCGTTTGGGACGGGGAAGAAGAAGCGCGTTGGATATCAGAGCAGATTGAAGACCTTAAATCTGGCCGCTCTGCATTTGCGAAACGTCGGAGAAACGCTCGGTCAAAAACTGCTTTTCAAGAAGCTGATCGGCGGTCGAAAGGTGGGTTGGTCTCGTCTGGTCATGGCGGTGACATTCATGAAGTCACGCTTGCACGAGAACAAGCTTTCACTGAAGCAGGGCGCGCCAATCATCCACTGCCTCGTGAGTTCGGACTAGAGGAAATTGCTATCCTCGTCCGGGCGTCTCACCAGATGCGCGCGTTCGAGGACCGGTTCCTGACTATCGGCCTGCCCTACCGGGTGATCGGGGGCCCGCGTTTCTATGAACGGCAGGAAATCCGTGATGCGATGGCCTATTTCCGGCTTGCCGTATCACCCGATGATGATCTGGCGTTTGAGCGTGTGGTCAACGTGCCCAAGCGCGGGCTTGGCGACAAGGCCACGGCAGATATCCAGCGTTCTGCGCGCGACGGGCAGGGGGGGCTGCTGTCTGGCGCGCGGGCGCTGTTGGCGCGCGGTGGGATTGGCGGCAAGGGCGCGGGCCAGTTGCGCGCGTTCTGCGATGGGATTGACCGCTGGCATGCAGAAACGCTGAAAGCTGACTATGACCATATCCGGCTGGCCGAAACGATTCTGGAGGAATCGGGCTATACCGAGATGTGGCAGAACGACAAGACACCCGATGCGCCGGGGCGGCTGGAGAACCTGAAGGAACTGGTCAAGGCCTTGGAGCAGTTCGAAAACCTGCAGGGTTTCCTCGAACATGTATCGCTTATCATGGACAATGAGACAGACGAGGCGGCCGAGAAAATCTCGATCATGACGCTGCATGCCGCCAAAGGCCTTGAATTCCCCGTGGTCTTCCTGCCGGGCTGGGAAGATGGCCTGTTCCCCAGCCAGCGCAGCATGGACGAAAGCGGCGCCAAGGGTTTGGAAGAGGAACGCCGTCTGGCCTATGTCGGCATCACGCGCGCCGAAGAGCTGTGCACAATATCCTTTGCCTCAAACCGCCGGGTTTATGGCCAATGGCAAAGCCAGATGCCCAGCCGCTTCATTGACGAATTGCCAAGCGCCCATGTTGAAGTTGAACCTCTACGAGGGCAGTACGGCGGCGGCTTTGGGGCGGCGGCCAATATCGGCTTTGGGTCAGCCATTGAGGACCGCGCGACCAAGGCCGATGTTTATAACTCACCCGGTTGGCGGCGGATGCAGGAACGGGCGGGCCAGCGCGGGATGGGCCAGCCACAGGAAAGCCGCCATGTGGTGATTGATGCAACAGCCGTGTCGGCCTACAGCCGGGGCGACCGGGTGTTTCACGTCAAGTTCGGCTATGGCACCGTGGTGGGGATCGAGGGCGACAAGCTGGATATCCGGTTTGACAAGGCGGGCGACAAAAAGATTGTCGCGCGCTTTGTGATGGATGCCGATAGTGCCGGGATGAATGACGACGTGCCGTTTTGACGCCCACGATTTTTCTACGAAAAATCAGGGCGCTGCGTGATTTTCCGTAGAAAAATCGTGGGGGCGGTGGCCCTGCTGTTCAGGCCGAAAGCGCCCTGATTGCTTGTGACAGATCAATCGCCCCGTCATACAGCGCACGCCCCGAAATCGCCCCCGCAATCACGCCTGTATCGCGCAGGGCCAGAAGATCGGCCATGGATGACACCCCGCCCGAGGCGATGACCGGAATGGAAACCGCGCGTGCCAGCGCCTCGGTCGCCGCAATGTTCGGCCCGCCCATCGCGCCATCGCGGTCAATGTCGGTGTAGATGATGGCCGCCACGCCCTCGTCTTCAAACTGGCGCGCAAGGTCGGTGACCATGATATCCGTCTCGGTCGCCCAGCCCTTGGTCGCCACGCGGCCCGCCCGCGCATCAATCCCGACGGCGATCTTGCCGGGGTATTCCCGCGCCGCCGCGCGCACGAGGTCCGGGTTCTCTACCGCCACCGTGCCAAGGATCACCCGCGCAAGGCCCCGCTCCAGCCAGCGAGCAATCGTCGCCATATCGCGGATGCCGCCACCCAGTTGCGCAGGCACGCTGATCGCCGCCAGAATCGCCTCGACCGCAGCACCGTTCACCGGCACGCCCGCAAAGGCTCCGTTCAGATCCACCAGATGCACCCATTGGCAGCCCGCATCCTGAAAGGCCCGCGCCTGCGCTGCAGGATCGGTGCCAAACACTGTGGCCGCATCCATATCGCCGCGCAACAGCCGCACGCAGTTGCCGTCTTTCAGATCAATCGCTGGGTACAGGATCATTGCAGGCCTCCGTTCGGGGGCCATTTCGCAGGTTCGCAGAGTTTTGCCAAGGGACGCGGCGTCATGCTTGATCGGGTTTCTGGCTGTGGCAAGGATAGTGCCCAAGAACAGGGAGGTTCGATCATGAAGAAACTGCTTTTGGCGACAGCAATGGTCTTTGCTGCGGGTGCGGCGATGGCTGATCCGGTGGAAGGTGTCTGGAAGACCAAGCCAGACGATAACGGCAATTTCGGGCACATTCAGGTATCGGCCTGTGGCGCTGCCTTCTGCGGCGTGCTGATCAAGGCGTTTGACGGATCAGGCGCCGAGATTGAAAGCCCGAATGTGGGCCGCCAGATCATCTGGGATATGGTTGCCGTTGGCGACGGCGCCTATGACGATGGCAAGGTCTATTCGCCTGACCGTGACAAGACCTATAACTCGGAAATGCAGCTGAACGGGAACAGCCTTGCCGTCAAAGGCTGCGTTCTGGGCATTTGCCGTGATGGCGGCACCTGGACCCGCGTGAACTGACGCGCGCAAGAAGCGGGTCGCGCCAGTGGCGCGACCCTATTCGCCGATGATGGCGGGCAGGATTTGCGCGACCACCGCATCAGCGGTTTGCCGGGTGGTGCCCGCATCAGAGCCAAGAACGCGGGCGGTGATCAGGTCGCCATCGCGGATCACCACAATCGTATGCGCGGCCTGACTGCCCACGCCATAACTGGTCATCCAGCCTACAGCCGGGCCCAGGTCAAGCCCTTCCAGTTTGCACGATGGATCACGCGCCTGACATTGGGCCTCCAGCGTTTCAAAACTGGTTTCGCCTGATCGCACACGGCCTTCCGTGCCATCATTCTGCCGTCCGGTCTTCACATCAATCATTGCGTTGCCAGCGCAGCCAAGACAGAAAAAGGTGGCGCGGTCGGGTTCCAGACGAAACTCCCACTGGCCGGGGCCAAGGCGGGCGGTATTCACCTGCAGGGTTGACAGATCTCGCAGAAGGCCATCGGCAAGGGCAGGGGACGACATCAGGGCAAGAAGGGCAAGGGGCAAGACACGCATGATTTCCACTCATTTGCAAAAGTGAACAGAAGGGACTGTTCGGGGCCAAGCTGCACCGATGCAAGGCATATCCGCAAGAACCGGGTCGCCACAGCGGGGCGTTCTGGCGATAATGTGATGATGTAGGGCAGGGGGTGCAGGGCATGAAACGGGCAGGTTTGACGGGTGTTCCGATCACCGAGGCTGGCCATGCCATACTGGCGGCCAAGGGTGCGTTCTTGGGGGCTTATGGGGTGGTCAGCACCGGGATCGTGTGCATTCAGGGTTGCCCTGCGCGCACGCCACTTGCGAAGAATGTCCTGCTTTACGCATCGGTTGCAGCGGCCGAGGCGGAGGGGTTTCGCCGCTGCAAGCGTTGTCTGAAATCAGCCGAACACTGACCAGCCGGTTTCTCGGGTCAGGGTTTCAATCGCGGCGGAGCCGAGCTTGGAATTGCCGCGTTCGTTCAGCCCCGGTGACCACACGGCTATCGACGCGCGCCCCGGTGCCACGGCCAGAATGCCGCCCCCAACGCCCGATTTGCCGGGCAGGCCCGCGCGATAGGCAAACTCGCCCGACCCGTCATAATGGCCGCACATCATCATCAGCGCGTTGATCCGCCGCACGCGGGCAGGCGAGACAAGCCGCGGTGCGCCGGGCGCATTGGTCAGGAACCGCCCCGCACGGGCAAGCTGCGCGCAGGTCATTTCCACGGCGCATTGGTGCACATAGGTGCCAATGGTCAACGCGGCCGGATTGCGCAGGTTGCCCTCTGCCGCCATGAATTCGGCAAGGGCAATGTTGCGGTGCGCGGTGGCCTGTTCTGATGCGGCGACTGCCTTGTTGATGTGGATGTCGTCATCTTCGGCGCACATGCGGATAAAGCGCAGCAGTTCGCCCAGCACATCGCGGGGCTGATGGCCTGCCAGCACGGCATCGGTTACAGCAATGGCGCCTGCGTTGACGAAAGGATTGCGCGGAATGCCCTTTTCACGCTCCAGCTGCAGGATCGAATTGAAGGCAAGGCCAGATGGTTCACGCCCCACACGTTGCCAAAGCTGATCACCCAGACGCCCCAAAGCGATGGCCAGCATGAAGACCTTGGAAATGGACTGGATCGAAAAGGGCGTGGCGGCATCGCCAGCGGTCAGCGTGGTGCCATCTGGCAAGGCCACGGCAATGCCGAACTGTGCAGGATCGATCTTGGCAAGTTCGGGGATATAGGTGGCGACATGGCCGCGATCCGTGGCCTTTGCAGCCTCATGTTCGATTTTTGCAAGGATCGCCTGCAAGCGCGAGGTGTCTATGGCTTCCATTGCAAGAAATTCGCAATCAGGCGCAGGCCGGTGGATTGGGATTTTTCCGGGTGGAACTGCGTGCCCACCATGTTGTCACGCCCGATGATCGCCGTCACATCGCCTGCATAGTCGCAATGCGCCAGCCGCTGCGCCGGATCATCCACGCGCATCTGGTAGGAGTGTACGAAATAGGCGTGGTCGCCCGTGGCAAGCCCCGCCAGCACCGGATGCGGATGGTCGATCACAAGGTCATTCCACCCCA
Source organism: Pseudomonadota bacterium (assembly GCA_046049665.1). GTDB lineage: Bacteria > Pseudomonadota > Alphaproteobacteria > Rhodobacterales > Rhodobacteraceae > JAAFHS01. The sequence continues at coordinate 3,525 of JBJOQW010000175.1, read as the reverse complement.
TATGCGGCACCTTCAGGGCCGCATCACTGGGCACAATGCGCACCACTTCGCCGCCGATCCAGCCAAAACCTGGCGTATCGGCATATTCGCGGCCCCATGTCGCCATCATCTGCATGCCCACACAGATGCCAAGGAAGGGCCTGCCCCGGCCCACCGCTTCTTCAATCGCCGCAAACAGCCCGCCTTGCGCATCCAATGCTGCGCGGCAGGCCGGAAAGGCCCCGTCACCCGGCAGCACGATCCGGTCAGCGCGCGCCACATCTTCGGCCCGGCGCGTGACCAGCACATCACCCGCGCCCACCTCGGCGGCCATGCGCGCAAAGGCCTTGGCGGCCGAATGCAGGTTGCCGCTGTCGTAATCAACCAGAACTGTCAGCGTCACAGCGTGCCCTTGGTCGATGGAATGCCGCTTGACCGCGGATCAGCCTCAACCGCCATGCGCAGGGCGCGCGCCACGGCCTTGAAACAGGCCTCGGCGATGTGGTGGCTGTTGATGCCATGCACCATGTCCACATGCAGCGTGATGCCGCCATGCGTGGCCAGCGCCTGAAAGAATTCGCGCACCAGTTCGGTATCAAACGTGCCGATCTTGGCCGTCGGAAAGGCCACGTTCCACACAAGGTAAGGCCGCCCCGACAGATCAAGCGCGCAGCGCACCTGCGCGTCATCCATCGGCAAGGCACATTCGCCATAGCGCCGGATGCCACGCTTGTCGCCCAAAGCCTTGGTCAGGGCCTGCCCGATGGCAATGCCAACATCCTCGACCGTGTGATGGTCATCAATATGCAGATCGCCCGTGGCCCGCAGGTCCATGTCGATCAGCGCGTGGCGTGCCAGCTGATCCAGCATGTGGTCAAAGAACCCCACGCCTGTCTTGTTCGCATGTATGCCCGTGCCGTCAAGGTTCACGCTGACGGAAATCTCCGTCTCGTTCGTCTTGCGGGTGATCGTGGCATTGCGCATGGGGCACCTGATGTCTGCTTTGCCGCCTCATAAGCCCAACTGCGCTGCGGGCCAAGCGCTTTCCTGCCATGGCGACCGTTTCAGAATGGCTTGAGGTCTGCGCCACCCACATTCAGCACGGCCGCGCTGTCTGCCGTTGCGGGCAGAAAGAAGACCGAAACGCGTTTTGTGCGGCCATCATCAAAGCGCAGGTCCAGCCAGATGTCATCGAGCGTGAAGCGGCCCGTGCCGCCATCCACATTGCTGCTGCTGCCCCCGCCGCTGACGCCGCCCAGAATGGGGTCAGGCGTGATCAGTGTGGTGGTCGTGCTGTTTTCATACCAGTCAAACCGCCCGTCCGGCGTAAAGGTCCAGCGTGTGTCGCTGTCGGTGTAAACTCCCACGCCACCACCAAAGCCCGGCCCGCCACCTGTGAAATCAGCCGCAACCCATTGCCCCGTCAGGTCCGCAGCCGATGGCGGCAAGACGCGCGTATAGGCGATATCACCCACGGTATAGCCGGTGTCTGTCAGCGCGAAGGGTTCATTGTCAGACCATGCATCTGCGTCAAAATCGCGCTCATCGCGATAGCTGAATTGCGGGCCGATGGTGCGGTATTCGCCGCAAACCTCTTCGCCCGATGGCGTGGTGCGGCTGCAATCGGGCAGGGATTGGAAATGCTCCAGATCCGGTTCCACAATAATGCGCCCGCCGGGGGCGATGTAGGTAAAGATCTCAAGGAAAACGAAATTCGCTATGGTGCCATTGAACTGCGTGCGCCCTTCGAAAGACCGGTACAGCCCCGGCGGCAATCCGCCCGAAGGGTCTGCCGTGGCAGGGGCAGGGTCGGGGCCATAAAGGGGCGGCAGGCGGGCAGGGGCAGGGCTGCGGCAGATGGCCGTGTAGGTCGTCTCGGACGAGGAATAGAAGATCGACCCCTCACTCCATGTCTCGCTGATGGTCAGGGTCTGCGTGCCGTCTTCTGCCGTCATCTCGCCATCCAGCAGGTCATATGGCCCGCCCGAAAACGTCATCTTGCCGCGCCAGTTATCGTAATCACCCTCAAGTGCCGCCACATAGCTGCCGCGCTGGCCATTCACGATATAGGTGCCATTGCCATACAGTAGCTTGAACGTGCCACCATCCACCCCGGTGCAATCCATGGCTCCCTTGACGGGTGCCACAGCGGCCATCGCCTGCAACTGCGCTTCCAGCGGCGGGCCGTCCTGCACGCAGGTCATGTCGGCATCGCGTTCGGGGCGGTCCAGCGAAAAGGTTTGGCCAAGCCCATCGTAGCTGTTGATCAGGATGTAATCATCAATGGGCGCTGTGAACTGCACCACGTTGTCGAACGTGTCATCCGGCCGCACAAACCATGTGCCGCTTTGGCTGCGGCTGCCATCGGTCAGCGTATAGCGCTGGCCAAGGTCATTGATGATGCGCAGGTCGGGGCGGGCATCAACGGCGCGGGGTTCCGAGGTGACATAGCAATCATAGGTGCCGGGCAGCAGCGAAAGGTCAGGGTCCACACCCGCCGCGCGCGCCTGCGCGATGGTCATGCGTGACCGCGTGGTGGCCACGCGGTCTGGCGGGGGCGGGTCCGGGAAGGCCACGGGCGGCAGGGTGCTGGCGGGCGGGGTGGTCAGCGCCTCGGGCGGGGCAAAGGTCGCACCCAGCAGGGCCTTGGTTTCAGCGCTGATCTGTTCGGCATCCTGCACGGGCGTGATGAACAGCGCGGTGCTGGTGTGGCCATCATTGACCACCGTCATCTGCAGATAATTCATAGCACCGTCCGAAACGATCCAGAACGAAGCCTCTGCGCCGTCATCCCGGAACTCGGTGCTTAGCTCATTGCGCTGGCTGCCAACTGGCAAGGCTTCGGCGGCAAAGGCTTCGGCGGCGCTGCGGGCATCACTGGCAAGCGTGCTGGTGGCAAAGATGAAGCCGCCGTTGGGACCTTTGTAGGTGACGCCGTATGTGCCGGGGGTCAGCTCATAGCCATCAGGTGGGTCAAATTCCCAGCCGCCGAAACTGTCGGCAAGGGCCGGCGATGCAAACAGGGCAAGGCACAGAACAAGATACCGCATGGCCCCAGCCTAGGCGACAGGTCCGCGCCGATCCAGTCAGGATTTCCGCCCGCTGATCACAATTGCTCCAGCAAGGATCAGCCCCGCAACCACCGCGATCATGCCCGCAGCCGAGACCGAGGCGCCCAAGCCCAGCCACAGGGGCCCGTAGCCCGCCAGCACATAGCCCAGCACGGCCGAGGTAGTGGCAAAAGCCAGGCTCAGGCTGACCTGCGCGCGCACGGACCGTGTCAGCAGGCGGGCGGCGGCGGGGGGGCAGACAAGCATGGCGATCACAAGGATCGAACCGACAGCTGAAAAGGCCGCAACAGCGGCCAGTGCCGCAAGCGCCACAAGCCCGGCCGAGATCATCCGCACCGGCAGGCCGATGCTGCGGGCAAAGCCTTCGTCAAAGCTGGCCAGCGTCAGGGGGCGCCAGATCAGGGCCATCACAACCACCACGATCAGCGCAACAAAGGCCATGCGGGGCAATTCTTCGGGCAGGCTGGCCAAGGCT
>JBJOQW010000174.1:0-20382 GCA_046049665.1 Pseudomonadota bacterium | reverse complement strand
GTCTTCGGGGCAACGCGCAACCCTTACGACACCACGCGCACGGCGGGTGGATCATCCGGCGGGGCGGCGGCGGCGCTGGCGGCGCGCATGGTACCCGTGGCGGATGGGTCTGACATGATGGGGTCCTTGCGCAACCCGGCAGCCTTCTGCAACGTCTACGGCTTTCGCCCGACATGGGGCCTTGTGCCCGGCGATGCGGATGGTGACACGTTTCTGGCCACACTTGCCACCGAAGGCCCCATGGGGCGCACGGTGGAAGATGTGGCTAACCTGCTGGCGGTGCAGGCGGGTGAAAACGCCGAAGTGCCCTTTGGCCGCGCCGGGCAGGACTTTGCCAGCCTTCTGAGCATAAGCCCCAAGGGCAAGCGCATTGGCTGGCTGGGTGACTGGGGCGGGGCCTATCCGTTTGAACCGGGTATTCTGGCCTTGTGCGAGGCGGGCTTGCAGGTGTTTGCGGAGATGGGCTGCGATATTGATCCCCTGCCGCCGCCCTTTCCGGCCCCTGATCTGTGGCATTCATGGGTCACCCTGCGCGCCATGCTGAACGCAGGCGCCAAACGCGGCCTTTATGACAATGCCGCACAGCGCGCCCTGACCAAACCCGAAACGATCTGGGAGATTGAACAGGGCCTGCATCTTTCGGCCGCAGCCGTACATGCGGCCAGCGTGATCCGGTCGCGCTGGTTTGCACGTGCGGCACGGCTGTTTGATACCTATGATTACCTGATCATGCCCTCGGCGCAGGTCTGGCCCTTTCCGCATGACTGGCGCTGGCCGCACACCATCAACGGCGTGGCCATGGATACCTATCACCGCTGGATGGAGGTTGTGGTGCCGGTCAGCCTGATTGGCCTGCCTGCCCTGAACATTCCCGTGGGGTTCAGTGAAAATGGCCTGCCGATGGGCATGCAGATCATCGGGCGCACGGGGGCGGATGCGGCGGTGCTGGCGATGGGCCAATGCTGGCATGCGGCGACCGATTGGCCGGGGCGCAAGCCGCCAACTGGTCTTGCGGGCGCAGGCGTGCTTGGCTAGGCAGGGCCGTCTTGCCAAGGAACCCCGCGTGATCCTTTACCGCCTGATCATGGCGCTTGCCCTGCCTGTGATGCTGCTGGCCACCCTGACGGGGCGCTGGCCCAAGGGCGCATGGCGCGAGCGGTTGGCCCTTGGGCCGCATCCACCTGCCGAATGGTGGGTGCATGGCGCATCCTTGGGTGAACTTGCCTCGGCACGCGCGGTGATTGCGGCCTTATCGGCCACGAGTGCGGTGCTTGTGACCACGAACACGGCCACCGGACGCGCCTTGGTGGCAGGCTGGGGCATTGCGGGGCTGCGCGTCAGCCTAGCGCCCTTTGATGCTGGCGGCGCATCCGCGCGTCTGCTGCGTGCGATCAGACCCCGCGCGCTGGTGGTGGTGGAAAATGAATTCTGGCCCGCGCGGATTGCCGCCGCCAAGGCGCAAGGCGTGCCTGTCATCTACATTGGCGCGCGGCTGTCTGAACGTTCGGCCCGGCGCTGGCGGTTGGCAGGCGGGCTGATGCGACGGATGCTGGGGGCTGTCACCTTCCTGTCGGCGCAGGATGCCGCGTCCGAGGCGCGGTTTGTTGCCCTTGGCCTGCAAACCGCGGCACTTGGCGCACGGCTGAACCTGAAGGCCGGGGTCATGGCTGCGGATGCCACACCCGGCCCCCTGCCCCGCGCCCGCACCCTGCTTGCCGCCTCAACCCACCCCGGCGAAGAGGCGCTGATCCTGACCGCCTTCATGGCCAGCCGTGCGCTGTTTGACCATCTGATCCTTGCCCCCCGCCACGCCACGCGCGGCGACGAGGTGGCGCAAGCGATTACCAGCCACGGCCTGCCCTTTGCCCGCCGCAGCCAGGGCGCCATGCCGGACCCTGCTCATCCAGTCTTTCTGGCCGATACGACCGGAGAGATGGGCATGTGGTATGCCGCAGCAGGGGCCACGATTATTGGCGGCAGCTTTGCCAACCATGGCGGGCACACGCCCTTTGAACCTGCCGCCTATGGTTCAGCCCTGATCCATGGCCCTTCGCTGCACAACTTTGCCGAGGTCTTTGCAAGGCTTGATGCAGCCGGTGCCTGCCTTGCCACCGATGGCGCCAACCTTTCCACGGCCCTGAACGGCCTGACACCCGAACGCCAATCCGCCCTGTCTGGCAAAGCGTCGGAGGTGCTGCAGGATCGCGCCGACCTCAGCCAGCTGATCACGGCCATTGTGGCCCACGCTCAACCCAAGGCGTAAGTCGCCAGCAGATCATAGCGCGGCGGATCGCCCAGCGTGGTGGCATAAAGCCCCACCTCATCCACCCGGAACGGCCCCGCCCGGAACGCCGCCCCTGCCACGATCGCGCGTTCCAGACGGGGCATATCCTCGGCCGGAACGCGCGTGAAGCGCCCCAGCGTCACATGCGGCACAAAGCGGTCATGCGGAATGTCACAGCCCGCCCGCCGTGCGAAGGTGGTGATCTTGGCCTGCAAATGGTTCAACGCATCTGAAGGCTGCACGCCCGCATAAACCGCCCGTGGCTTGGCCCCGCCGAAATGCCCGATGCCTGCCAAGGCCAGCTCAACTGCGGACAGGCGCAGCGCCATCAGCCCGTCGTGCACCGCTTCCAGCACCGCATCAGGAACCCGTTCGCCCAGAAAACACAGCGTCAGGTGAAAATCCTCGGGCGGTACCCGGCGCGGCAGGGGCAGCAGAAACTGCTGCACGGCCAAGGCGCTGCGCACATCATCCGGCAGACCCAGTGCCACAAAGGCCCGCGTCATCGCGCCGCCAATACGGCCAAGCCCTGCCGCACCTCATCACGCACCACGCCTGCGCGCGCTGTATCGCGCAGCGTCGTAAACATGTGCTCTGCCGGCATCGCCCGCTTGCCCCCGTTCCATGTCAGCCCCCGCAGCACCACCTCGGCCGCCTCTGGCAATACCTCGGGCACCTTGAACCCGTTCAACACGGCCCAGACCCCCGCCCAACAGCGCCCCACCGACCACGGGTTATAGCCCCCGCCCCCCAGCACCAGAAACCGCGCCGTCATGGCCTGCAAGGCCGCCACCACCGCCCAATGCGCATTGTTTGACAGTGACAGCCGCGCCAGCGGGTCTTCCTCCAGCGCATCTGCCCCGCATTGCAGCACGATCACCTCTGGCTGAAACGCCGCCACACGCGGCACAATCAGCCCCTCCAGCACCGCCTGCATTTCACTGTCATTGAACCCCCGCGGCACGGGCAGGTTGAACACCGTGCCCGCCCCCGCATCACCCAGCCGCCCCGTGAACGGCCAGCGGTTTTCTTCATGCACCGAGATCATCAGAATATCCGCATCATCGCCCAAGGCCGCCTCAACACCATCCGCATGATGCGCGTCAATGTCGATATAGGCCAGCCGATGAAACCCCTGCCTGCGCAGCGCCAGAAGCGCCAGCACCGGATCGTTCAGATAGCAGAACCCGTTCGCCCTGTCTGCCAACCCGTGATGCGTGCCCCCGCCCGGCACATAGATCACCCCCGGCGCACGCAACAATTCCGCCGCAAGCATCACGCCCCCCGCCCCCGTCGCGGGCCTGCGGAACATGTCCGGGAACACCGGGTTTGACAGCGTGCCCAACCCGTGGCGCGCGCGGTCTGCATCGGTTGCCACTTGCGTTTCCTCAACCCGTTGCAACGCCGCCACATAATCAGGCGTATGAAACAGCGTCAGCGCGCTGGCCTTGGCCCTTGGGCTGGTGCGGAACTGGCCTGCTGGCAGCCAGCCCATTGCCCGGCACAGATCCATCACCGTTGATACACGCGGCACGCGCAACGGATGCGCGCCCCCGTAACTTGATCCGCGGTAAATCTCGGACCCGATGAACAGCGGCACTGTCAGTTCAGCGCCGCCTCGATTGCCCGCGTCATCTGCGGCGAGGTCGGCTTGGTGCGCGCACCCCATGTCTGCACCAACTGTCCATCCGGCCCCAGCAGCACCTTGTTGAAATTCCACGCAGGTTCAAAGCCATGGCTTTCGCGCAGCATCGCATAGAACGGATGCGCCGCCGCACCCGTCACCGGCGTGATCGCCGTCATCGGCAAGGTCAGATCAAAGTTCACCGCGCAGTATTCCTTGACCGCCGCCTCATCCGCAAGTTCCTGCGCAAAGTCATCCGATGGTACCGCCAGCACGAACAGACCGCGCGGGCCATAGGTTTCGTGCAGCAGTTGCAGATCGTCATACTGCCCCGCAAAGCCGCACAGAGATGCCGTGTTCACCACCAGCACCGGCTTGCCCCGCAGATCATCCAGATCAATCTGTCCGCCTTCGATGCCCGTGAAAGTAAACCCCGCCCAGGCCCGCATGGGCAAAAGTGCTGCGAGCGTAAGGATCAGCAGAAAGACCGTATGTGCCAGAAACGTGCGACCGTCGCGCAGCAGTGCCTTGGTTTTGGCCATCATCATGCCCCTGCAATATTTATAGGCGTAACCTAAGCCTGTAGTGGCGCGCGTCAAATCACATCAAAGCCTTGGCGCAAAGGTCTTGAAAAGGGCTGTTGGTAACCCCTTTTTTATGTAATGGTAGTCAAATTCTGATCCGGCGGCACAGCCGGACAGCGGGGCAAGGCCGGGCATCAAATGAAGAGCAGACATTTCGTGACCGATTCCACCGGATCAAGCACACAGGTCGCCGCGCTGTGCTGGCGCAGGCACCGCAACCAGGTTGAGGTTCTGCTGATTACCAGCCGTGACACAGGCCGTTGGGTGCTGCCGAAGGGCTGGCCGATGGACGGCCACACTGGCCCTGAATCCGCAGCCATCGAAGCATGGGAAGAAGCTGGCGTCGAAGGCAAGGTCGGCGCAGAGGCAGTGGGCTTTTTCGGCTATGACAAGGTGATTTCGCCTGATCTTGCCCACCCCTGCATGGTCTCGGTCTTTCCTCTGCGCGTCGCAACGCTTGCCCGCCGCTTTCCTGAACGCAAGGAACGCCGCCGCAAATGGTTTTCTGCCGAAAAGGCTGCGAAAAAGGTCGCAGAGCCCGAATTGCGCGTGCTGCTGAACGGCTTGCATGACGGCAGCATCGCCCTGCCAAAGGCCAAAGATTGACCTTTGCCACGGCTTGCATAGATATCAGGCGCAGCAACGCAGGCAGGCCATGATCCGCTATGATCTGACATGTGAAAAGGACCATCAGTTTGATGGCTGGTTCGCCTCGGCTGCCGGGTTTGACCGTCTGCTTGCCGCGGGTCAGGTGACATGTGTTGTCTGTGGTTCCGCGCAGGTCAGTAAGATGCTGATGGCCCCTGCCGTCGCATCCGGCCTGACCGCCCCCCGCAATACCGCTGAACAGGCCTTGGCCGCCTTGCGTGCCAAGGTGGAAGCGGAATCAGAATATGTCGGGCTGAACTTTGCCACCGAGGCCCGCGCCATTCACGCAGGCGATGCGCCCGAACGCGCCATCTATGGCGAAGCAAAGTTCGAGGAAGCCAAGGCCCTGATCGAAGACGGCGTGCCTGTCGCCCCCTTGCCCTTTACGCCCACGCGCAAGGCAAATTAGGCGGCGGGGAAAGACTGTCCCCACCGCCGTCAACAGTTACCGCCCCGCTCATCCGTGATTGCGCCACCTTGCCGCAACGCACACCACGCCAATCAAAGCGAGTTCAGCTTTGTGATCGCACGCTCTTCATCAGCCATCGTCGGGCCAGACTCCAACAGCGCGATCAAAAGTCGGATCACACCGGGATCTGCCTGTTTCATCGCGCGCAGTTGCGGGACTGACGACTTTTCGACGTAATGCAAAGCAACATCATCGCTGTCGGTCCAGTGCACATCGCGCAGGCGTTCCAGAATGCGGCGGACACGGGGGGCATTGGGGCCCATCCGGATCATGGTACGTGCAAGGCCCTGCTCGTCCAAGTTCAACGTCATATTAAGCCCGCCAAAGCGATAGCGATTGATGACAAAGGCCGCATCATTCTGCATGTACAGCGTGAAGGCATGCCCGGCCACTGTCCCGACCTTGGCGCTGCTCAGGTCCGCCCGCAGGTCCAGCCAACCAACGGGATCAAGCGTGAAAAGGTTGTTCTTTCGGTTGATCCCCGGCGGCCAATAGCGGCAGGGCGAGCCGTAGCTGTGCACCTCGATTCCGGCAATGGCATCAGTTCCCAGCGCACAGGCAACGGCCGTCAGGGCGTTTGACGTGATCAGGTTGCCTTGCGAATGCGCGACAATCGCCGTATTGCGCGCTGACACACCGCCAGAGCCGACCAACATCGAATACAGCGCATAGGTTGCGGGGTTGTTGCGCACCAGCCCACCCACAAAGTCTGTTTTCTGCAATGACGGGTTTGCCTGCTTTGCCTTATTGTAGGCTGTTCCAACAAGAATAACCCATGACGCAAGTCCGACCTTGGTGGAATCCACAATGCCCGTGCCTTGCAACTTGTCAGTGATACACTGGCCAAGGTCAGCCCATTTCCCGTCAGTGCGGTTATACACCCCGATGACAGGACAGCCCTGCAACATGGACAGCGCCACCGCAGAGCTTGCATGGTCACGCGGTGAATTATCCATGCCGTTGACAAAGATCACCCGTCGGCTGTGCTGGAACCAGCTTTGGTTCGCCGCCTCAGGTGAAATGTAGAGGTTTACGTCGCCATCGCGCGACGGATCATTGCCGCCTTGGCGGATCGCTGGAGCTTGCATCGAAATGACCTTGTAAAGTTGAATGGGCCAAGGCTAGTCAGCCCGGCAATCCTATGCAAGCGATAACCACGCGCTGGTTTCATGCACCGTCACGCAATTCTGCGCACTGACGACAGCGTTTCAGACCCAGGCTTCTGGCAGAAGTACCCACAGGGCCAAGGGCCCTACTCCGGGCACCGAAACTGTTGCCCCTGCCCCCGGTTGCGCCCAGCATCCTGCGCCGTAATCTGGCCAGCCTCCAACGTGACTGCCAGAATGCGCGCATGTGTGGCATCGGGCAGAAACAGCGTATCACGGCCCGCGCAAGGCTGCGTGGCCGAGGAAATGGCCGTGTCACCGATCCGGTGGTTTGAAAACCCGCTGGCCCGCACGATTTCAACCAGTTGGTCGCCCTCGAGCCGCACAAAGACCAGCTCGCGCGCCAGATGCGGGCGGTCGACATAGGCTATTTCCGGCCGCCCGTCGCCATCGTAATCCCCAATGCCCGCCACCGCCATCCAGCGCTGCGGCTGGCCGATGAACGCAGTTGCAGCCCGCCGCCTTGGGCCCAGCGCATCCAGCGACCAGACCGCCAGCCGCGCGCCCCGCGCCACATGGCTTTCAACCACCACAATCTCGGGCTGCCCGTCACCATCGGCATCCCACAGGCGCGGGGCCACATCTTCGAACACCAGCTCTGCCGGCAGATCAACCGCGCAACCCGCGCAATCGCCCGCCTCCAGCCGCGAAAACATCGGGATGCCGCCCAGCACATCATGTGCATAACGGTCTGTCGGCTGGGTCAGCCGCACCGCACCATCCGCAACAAAGGCACCATCCCGCAAGGCCCAGCTATCTTGCGCAACCGCAGGGCTTGCCAGCAGGGCCAGCGCAAGGGCCAGCCCAGCGCGCCACATCAGATCTGCTTTTCCGGCATCTGCACGCGCAACCCGTCCAGCGCTGGCGATACCTTCAACTGGCAGGTCAGGCGCGACCGCACGGCATCCGGAGCCCAGGCGAAATCCAGCATGTCTTCTTCCATGCTGTCCTTCTTTGGCAACTTGTCCACCCAGGCCGCATCCACATAGACATGGCAGGTCGAACAGGCGCAGGCACCGCCGCAATCCGCCTCGATCCCCGGAATGCCATTGTCGCGTGCGCCTTCCATGACCGTCAGGCCATTGGCGACCTCGACCACATGTTCCTTGCCGCCATGTTCCACATAGGTGATCTTTGCCATCGTCTTCCCCGGTTTCGACTTTTGCCCAGCCATAAGGGATTGCCCGCGATTTTGCCAGAGGGCGCCACGCGGCAAAACGGCTTGCATCACGCCACGCATGTTCTATCTTTGTTCGCATGACAAACTGGCTGACCCCAACCGCGCCGCCCAACACATGGCCCCGCCCGCCATCGGCCATTCCCGCCGCGCGGCTGAATGAACCTGCCCCCGGCGCGCGTGTCTGCGTGGCGGGCCTTGTGCTGGTGCGCCAACGCCCCGGCACCGCCAAAGGCGTGATCTTTGTCACGCTGGAAGATGAGACAGGCACCTGCAACGTCGTGGTCTGGGCAAAGGTGTTTGAACGCTATCGCCGCGCTGTCATGGCGGGCCGCCTGTTGCGCGTGACGGGCCGGTTGCAGAGGGAATCCAACGTGGTGCATGTGGTGGCCGAGGTGATTGAAGATATCTCGCCCATGCTGGATGAACTGCTGCGCCCCGATTTCCGCCATGATGGCGTGCGCGCGGGCGATCAACCCTAAGCCTTCCCCGTGGCGGAACTTGTCGCTATTGTGCCGCGACGGTGCAGAAACGGGCAGGCGTAAAGATTGATGCGGCAATGGGTTTCAGTAATGGCGTGTCTGGTGGTTGCGGCCTGCCAGACCACAGCCGTGCAACCCCCTGCCGCCCCAGATGACCTGTCTGCCGAACTGATCCGGCTGGATGGCACGCGCCCGCCCGAAGGTGGCCCGCCCGGCGCCTGCTGGGACCGCTACACCCTGCCCACCGTCATTGAAACCGTCACCGATCAGGTGCTGGTGGCCCCCGAGGAACGCGGGCCTGATGGTGCCATAACACGCCCTGCCGTGTTCCGCACGGAAACCCGTCAGGCGATCGTGCAAGAGCGCGGGCAGGTCTGGTTCCGCGCCCCTTGCATTGCCGAACAGACCGTCGCCTTTGTCGCCACCCTGCAACGCGCGCTCAAGGCACGCGGGCTTTATACCCAGCCCGTCAATGGCACCTTTGACCCTGCCACAGCCGAAGCCGTGCGCCGCTATCAGGCCGCGCGCGGCTTTGACAGCCCACGCCTGACGCTGGCCGCCGCGCGCGAACTGGGCATCATCAACGCTGATTTCGGCCTACCCCCCGCCGAATAGGAAACGCGCGGCAGGTTGCCCCGCCGCGCGTCTGTTCCGACAAACCCTCGGTTTATTCCTGCGGCTCTTCCACCGCCAGCGCCACAAAGCGCGGATCACCTTCACGCCGCACCAGCAGCAGCAGCGATTTGCGCCCCGCATCCACGGCCTCGGACACGCGGTCGGTCAGATCTTGCAGGCGTTCCACCTTTTGCTGGCCCGCTTCGGTGATCACATCACCTTCGCGCATGCCCTTGGTATAGGCTTCCGACGCCACATCAACCGCCGTCACCGCAAGGCCCTTTGTGCCCGCGTCAAGGCCCAACGTGCCTGCCATCTCGTCCGTCAGCGGCACCAGCGTCATGCCCAGCACATCAGCCTCAGCCGCATCTTCCGGCGTCGCAGCCGCCGGTTGTGCCGAAGCTTCGGCCTCTTCACGGCGGCCCAGCACCACATCCAGCGTTTCCGTCTGGCCTTCACGCAAAATCACCACCGGCACCGCCGCACCCACCGGAGCATCCGCCACCCGGCGCGTCAGATCGCGCGTGTCATCCACCGGCTTGCCGTCAAACTGCGTGATCACGTCACCCGCCAGCAGCCCCGCCTCTTTCGCAGGCCCCTCTGGCACATCCGTGATCAGCGCACCCTTGGCCTCTGCCAGACCCATCGCTTCGGCCACATCAGGTGACACATCCTGAATCCGCACACCCAGCCAGCCACGCCGCGTTTCGCCAAACTCGCGCAGCTGATCAACCACCTTGGTCACCACGTTCGACGCCATGGAAAAACCAATCCCGATCGACCCGCCATTCGGTGACAGGATCGCCGTGTTCACACCAACAACCTGCCCGTCCATGTTGAAGAGTGGCCCGCCCGAGTTGCCCCGGTTGATCGCCGCGTCCGTCTGCAGATAATCGTCATAGGTGCCCGACAGCGCCCGGTTACGCGCCGACACGATGCCAGCTGATACCGAAAAGCCCTGCCCCAGCGGGTTGCCCATGGCCACCACCCAGTCACCCACGCGCATCAGATCACTGTTGCCAAAGGTTACAAACGGCAGTGGCGTTTCGCTTTCCACCTTCAGAAGCGCGATATCCGTGTTCGGGTCTGTTCCCACCAGTTTGGCTTCCAGACGTTCGCCCGAAAAGAACTCGATCTCGATCTCGTCCGCGCCCTCGATCACGTGGTTGTTCGTGACGATGTAGCCATCTTCCGAAATCACGAAACCCGATCCCAGCGCTTCCGACCGGCGCGGCCCGTCATTGCCATCCGGCCCGCCGAATTCTTCAAAGAAATCCTCGAAGGGTGATCCTTCCGGCACCTGCGGCATGCCATCAAGCGCGGATGATACCACCGCCGACGTCGTGATGTTCACCACCGATGGGCTGATCTTGTCTGCCAGTTCGGCAAAACTTTCCGGCGCACCAAAGGCGCGCGCCTCGATCACCTGACCAAGCGCCAGAGACATGCCAAGCGCCAGCGCCAGAAATGCACGCGGCACGCGGCGGCTTTGCGGGGTTTGCACCATGGCAAGGGGGGAAAGCATCGGCTTTACGGGCGGATTCACGGGTGGACTCCTTTGTTATGGTCGTGGCCCTTGCGGGTCTTGTTAACTACTCTGCCCGAAACGCCGGGCGATTGCACAATCAATTAGGTGCAAAGGGCCGATTTGCAATCCGCGTTACAGCGCTTCATCCCCTTGTGATGACCCGCGCGCATCAGGTGAGCGGGGCTTTGCCACAAAGCAATCACGCCATGAAACCCCGCGCAATCCAGATCAGCAGAACACCCGCCGCCAGCATCACCAGCCCCAGCATGCGCCGCTGATCCTGTGACATCGCCGCCAGCGCGCGCAACGCTTCTTCAATGCGCGAAGGGGCCAGCGCGAACGCCAGCCCCTCTGCCGCCAGAACCAGCCCAAGGGCCAGCAGGACCCAGGTCATTCAACGGCCGGCACAGCAGGTGCCACCGGCACATCATAGCTGCGCAGGTATTCAAAGAACGCCGAATCCGGCTGCATCACGATGGATGAATTGCTGCCCTGCAAGGCCGTCTCGTATGATGTCAGCGATCGTGTGAAGGCAAAGAATTCAGGATCGCGCCCAAACGCCTCGGCATAGATCGCGTTGCGTTCGGCATCGGCCTCACCGCGGATCACGTTCGACTGCCGCCGCGCATCCGATGTCAGTTCCACCACCGTGCGGTCTGCCGTCGCCCGTACGCGCTGTGCCGCTTCGTTGCCGCGCGCAATCTCGTCAGCCGCCTCACGCTCACGCTCAGCCCGCATCCGGTTGAACGTCGCCTCAAGGTTCTGTTCCGGCTGATCCGTCCGCGTCAGGCGCACGTCGATCACATCCACGCCCAAGGATGCCGCCTCGACCTTGGCCGCATCGCGGATACGGTTCATCAGCGCCGTGCGTTCCTCGGACAGCACCACCGTTGATGGCACGGCACCCAGTGCCTCCTGGATCGCGTTGTTCACGATACCGTCCAGACGCCGCTGCGCCACATCAATGCCGCCCGCACCCGTAGCCGTGCGGAACACCCGCAGGTCCGTAATGCGCCAGCGCACGAAGGCATCCACCACCAGACGGCGATCATCAATCATCGTCACTTCCAGCGGCTGCGTTGGCAGCGCCAGAATACGGTCATCATAGCGCACGACTTCCTGAATGAACGGCACGCGGAAACCCACGCCCGGGGTCGAGCGTTCCTGCACGATCTGACCGAATTGCAGCACCAGCACCCGTTCGCGTTCATCCACGATGAACACCGATGACAGTGCCGAAAGGCCGATGGCCCCAAGGATCGCCAATGTAATGACTGAACGGTTCATCAGTTGTTCCCTCCTGTCGCCGCTGCAGCGCTTGGCGCGCTCATCCGGCCCAGTTCATTCAACGGAAGGAACGGCACCACGCCTTGCCCACCGCCGCCTTCTCCACTGCCGACACCATCAAGGATCACCTTGTTCATGCCGCCAAACACGCGCTCCATCGTTTCCAGATACATCCGGCGGCGCGTCACCTCTGGCGCCTTGGCGTATTCCTCGTAGACGCTGATGAATGCCGCCGCCTCACCGCGCGCGTCGTTCACCACGCGCGCCCGGTAGGCCTCTGCCTCTTCCAGCAGCGCCGCTGCCTGACCACGCGCACCAGCCGTTGCCTGATTGGCATAAGCGTCTGCCTGATTTTGCAGCGTGTCGCGCTGCTGCTGCGCCGATTGCACCGCCCGGAACGCATCGGCCACTTCGGCCGGTGGCGCCGCGCGCTGCAGGTTCACCCGGATCACGCTGATGCCCGCATTGTAGCTGTCCAAGGTCGATTGGATCGCCGTGCGCAAATCCGTGACGATCAGACCACGATCCCGGTTCAGGATCGGTGAAAGTTCCGACCGCGCGATGATATCGCGCATCGCACTTTCCGAAACCGCACGGATCGTGTCATTCGGATCGGCAAGGTTGAACAGATAGGCCGATGGGTCCGAAATGTTCCAGACCACCTGAAAACCGATGTCCACAATGTTCTGATCACGCGTCAGCATCAGCCCGCCATCCGTGGACTGCCCGCCAAGCCCAATCTCGGTCGTCTGTTCCACGCCCACCGGCACGATGTTCTTTGTCACCAGCGGCCAAGGCGCAAAGTTCAGGCCCGGCTCACCGATTTGCGAAAATTCGCCAAGGAACAGCTCGACCGACCGTTCTTCCGGTCGCACCGAATAGAACGACATGAACAACCAGCCCAGCACCGCCACAACCGCGGCAATACCAATGCCCTGTTTCGTGATCATCGGCCCATCCGGCCCACGGCCACCGCCCACAGGCCCCCGGCCATTGCCGCCGCCCTGACCGCCACGCCCGCCCATCAGCACGCGCAGGCGTTCCTGCCCCGATTTCACCAAATCATCAATCTGCGACAGCCCCGGCGGGTCATTCGGGCGGCGCGGGCCGCCACGGTTATCATCACCACTGCCATTGTTGCGGCCGCCGTTGTTCCGGTCATCACCGTTGCCACCACCACCGCCGCCCCATGGGCCTCCGCTGCCTGCCATTCCTGCACGTTCCTTCTGATCTGTCGCTGTCGCTTTAACTGGTCATGTTTGTTGGAATTTCAAGCGCACAAGGTTTCACGCGCTGCGTGTCACCTTGCGCATTGTCACGATTTCCTCGGCCATTGTCGGATGCACCGCCACTGTGCGATCAAAGTCTTCCTTCGTCGCCCCCATCTTGATCGCTATTGCCGCCAGCTGGATCATCTCGCCCGCATCCGGTGCCACGATATGGCAACCCAGCACCCGCCGGCTGGCCGCACTGACCACCAGCTTGAACAACACCCGGTCACTTTTGCCGATGAACGCCGTCCGCATCGGCCGGAACGCCGCCACATATACCTCGATGGCTTCCTGCTCCCGCGCCACTTCCTCACTCAGCCCCACGCTCGCCAGTTCCGGTTGCGTAAAGACAGCGCTGGCCACAAGGTCATGGTCCGCTTTTGTCGGCTTGCCGCCAAACACCGTATCTGCAAAGGCATGCCCTTCGCGAATGGCCACCGGCGTCAGGTTCAGCCGGTCTGTCACATCCCCCACCGCAAAGATTGATGGCACCGCCGTCTGGCTGTAGCCGTCCACCACGATCTGCCCGCGCCGCCCCATCTGCACGCCCAGCGCCTCCAGCCCTAGCCCGCTGGAATTCGGCACCCGGCCCGTCGCGAACAGCACCAGATCCACCTCCAGATCAGGCCCCATGGTGGGCGTTACAGCAATGCCCCCCGCGACCTTGGCCAGCTTCTTCACATCTGTTCCGCAGCGCACGGTGATGCCGCTTTCCTGCATGGCCATCGACACATGCCCCCGCGCCTCATCATCAAAGCCCCGCAAGATTTGCGCACCGCGATAGAATTGCGTCACCTCCACGCCAAGGCCCCGCAGGATGCAGGCAAATTCTGATGCGATATAGCCGCCCCCCACCACCAGCGCCCGGCGCGGCAATTCCGGCAGATGGAACATCTCGTTCGATGATACGCCCAGCTCGGCGCCTTCCACTTCGGGCCGGAACGGATGCCCGCCCGTCGCAATCAGGATATGCGCCGCCGTAAAGCGCCGCCCGTCTGACAAGCGCACTGTATGCGCATCCTCAACCACCGCCCGCGCATCGTGGATTTCCACGCCCGCATTCGTCAGCGTGTTGCGATAGGCCCCTTCCAGACGCGTCAGTTCCGCTTCCAGCCGCGTGCGAAACGCCGTCCAGTCGAACGCACCGACCGAGGCATCCCAGCCATAGGCCCGCGCCTCATCCACCGCCCCCGGAAAACCGGATGCAAAGACCATCAGCTTTTTGGGCACACAACCACGGATGACACAGGTGCCCCCCATGCGGCTTTCCTCGGCCAAGGCGACCTTTGCCCCATATTCCCCCGCCGCGATCCGCGCCGCACGCACACCGCCCGAGCCGCCGCCGATCACGTAAAGATCAAAATCGAATGCCATCAGTCTTTCAGGTCCGCAAAGATGTTGTCGCCCGGGATCAGGTCGATCCGGTCGTCCGACCGTTCGCCTGAGTTGATATCGCGCACGATCACACGCCCGTCGGCATGGCCAATCACCACCGTATCGCAGATGTCGATGAACAGGCCATTCTCCACCACGCCCGGAATCTGGTTCAGCACCAGCGCAAGTTGCCGCGCGTTGCCAATGCGTTTCAGATGCAGGTCCACGATGTAATTCGCCTCATCCGTCACCAAGGGGCTTGGCCCGTTCATGCGCAGGCTGCAATCGCGCCCCAGCACATCCATGCTGACCAGCGTTTCCTCGATCAGCGCCTTGGTCGTCTGCCAGCCAAAGGGGATCACTTCTACCGGCAGGGCAAAGGCCCCCAGCTGCGCCACTTCCTTGGCCGCATCCGCAATCACGATCATCTGGTCGGACGCCGTGGCCACGATCTTTTCCTGCAACAGCGCAGCACCCCCGCCCTTGATCAGGTTCAGGCTTGGGTCAAATTCATCGGCCCCGTCAATCGTCAGGTCCAGCCATTTTGCGTCATCCAGCGTGGTGATCGGCACGCCAACCTTGACCGCAAGCTCCGCCGTGCGCGCAGAAGTCGGCACACCCACCACGCGCAGGCCTTCCTCGCGGATGCGTTCGCCCAGACAGCGCACCATCCATGCCGCGGTTGACCCTGTGCCAAGGCCCACCTTCATGCCATTTTCCACAAAATCCACCGCACGGCGGGCGGCCACGAATTTGGCGGTATCAATCGGGGAAAGCTCTGCAGCCATGGGGCACCTGTCCTGTCATCGTCAGCACCGCTTATAGGACGCCCACATGCGCGGGGCCATGGGCAATCGACAAGGCGTGATCGCCGGATGGTACCGCGCGGCAGGTGTTTTGCCCCTGCCCCCCTTGGATATTCAAAGACCGAAAAGCCAACCGCCGGACTGGCAGCCGATACGTGCTGGCGCGTCAGCCCCCTGCCGCCATCAGCTGTGCGGCGCGGTCCACCTCGGCCAAGGTCAGGCGGCCGTCACCATCCATGTCCAACCCCATCAGCGCCATGGCGCGCGCCGCATCGCCTTCACTCACCTCGTCCATCGCAAAGCCTTGCGCCCGTGCCGCCGCCTCGGGCGCGCTGACCGCACCATCGCCGTCACTGTCCGCAAGCGCATGGTTCTGCATGATCCGCCCCCTGATGCCCGCCTCTGCCGCCCCTGCAATCACCGCGATTTCCGCCGCTGTGACCGTGCCATCCGCATCAAGATCAGCCTCGATCATCCGCCGCATCACCTGCGCCCGCGCCACCGCCCGTTCCACCGCCAGCCAGGTTTCAATCCCCGCCCGGTCAATCGCCCCATCCCTGCCATAGCCCAGGATCAGCGTCATCGCATCTGCCGCCACATCCCCCATGTCCCGCTGCATCCGCTTGGCCAGCGCCCCATCCACGCCCGACAGCGCCGCCGGCATCACCGCCGCCTCGTCCTCTGCCGCCTCTTGCGCCTGCACCGATGTGGCCAGACACAGGGCCACAGCCACCACCAGAATCCACTGCATGACATTCCCTTTCGCCAAACCGTCGCAGGCAGGCTAGACCAAGCATGGTTAAGGCAACCTTAATGCGCGACCCTGCCAGAAAGCCCCGCATGTACACCCTGCACTACGCCCCGGATAACGCCTCGCTGATCATCCGCATCGTGCTGGAACAGGCGCGCATCCCCTACACCACCGCACTCGTGAACCGCCAAACCCGCGAACAGGACAGCCCCGCCTACCGTGCATTGAACCCTGTGGGTGTCATCCCCACGCTTGTCACGCCCCAAGGCCCCTTGTCTGAAACCGGCGCAATCCTGCTTTGGCTGGGTGATACCCACGCCCTTGCCCCCGCCCCCGGCAGCCCCTTGCGGCTGCCCTTTCTGAAATGGCTGTTCTTCATAGCCAACACTGCCCACCCTGACATGCGGCAACTGTTCTACCCTGACCGCTTCGTCGGCGATGCCGGGCGCGACAGCCACTTTGCCCTGAACATTGCCCGCATCCGCAGCAACTTTGCCTTGCTTGAAGATGCCGCATTGGCCCACCCCGGCCTGTTCACCGCAACCGGCCTTCTGTTGCCCTATGTCGCCGCCTTGCAACGCTGGGCGCATCTATATCCGGCAAGCAGCCCCCGCTGGTTCCGCCTGTCAGACACCCCCACCCTTGCCCGCCTTGCCGCCGCATTAGAGGCCACGCCCGCCGCCCAAAGCGTAGCTGCAGCCGAAGGTCTGGGCGCAACAGCTTTCACCGCACCCAGCCTGCCTGCCCCGCCCGAAGGCACTGCGCTGTGACCCCGGCGGTAGACAACTGGTCGGTTTACGTTAGGTTCGCGGCAAACAGACGCGGCATACTTCGCCCACCCGGAAAGGCCATATGATGTACACTCTGCACGCTGTTCCCGATTTCGCATCGCTGATCGTTCACCTTGTGCTGGCCGAACTGGATGTGCCCCATAGGCTGGCCCTGCATGATATGGAGACCGGTGATCTGCAATCGCCCGCCTATCTGGCCATCCACCCCTTTGGCAAAATCCCTGCACTGGAAACGCCCGATGGCCCGATGTTCGAAACCGGCGCCATCCTGCTGTATCTGGCCGAAAAGCACGGCGCATTGGCCCCTCAGGCAGGCGACCCCGCCCGCGCCGCCTTTCTGTCGTGGTTCGTGTTCGCCAATCACAACCTGCACACGCAGATGATGCAGCTCATTCACCCCTACCGCCCCGGTGGCGAGGAGGCCAAAGCCCTGGTCGGCCCCGTCGCCCATGCCACGCTGCGCGATCAATACTTAGCGCTTAACGCCATGGTCGCGCGTGATCGTCCCACTTGGCTGTCGGCTGACGCGCCTTCCATCCTGTCGCTGTATCTTGCCGTCATCCTGCGCTGGACATCCGTTTTTGCCCATGACCCCGCGCTGAACATCCCCGTGTCCGATTACCCCGCCCTTCATGCCATCATGGCTGCCCTCGAGGCCCGCCCCGCCGTGCAGCGCGTCGCCGCCATCGAAGGCATCGGCACCACCCCCTTTACGAAAGCTGCCTGATGTTTCTGTCCGTTTTCGACATGTTCAAGGTGGGCATCGGCCCGTCATCGTCGCATACTATGGGCCCCATGGTCGCCGCCGCGCGCTTCCTAGATACCCTGCGCGCCAGCCCCTTTCACGCCCACGGCCTGCGCGCCAGCCTGCATGGCAGCCTTGCCTTTACCGGTGTCGGCCATGCCACCGACCGTGCCACCATTCTGGGTCTTGCCGGTTTCGTGCCCGAAACCTATGACGCCGAGAAAGCCGAGGCCACGCTGGCCGCGATCAAGGCCAGCAAGGTGATTGACGCCCCCGGCCTTGGCCCCTTGCGCTTTGATCCCGGTGCCGACCTGATCTTTGACTACGGCCCCGCCCTGCCCGGCCATGCCAATGGCATGATCATCCGCGCCACCGATGCCCAAGGCGACGTGATCTTGCAGGAAACCTATTATTCCATCGGTGGCGGCTTTGTACTGACCGCCGCCGAGCATGAGGGCAAAGGTGGCGCACTGGCCCGCAAACGGGCCGACGTGCCCTATCCCTTTGAAACAGCCGCCGAAATGCTCGACATGGCGCGCACGTCGGGGCTGAGCATTGCCGCCATGAAGCGCGCCAATGAACTGCGCTACCGCTCGGCCGCTGATCTGGACGCAGGCATCAACCGCATCTGGCAGGTGATGTCCGATTGCATTGATCGCGGCATGGCGCGTGATGGCATCCTGCCCGGCGGCCTGAAGGTGCGCAGGCGCGCCAAAGGCATCCATGATGCGCTGATCGCCGAACGCGGGCTGAACATGACCGCCCCGCACACGATCAATGACTGGATGAGCCTTTATGCCATGGCCGTGAACGAGGAAAATGCCGCAGGTGGCCAGGTCGTGACCGCCCCCACCAACGGCGCTGCCGGTGTCGTGCCCGCCGTCATCCGCTACTGGCTGGATCATGTGCCCGGCGCGTCGCGCAGCAATCTGGCCGATTTCATGCTGACCGCCGCCGCCATTGGTGGCCTGTGCAAACACAACGCCAGTATCTCCGGCGCCGAATGCGGCTGTCAGGCCGAGGTCGGCTCTGCCGCCGCCATGGCCGCTGCGGGCTTGGCCGCCGTGCTAGGGGGCACGCCCGAACAGGTTGAAAACGCCGCCGAGATTGCCCTTGAACACCACCTTGGCATGACCTGCGACCCCGTGAAGGGGTTGGTGCAGGTGCCCTGCATTGAACGCAATGGTTTGGGTGCCATCAAGGCCGTCTCCGCCGCCAGCCTTGCCATGCGCGGCGATGGCCAGCACCTTGTCAGCCTTGATGTCTGCATCGAAACCATGCGCCAGACGGGCAAGGACATGCACGAGAAATACAAGGAAACCTCGCTTGGTGGGCTGGCCGTCAACGTGCCGAATTGCTGACTCTATCCCAGCGCGCGCAACGCCTCCGGCGGGAGTATTTGGACAAAGAGAATGCCCGTTTTCTCTTTGTCCAAATACTCAATTCTTCCTTCATGCAGACACCGACGTTTGTTTTCCGATAGACAACACACATGAGCCGCAACGCCGCAGACCGCATCCCCCTTGGCATCTTCCTGATGCTCGCGTTTTGTGTGCTTGCCCCCCTGCTTGATATCGCCTCCAAACTTGCCGCCGAAAGCGGCGTGCCCGTTGCCCAGATCACCACCGCCCGCTTTATCGTGCAAGGCGCGCTCATGCTGCCCGTCGTGCTGATCATGCGCCTGACATGGCGCGTCAGCCGCCGCGTGGCCGCCATGGTCACCCTGCGCGCCATCTTTCTGATCCTGTCCACTTACAGCTTTGTGTCCGGCATTGCCGTCATGCCCGTTGCCGATGCGCTTGCCATCGCCTTTGTCGAGCCCTTCATCCTGCTGATCCTTGGCGCCTATATCTTTGGTGATGAAGTCGGCCCCCGCCGTATAGGTGCCTGCATGGTGGGCTTTTGTGGCGCCCTTCTCGTTATCCAACCCTCCATCGCCGTCTTTGGCTGGGTCGCCCTCTGGCCCCTTGGCACTGCCTTCTTCTTTGCCTTCTACATGCTGTCCACCCGCGCCATCGCCAGCCACATGCACCCTGTCACCATGCAACTGCATACCTCGCTTGCCGGGGCTGCCATCTGCATTCCCCTGCTCTGGGCCCTCAACGGCTCCAGCATACCTGACCTTGATGCCATCATGCCCACAGGCCTGCAGTGGCTGTGGCTGTTCGGTGTCGGCTTCTGGGCCGCCCTCAGCCATATCTGCATGACCTACGCCCTCAAATTCGCCCCTTCCGCCACCCTTGCCCCCCTGCATTATTCCGAAATCGTCGTCGCTGTTGCCTTGGGCTATGCCGTCTTTGGCGATTTCCCGGGTCCCCTGACATGGGCCGGCATTGCCGTCATCGTCGCCTCTGGCCTCTACCTGATCCACCGCGAACGCATGAACGCCCGCGCCCGCCGCCACGCACCCGGCAACCAGTCCACTGCCTGATCGCCTTTCATTCTGGCCCAAATATCCGCGCCGCAGGCTCAGGCCCGCCCCGCGCGCCCACGCTGTACCGCTGCAATCGCCCCCGGCAAATGGCGTTTTGGCACAATCACCAGCATCCCCGGCCCGTCAAACACCAGCTCCACCTCAGGCCCTGCCACCCGGTTCGATGTGCCGATCCGCCCATCCGGCGCGAAATCCAGACCCCCGATCGGCCATTCCAGCCCCCGGCTTTGTCCCCGCACCGGCCCGAACGGAAACAGCGACAGCCGCTCACCCCGCCGCATTGCCAGTGCACAGCCCCGGCCCGCGTGAAACACCACATCGCGCGGCCCCACCACCACACAGGGCG
>JBJOQW010000173.1:0-16948 GCA_046049665.1 Pseudomonadota bacterium | reverse complement strand
AAAAATATGTATAGACATAATATGCCCAGACTCACCGGGGATCGCAGTTCAAATGGGCACGCTTCTGACCCAGGCCACGCTGGCCACCATGGATGGCGGCTATGGCCTTGTGCCCGATGGCGCCGTGGCGATGGCGGATGGCAAAATCCTGTGGGCCGGGCCGATGGCCACCATTCCCGCCGCCCTGACCGCTTTCCAAGCCATTGATTGCGAAGGCCGTCTTGTCACCCCCGGCCTGATTGATTGCCATTCCCATGTCGTCTTCGCAGGCAACCGCGCGCAGGAATTCGAGGCCCGCCTGAACGGCGCCAGCTATGCAGACATCGCCCGCGCAGGCGGCGGCATCCTATCAACCGTCACCGCCACACGTGCCGCGACTGAGGATGCGCTGATCGCGCAATCCCTGCCGCGTGTTGATCTGATGGCGGCGTCGGGCACCACGACGGTTGAAATCAAGTCCGGCTATGGCCTTGATATTCCATCAGAACTGACCATACTGCGCGCCGCACGCCGCATCCCCGCACTGCGCCGCATGAACGTCACAACCACCCATCTTGCCGCTCATGCCATCCCGCCCGAATACTCCGGCCGCGCCGATGCCTATATTGATGAGGTGGCCATCCCTTCCCTGCCACAGGCCCATGCGCAGGGCCTGATCGACGCGGTTGATGGTTTCTGCGAAAGCATTGCATTTTCACCCGCTCAGATTGACCGTTTGTTTACCCGTGCGCGTCAGTTTGGCTTGCCAGTAAAGCTGCATGCCGAACAACTGTCCAACCTTGAAGGGGCCGCCCTTGCCGCACGCCACCACGCGCTGTCTGCTGACCATCTTGAACATCTGTCTGCCGCAGGCATTGCTGCAATGGCCCGCGCAGGAACCGTTGCCGTGATCTTGCCCGGTGCCTATTATACCTTGCGTGACAATCACTTGCCGCCCATTCCTCAACTACGAGATGCGGGCGTGCCCATGGCTGTGGCCACGGATTGTAACCCCGGTTCATCGCCCATGACATCATTGCCGCTGGCCATGAACATGGCCTGCACCCTGTTCCGCATGACCCCGCTTGAGGCGCTGGCGGGCACCACCATCCATGCCGCCCGCGCCCTTGGCCTGCAGGACCGTGGCCGCATTGCCCCCGGCCTGCGCGCCGATCTGTGCATCTGGGATGCCGAGCACCCTGCAGAACTGTCTTACCGCATCGGGGCCACCCCGCTGCACAGCCGCATTATCGGAGGCGAGATTGCCCATTGAAACCCTGATCCCCGGCGCCACGCCACTGGCCCAGCTTGAACGCCTGTACCGCGGCGATTGCATCGTGCGCCTGCCGGATTCCGCCCGCGCGCCGGTCAACGCCGCCGCTGCCCGCATTGCCACAGCCGCCGCGGGCACAGAGGCCGTTTATGGCGTCAATACCGGTTTCGGCAAACTTGCCAACCTGAAGATCGCTGCGCAAGATACTGCATTGCTTCAGAAAAATCTGATCCTGTCGCATTGCTGCGGCGTAGGTGACCCGATGCCCCGCAATGTCACCCGCCTTATGATGGCGCTGAAATTGCTGTCGCTTGGGCGCGGCGCTTCCGGTGTGCGGTGGGACGTCATTGCGCAGCTAGAGGCGATGCTGGCCCATGACATCACCCCCGTGATCCCGGCCCAAGGGTCGGTCGGGGCCTCGGGTGACCTTGCACCATTGGCGCATATGACGGCTGCGATGATCGGCGAAGGCATGGTCATGCTGGCGGGGCAGGCAAAACCGGCTGCACATGCCTTGCGTGAATGCGGGCTGCAGCCGCTGATCCTTGGCCCCAAGGAAGGGCTTGCCCTGATCAACGGCACCCAGTTTTCAACGGCTTATGCGCTGGCTGGCCTGTTTGATGCCTGGCGCATGGCGCAAAACGCGCTGGTCATCAGCGCCATGTCGACCGATGCCATCATGGGCTCGACCGCACCGCTGCACCCCGAAATCCACGCCCTGCGCGGCCATGCCGGCCAGATTGAGGCTGCCGCTGCGATGCGCGCGCTTCTGGAGGGTTCTGCCATCCGCGAAAGCCACCGCAGCGGCGATACGCGCGTGCAAGACCCCTATTGCATCCGCTGCCAGCCGCAGGTCACTGGTGCCGCGATGGACGTGCTGCGCATGGCTGCCCGCACGCTGGAGATTGAGGCGAATGCTGCCACCGACAACCCGCTGGTGCTGTCAGATGGCATTGTGTCTGGTGGGAACTTTCACGCAGAACCCGTTGGTTTTGCTGCGGATATGATCGCCCTTGCCATTGCCGAGATTGGCGCCATCGCACAGCGGCGCGTGGCCCTGATGGTTGATCCGACCCTGTCCTTTGACCTGCCACCGTTCCTGACGCCGAACCCCGGCCTGAATTCCGGTCTGATGATTGCCGAAGTCACCACCGCCGCCTTGATGAGCGAGAATAAACACGCAGCCCACCCCACCGTCACGGACAGCACGCCCACATCGGCAAATCAGGAAGACCATGTCAGCATGGCCGCCCATGGTGCGCGCCGCCTTGGCCCGATGAACGCCAACCTTGCCGTCATTCTGGGGGTTGAGGCGCTGTGCGCCGCCATGGGCGTGGAACATCGCGCGCCGCTGGTGACCTCGGCCCCGCTGCGGCGCGTGATCACGCACTTGCGCAAACACATTGCCGCCCTGACGGATGATCGCTTCATGGCCCCCGACCTGGCCAAGGCGGCGGCACTTGTCGCCGAAGGCACTCTGGCCGAGGCTGCGAAGCTCGCGCTGCCCGCGCTTATCCCTGCCAGTTCGCAATGAATTTCCCTTGGGCGGGCCAAAAGGCGCGCCCAAGGGCCAGAGACCACAATGACAGGGGGTGAAACCCCCGGTGCCCGTAGCCAGGAGGCTTTCATGTCACGCCACAACACCCGCGATATCTTTCCCGCCACGGGCACGCAGATCACCGCCAAAAGCTGGCTGACCGAAGCCCCCTTGCGCATGTTGATGAACAACCTGCACCCCGATGTGGCCGAAAACCCGCATGAGCTGGTGGTGTATGGCGGCATCGGCAGGGCCGCGCGCACCTGGGAGGATTTTGACCGCATCTGTGCCGCCTTGCGTGATCTGAATGATGACGAAACGCTGCTGGTGCAATCGGGCAAGCCCGTGGGCATCTTTCGCACGCACACCGATGCGCCACGCGTGCTGATCGCCAACTCCAACCTCGTGCCGCATTGGGCCACATGGGACCATTTCAACGAGCTCGATAAAAAGGGGCTGGCCATGTACGGCCAGATGACAGCGGGGTCATGGATCTATATCGGCACGCAAGGGATTGTGCAGGGCACCTATGAAACCTTTGCCGAAGCGGGCCGCCAGCACTACGGCGGCAATCTGCGCGGCAAATGGATTCTGACGGGGGGCCTTGGCGGCATGGGTGGGGCGCAACCCTTGGCCGCAGTGATGGCCGGGGCCAGCTGTCTGGCGGTGGAATGCGATGAGACGCGGATCGATTTTCGTATTCGTACCAGATATGTAGATGCGAAAGCTAACACATTGGATGAAGCCTTGGCGATGATCGCCGATTGGACGGCGAAGGGTGAAGCCAAATCCGTGGGCCTGCTGGGTAATGCGGCCGACGTGTTCCCGGAACTTGTGAAGCGCATGAAGGCCGGTGGCCCCCGCCCCGATATCGTGACCGACCAGACAAGCGCCCATGATCCCCTGAACGGCTATCTGCCGCAGGGCTGGACCGTGGCGCAGGCCAAGGCTGCGCGCGAAACGGACCCGAAATCCGTGGAACGCGCCGCCCGTGCCAGCATGCGCACCCATGTGGCGGCGATGGTGGATTTCTGGAATGCCGGTGTGCCGACGCTGGATTATGGCAACAATATCAGGCAGGTCGCGCAGGACGAAGGGCTGGAAAACGCCTTCGCCTTTCCCGGTTTCGTGCCCGCCTATATCCGCCCGCTGTTCTGCCGGGGCATCGGCCCGTTCCGCTGGTGCGCGCTGTCGGGCGACCCGGAAGATATCTACAAGACCGACGCCGCGATGAAGCGCCTGTTCCCCGAAAACGCCCATCTGCACAACTGGCTGGATATGGCCGCTGACCGCATCGCCTTTCAGGGCCTGCCCGCGCGCATCTGCTGGATCGGCCTTGGTGACAGGCACCGCGCGGGGCTGATGTTCAATGACATGGTCGCATCTGGCGAACTCAAGGCCCCCATCGTGATCGGGCGTGATCACCTTGATTCAGGATCAGTCGCCAGCCCCAACCGCGAAACGGAAGCCATGATGGATGGATCAGATGCCGTGTCCGACTGGCCGCTGCTGAACGCGCTTCTGAATACCGCGTCAGGCGCCACGTGGGTTTCCTTGCACCACGGCGGCGGCGTTGGCATGGGTTATTCGCAGCACTCGGGCATGGTGATCGTGGCTGACGGCACCCCCGATGCCGCGCGCCGCCTGCAGAACGTGCTGTGGAACGATCCTGCCACCGGTGTCATGCGCCACGCCGATGCGGGCTATGACATTGCCAAAGACCACGCCCGCGCCATGGGCCTGCGCCTGCCTGCAATTCTTTGACCCTTCATCTGTCCACAAATATCCCACGGGGGTCCGGGGGTGTGAAACCCCCGGCCTGTGGCAACAAGGACCACGCTGATGCATTATGCCCCCGGCCGCGAAAAATGCCCCTTGCCCTATTCACCCTTCAAATCCTGCACCGTTCCCCGCCCCATTGGCTGGATTTCCACCACCGATGCCGCAGGCCAGCACAACCTTGCCCCCTACAGCCAGTGGCAGAACCTGTCCTTTGATCCGCCCATGGTGATGTTTGCCGCCAACCCCTATTCCGACGGGCGGCGCAAGCATTCGGTCCTGAATGCCGAGGCGACGGGCTGGTTTGTCTGGAACATGGCCACCTATGCCCTGCGTGAGGCCGTGAATATCAGCGCCATGGAATGGCCTGAAGGTGTGGATGAGTTTGAAAAGGCCGGTCTGACCAAGGCGCCTTGCATTGATGCCCCCGGCCCCCGCGTGGCCGAAAGCCCTGCGCATTTCGAATGCCGCTACCTTTCAACCACCCGCCTGCGCGGCAATTCGCACCACGGCTGGGTGGATGTGGTTTTTGGCGAAGTCACGCAAATTCACGTCAATGACGCCGTGATCGGCCCGGATGGCAAGCTCGATATCCCCGCCATCCGCCCGCTCGCCCGCCTGGGGTATTACGATTACACCTCGGTCACCGAGACGTTCGAGATGCGCATTCCCGGCGCATCCGAGGCGGCGGCTGCCGGGCTGGAAGGCAAATCCTAGGGCCAGGTCGGGTAAACCGGGTTGCTCCAGGCCTTCTTGCCGCCAGCGTCAATGACCGTGACCCGCAGGTAGGGGCTGCCCTCGAACCGCCCTTTCAAGGCAACCGTGCCCTTTGTCATCGAATGGCCATGCACGGCTTTTGCCGCCATCCCATGCCCCTGCACGATGATCGACACCACCGCCGAACAGTCCACCTCAACCCGGTCCGCATAAACCCGCACATCGCGCAGTTCCGGCCCCTGAGAGCTGTAGAAATGCCCCGCCTTCAGTGCGGCCAGCAAGGCTACGGGCGTATTCGCTTCGGCCCGGACCATCACCCAGCCGCCGAAATGATCAGGCTCATAGAAATGCGCGTCATCCGTGGCAATCAGCGTCAGCTTGCGCCCCACTTCCAGCAGCTGATCGGCAATCGCCGTGCCATCTGCACGGTCACAGCCCGCATAGCAGCCATGATTGTAAATCTCGACCGCATGCGCCGCCCTGATGCTGGCGGCATCGGCCACGGTCAGGCCAGACCATTGCGGATGGGCCACGGCCACAAAGGCCCCTGCGGCCACGGCGCGTGCGGCAAGCTCTGGCGCGGTTTCCTGCCCCGGCACGGGCCGAAACTCTGGCGAATGGCTGGGGGCAAAGTCAGCGGGCAGGCCGACCGCCAGAATATGCCACAACTCGCCGTTTTCCTGCGCGCCCGAATGCAGTTCCGCCCCCAGAATGGTGGTGAAATCATCCGTGCGGTAGCCCGTGGTATCGACGATCGGATAGCCATAGGCACCGACAAAGTGATCCGTCAGGGCCAGAAAATCATAACCTTCGGCGCGGTAACGCCGGCAAACTTCTTCGGGGTCCAGAATACCGTCTGACCGCGTGGAATGCGTGTGCAAATTCCCCCGCCAGAACCGGCCTTTCGCTGTGAATACAGATGGTTGCAGCACGTTCTTCCCCCTTAAAGCCAATTCTTCCAACGCAGGATCAAATACGTCAGTAACGATGACGCCAGCATGACAGCCAAGGCCGCCGGATAGGCCCACCAGACCTCCAGCTCGGGCATGTGCCGGAAATTCATGCCGTAGATGCTGGCAATCAGCGTGGGCGGCAGGAACAAGGCCGCCACCACGCTCAGGATCCGCACCGTGCCGTTCTGCGCCAGATTGATCATCCCGATCGTTGCATCGGACGCAAGGCCAAGACGCCCTGACAGAAAATCGCTGTGCACCTCCAGCGATTGAATGTCCTTCGACAGGCTTTTGATCGCATGCCCGATATGCGCAGGCCCCTTCTGCCCCCGCACATCCCGCGCCTGCGCATAAAATGAAAGCGCCCGGTCCAGCGTCAGCAGGCCCAGCCGCACCCGGCTTAGTGCATCGCCCTGATGACCAAGGTTGGCCAGACTGTGCCCCAAAGCCGCGGGTTTTGTCTGCCCTTCGGCCATGCCGAACACGGCAACCGTCAACGCATCCAGCGCTTTGCCAGCGGTTTCCAGCAAATCCGCCAGCCGACCGGTAATCTCGCCCAGCAGGCTGATAAAGACCTCTTCGGCCAACCGGCAACCGGTGGCTGATTGGTTGGCCCGCGTGGGAAAGGTTTCAAACGGGCGCGGGCTGTGGTGGCGCACGGTGACCAGCCGTTCGGGGCCCAGAACCATGCAGACGGGTGAGGCGATCTGCACCCCGTCGCCCGATTGGCCGGGCAGGACCAGCGTCATGTAATCAAGCCCGCCCTCCTGATACAGACGATTGGAAATCTCGATTTCTTCCATATCGGCCAATGTCGGCACATCAATGCCAAGGGCTGCGACACGCGCCACCTCTTCGGCTGTGGGCACCAGCAGATCAATCCACAGGGCGGCAGACAGGTCCGGCCCGGTGAAAGGCGCCAGACGACCGTCGGCATGAACATAGGCTTGCAGCATCTGGCACCTTTTTGCCCTGAATAGCGGTTTCACGATGGCAGGCCAAGCGCCGTTGGTTGAAGCGGGCTTGCCCTGCGCTATGTGCTGGGAAACAACGGGCAAGGAACGGGCAGGATGGACGGGCAGCAGATGACACTTCTTGGGCTTGCACCCGAAACCGATGCACGGGCATTTCGCACAGCACTTGGGCGCTTTGCCACGGGGGTGACGGTGATTACCGCCGCTGGCCCGGATGGCCCGGCAGGCTTTACGGCCAACAGCTTTGCCGCGCTGTCGCTGGACCCGCCCTTGGTGCTGTGGTCGCCTGCGAAATCCTCATCCCGCTTTGCCATTTTTGCCAATGCGCCTGCGTTTTCCATTCATGTGCTGGCGGCTGACCAAGCCAGCATCGGCGCGCGCTTTGTGCGGGGCGGCGCGGGGTTTGACGGGTTGGAGCATGATCTGACCGATCAGGGCGTGCCCGTGCTGAGCGATGTTCTGGCCCGCTTTGACTGCCGCCTGCACGCCACGCATGACGGCGGCGATCATCTGATCGTGGTGGGGCGCGTGGAGCAGGCCATGTACCGCGAAGGCGCGCCCTTGGTGTTCAGTCAGGGCGGCTATGGCGGGTTTGTGGCGCAAGGATGAAGAACGCGCGCTAACCCCTGCCGATATATGGCATATCCCGCGCCATGATCGTCATGAAGGGCACGTTCACATCCAGCGGCAGACGCGCCATCTGCAGCACCGCCTCGGCCACATGCGCCACGTCCATCACAGGCTCGACCCGCGTGCTCCCATCGGCCTGCACGACCCCCTTGGTAAACCCTGCGGCCATGTCCGTCAGCGCATTGCCGATGTCGATCTGCCCACAGGCAATGTTGAAGGCCCGACCGTCCAGTCCCAGCGTGCGCGTCATGCCGGTGACCGCATGTTTGCTGGCCGTATAGGGCAGCGATCCGGGGCGCGGGACATGCGCGGAAATTGACCCGTTGTTGATGATCCGCCCGCCTTGCGGCGACTGATGCCGCATCATGCCGAAGGCAGCGCGCGCGCACAGGAACATGCCGGTGATGTTCACACCCGAAACGCGCAGCCAGTCTTCCACGGCAATTTCATCAATCGGTGCGGGGGCCAGGGCCTGACCTGCGTTGTTGAACAGCACATCCAGCCGCCCCCAGGCTGCCTTGACCTGCGCAAAGGCCGCATCGACCTGCGCAGGATCGGTCACATCGCAAGGCAGGATCAAGCCATCAGGGGCCGTGTCCTGCAAAGCCGCGCGGGTGCGCCCCAGCACGGCCACATCCCAGCCCGCCGCCGCAAAGGCACGCGCCGTGGCACGGCCAATACCACTGCCTGCCCCCGTGATCAGAATGTTCGGCATAGCTGTCCCTCCTTGCCCGTACCCAAACCGCACGTGGCCATGAAACGATCATGCATGGCATCACCTTGCACAGGCAAGGTTGTGCCCCATTCAGGACCGCTTATCCATAGCCAGAGAGGGGGCCCGAAACCGGACGCACAGCACCAGATCGCCCTGATGCCTGCAGCAAAAGGCCAGACACATGGGTCATACCTTTTGCGTTGGTGACCCGGTGGTAATGACCCCGCCATGGCTGGTTTTGCAACCAACCGTCACGGTTGGCTTGCCATCCGTCATGCAGGCAGCCGACCCTTCGATCAAGGTCGCCCCGCATCCTGTCATATCACCCACCGTTGCCACGGGAAGCCCATCGCAGGTTGACCGCGATGCCACTTTCACAATCGGGTTTGGCCCGTGCAGCGGGCAAGCGTGCATATCCGTCAGGCGCGCTACGGGTTTCATTGCGGACCAACATGCAGCATGTCAGTTGATGACCTGCCACTGGCCGGAGGCATCTTTCCAGTAATAGATGAAAAGCGTTCCTTGCTGATCCAGTGTGTCGCTTTCAAACACCAGTGGAATGGGCACCATGGTTGCCAGCCGCCCCCCACCGAACAGCTGAAGTTCTGATCCCGTCACATCGAACGGCATCAAGGCAAACCCATCCTCTGGTGCGAAGAAGGGCGGAAAGTTTGCGTCAATGTATTCGTCAACCGTCACCCCGATTGCCGCGGAATGGTTCTGCACAAAGGGCCCCAAATCACCAAGGATTGCCGTGTTGCCTGCCGCAAGGGCCGCATGGGTCTTGCGCAAGGCGGCTGTGACGGCGTCGGCGGTTGCGCGGTCTGCGGTCAGCATTTGCCCTTCCATCCAGCGATGCGGCGGCAAGGCCATCTGAATATCAAATTCGATCTCGTAGGTGTTCCATGTGCCGGCAACCCCGGTGCCTGCCACACGCACAGCCCGGCTTGCCGCCATGTAGGGCTGGCCTTCAACACGCGGTGTCAGCACCTCTTGCGGCGTGCCGGATGTCCGGTCAACGCTGACCGAAAAGCCGCCCGCCATGGGACGCGCGCTGAAGGGCATCGGATAGGTATCGGTTTGCCAATAGCCGAAATTCACCGTCAGCCCGGATACAAACCCGCCCGGATCAGACGGATCAAGCAACAGCGCGATCGTCACCAGGTTGCGCCCGCGCGTGAAAGACTGGTTCAGTGGCAGCACCGTGTTCAGGTTCATGTCAACGTCAAAGGGCGCGGCGGGATCAAACACAGGTACATCATTGATAAACATCACCATTTTGGCGGCTGTCATATCAATGTCCATGCCGATTTCCGTCTGGCGCAGGTTTGGTTCTTCTGCCATGGCTGGCACTCCGATCATCATCAGAAAGATTACGCTGAACAGCCTAGAAATTGCTTTCGTACAGAACCTCAGGCTCGCAGATGACAATTTTCCCGGAATCACGCTTTGGCCGCATCGAGACACCAAAGGCGCTGGCGCGCACAGAAGCATTGTAGCTGACACTGATCCCCTCCCATTCGACCTTTACGTTGAACTTTGCACCATTTGCTTCGGCCTGTGCGCTTTGCGTCAGCGTTTTCAGGTCAACCTTCAGTTTCGTCTGTGCATTTGCCTCGGCCGCCGCCGCACCTGCTACTGCATAGGCCTTGCCCTCAACCCGGATCAACCCCGTCACCGTTACACCGGTGTCACCACCAACAGACCCGCTGCCCTGCCATTTGCTATCACCAACCTTGCGACTGATTGTGACACCGCCATTGCCGATATTCCCGGCAATGGCCAGCTTGACTGCGATATGCGCGCTGGCGTGCATTGGACCGTCAGGGTTTCCAACGCCGCGAGCCATGCGTTCGCGTGCTTTGATAATTGCGGTCGCAAGTCCCGGTGCAACGCCTTGCGCGGCCGTCAACAAGGCATCAATCAAGTCAAGCTCTGCCGTGATCCCGAACAGGGGCGCAAACTGCAGTTGCACTTCGCCTTCGATGCCAAGCTTGCTGTGATCACTGGGATGCTCGGCCAGTTTGAACGTGCTGTTGCCCAATTCAACCTTATGGGCAATCTGGATTGAGGACCGCGTGTTGGTTGCAGGGTCTGAAGCGCCACCGCTGGTGGCCGAAACCATGCTGCGCAAGGCGCCGTCAATGAACGGGATAATGCTTTTCGTATGTTGCTGCGGGTCTGGCTTGGATGACCCATCCGCCTCGATGGCCCAGCTTGACGCGCCATACACGCCTTCCAGTTTGCCGCCCATCTTCAGCTCGGGAACAAAGGTCATGTTGGAAAAGAACGTTCCGGTCACCTCGTAGTAAAAGGCCGTCGCCTTCCATTCAAGCTTTGGGTAAATCAGGATCTTGCCGTCAAACGCCCCGGTCCGGCTGCAGCTGAGAACCCGGAAATCCCAATATTTTTCAAGGGCGTCGATGCTTCCGAACAGAACATTCTTCGTTGCGAAGATGAATTTCTCGATGTCGGTGCCGCCCGCGCTTGATGGCCCCGTGTAATGCAGGTTCAATGGCACGGCGCCGCTGAGCGGATGGTCCGAGATATTCTGCCCGTCCAGCCGGAAGATTGGCGTTCTTGCGGGCATGCTGCATGTGGGCCCTGGCCTGCGGGTGGGCGTCACGGTCATCTGGTCATGGCCCGGGTTGGGGGCCTGATCGGCGACCACCACAATCGTGCGCGGTTTGCTGGGGTCGGCCAAAGGCAGCGTCATGCGGTTTGATCCGTGCGAACACTGGAAGACGAGCGCGCGCAGACAACAGGGGGCCGCTGCGGCGCAATCACATGCAGCGGCGCCAAACCGCTGATCAAGCGTATCGCCACGCGCAGGCATCTGGCCACTTGGGCCGATCGGGGTGCCCCCATTGCGCAGATACTGCTGGTAATGCGCGTTGGCCGTTGCGTCCTGCGTTGTCCAAAGTCCGCGACGTGCGGCATCAATGGACCGCTGGGTCTGCAAGGGTGAATCGAAAAAGCTGGGGTTCTGCGCAACCAGCTTTTCCACATCATCCAACGTCGGCTTGTATCCGTTCATGATTTTGCGCCCGCCACGGAAGTACCCCAGTTTTCGCCTGCAATTCTGTCTGCTATCGGCGAGTCGTCCTGCTGCGCGCACCAGCTTTCCAGAAGGTCAGCCTTCTGCCAGTCCTGCGTTGTGGGATCGTGCAAGATCGCCCGTGCTGCTGGAAAGGTTTCGTCAAAGGCAAAGCCCCGCAGCATCATGCAATCGGCAAACACGCCGATCTGCCGGATCGACGTCAACCCGTAGACGGCCGCACGCTCATCGGCGATGGCGGCAACCTGCAGAATGAAATCCTCGGCAACCAGCGGGTGCCGGTCTTCCAGTTGCCGCGCCAGTTTCCGTTTCGCCCTTTCGCCCTGCAGCCTGTTCATTGCGGCGAATTCGGCATGGGTGACAGCAAAGGCCTTTGCAGCCTCTGTGCTGTTTCGTGCGGGCAGGTGCAGCTGTATCGCGCGGTTGCGGAATGCATCGCGCGGGGCCAGTGCGGCCAGCCCACAGGCCGCACCCAACAGCGGCGACAGCGGGATCGCAAGCTGTTCGACGGGCTGCAGCAATGCCGCTAGATGTTCATCTTCCAGCGCCAGAATTGCATCACTCATCACCCTGGGGTCATAGAACCTGAAATAGACCGGCGCCTGCGCATTCGCTGGCGTCCACAGCATGGTGAACTTGCGAAAATGCGCGCGCAGGTCGGCCAGCGCTGCCTTGCTAGACAACATGATCCCCCAATGCAGGTCACCGGGCAATGTGGTCAGGTCTTCCAGCAGGCGACTGTCCGGTTCAACCTGCACCAGCCATGGCGCGTGGTGGTCGGCAACCGGGTCATCTGTGCGGTAAAGGCTGGCAGCGGTTTGACCGGCAACAAGGGCAGGCATGTCCTTGCAGCTGGCACCATCAAGGATGGCCCATACCGGACAGGGCGATTTATGGACGAATGCGGCCAGCGTCGTGGGATAGTGCGGCGAGTTCCGGGCAAACAATACATCCAACACGGCCACACATACCCCCAGATCTTAACCACGATCAGGTTGCCCAAAGACTTTGTCATCCGCATGGCAACCATGCTGCGAACCATGCCATTAACGCGACATCGGGCGCATCCGAAGATCAATTTCCAGTGATTTGAAGGGGTTCGCACAGAAAAATGCCATGATCCGCTTGTAATGCGTTGACAGTCTGGTTGCATCCTGTCGAACGGGCGACGGGCGGTTTTGGTGTGCTGAAGGTGCTTTTTCAGGGGTAGGCGTTTATGA
This sequence comes from Pseudomonadota bacterium, assembly GCA_046049665.1. Classification (GTDB taxonomy): domain Bacteria; phylum Pseudomonadota; class Alphaproteobacteria; order Rhodobacterales; family Rhodobacteraceae; genus JAAFHS01. The sequence goes on along the minus strand of JBJOQW010000173.1, from coordinate 4,113 downwards.
ACCTTCAATTCTCTCAGGCATCACGCCTTGGGCGGCTGACAACGGCACTTGGCCCTGATGCGCTGATCTTGCTGAAATTCTCGGGCATGGACCGGGTCAATGATCTTTTTGAATTCACGGTCGAAGCGCTGTCGACACGACCAGATTTTGATCCGGACGGAATCATCGGCACCCCTGCAACAGTGCAGATCGCAACACAGGCGCATGGCCCGCGCTTTTTCAACGGCATCGTGACCGAGGTTGCATCCAGGGGGTTTGATCAACACGGCGAAAAGTTTGTTCTGACGCTGCGCCCCTGGCTTTGGCTGGCCGGACGCAGGCATAACATGCGCATCTTTCATAACCAGACGGTTGTTGAAATTGTGCAGAATGTGCTGCGCCCCTATGCGGGGCTGGGCAGCCCTGCGTTGCAAACCGCCCTTGCCGAAGACTATCCCACGCTTGAATACACCGTGCAATTCCGCGAAAGCGACATGGATTTTGCGCGCCGCCAGCTGGAACGCTTTGGCATTTCATTCCACTTCACCCAAAGTGCCGATGGCCATACCATGGTCCTGACGGACCTTGTCGAAAACCACCCTCAGGTCGCGGGGGCCGCACGCCCCTTCATCCCCTATGAAAGTGATCGGAAAACGGGTGCCGAGCATTTCTGGAAGTGGAATGCAGAACGGCATCTGACCACAGGGGCCACGCAGCTTGTGGATTACAATTTCAAAAAGCCCTTGTCGGTGATGAAGGTCAAGAAAACCGGCGATGCAACCTATATGCATGGCCAGATTGAGGCGTTTGATTTTCCGGGTGATTACACCGACGAAGGCCAAGGCAAAAGGATGGCCCATTTGCGCACGGTGCAGGCGCGGGGGCAGGATCACCGAGTGCATGCCCTGGGCGATTGTCTTTCACTTGGGTCGGGCATGCGCATGACCTTGGCAGGTGCTGACGGCGCGGGTCGGTCAGGCACCGAATATCTTTGCCTTTCGGCGCGCCATTCCTTTACGGCCGAGGCCTATGCGTCAACCTCTGCCGCAACATCTGAAAGCGCCTATGAGGGTGCCTATGTGCTGATGCCTGCCGCCGCACCCTTTGCGCCACGGCGCAAGACGGCTGTTCCGTCCGTGCTGGGGCCACAAACCGCTGTTGTCGTTGGTGAAGGCGAGATTGATTGCGATGCTTATGGCCGTATCCTTGTGCAATTTCACTGGGATGTCGCCAACGCCTATTCCATGCGCTGTCGCGTGTCGCAAAGCTGGGCGTCAAAGGGCTGGGGTGGCATGGTCATTCCGCGCATCGGCATGGAAGTGGTGGTGGAATTTCTTGATGGCGATCCGGACAAACCGCTTGTCACGGGCTGCGTCTATAACGGGCGCAACCAACCGCCCGCCGACCTGCCCGCCAACAAGACACGTTCGGTCTTCAAGACAAACAGCCATGGCGGTGAGGGATTTAATGAGCTGACCTTTGAAGATGAGTCAGGCAAGGAATTCATCTACCTGCATGCGCAGCGGAACCTTGACCAGCACGTCAGAAATTCCAGCCAGAAGCGTGTGGAATTTGATGACAACACCTCGGTCGGGAACAATTACACCCTTGCCGTTGCCGCAAACCGCACTGAAACCGTTGATGGCAATCAGGGTGTGACCATCAAGGGTGACTTTTCCGAAAAGACCGATGGCCAGCGCGGGATAAGTGTTGGCGGCAGCTTTTCCACGAACGCAAAGGGCGATCTTACCTTCAAGGCAAGCGGGGAAATCGTTCTGGATGCCAGCAAGATCACCCTTGTCTCGGGCGGCGCGGCTGTCGTTGTGCAGGGCGGCGCGGTTCACGTGGCCCCGGTTCTGAACGTTGGCTCTGCCTCACCCGGTGCGGCGGCCATCCCGGCGATCCCGGCAATCCTGAAAGCGGCGGCAGGTGAAGGCATGCCCTTTGTATCGCACTGCCCCATGGATGACGTCTGACTGGCATCAGGCCGCGCCCGGCAACCTGCAGGCGCGGCTGCACTGCAGTGCTGCGTCAGGACATGAGGCCAAGGACCGAACGTTCGGAAATGCCTGAGCCCGCTATCTGACCGTCAGTCGGTGCCCCTGCCCGCGCCAGACTGCGCCCGCTTGGCCCGTCAAAGACATGCAGCACCGATGGCGCGAAGGACAATCCGACGACTTCGCCTTCTTGCAAGGCCAGCTTCTGGTCTGACACCACGCCCACCGGGATATCTTCGATTTCAAGGTGGTAAATTCGGGCCGAACCCAGCTCTTCAAAGAATTGGACCTTGGCGTTCAGCACGCCTTGATCCTTGGTGGTGATCAACAGCTTTTCCGGCCGCAACCCGATCTGCACAAGCTGCCCGGCCCGCGCCTTGAACGACGACGGGATGTTCAAGGACTGACCATCAGCCAGCAAAACCGACAGGCCAGAGGCCGCGACCGTGCCGGGCAAGATGTTCATGGACGGGCTGCCCACAAACCCGGCGACATAAAGCGAGGCAGGGTGTTCGTAGATCTGTTCCGGGGTGCCGATCTGTTCGATTGTGCCTTTGTTCATGATCACCAGACGGTCAGCCAGTGTCATGCCTTCGTGCTGATCATGGGTCACAAAGATGCTGGTCGCCCCCACGGCGTTGTGAATGCGGCGGATTTCGTGGCGCATCTGGACGCGCAGCTTTGCGTCAAGGTTCGACAACGGCTCGTCGAACAGAAACACCTTTGGTTCGCGGATGATCGCGCGCGCCATGGCCACACGCTGGCGTTGGCCGCCCGACAACTGGCCGGGCTTGCGTTCAAGAAATTCGTTCAGACCCACGGATTTCGCAGTGACCTCGACCCGCGCCAGCCGTTCGGCCTTGGGCACGCCTGCCACCTTCAGCGCATAGCCGATGTTTTCGGCCACCGTCATGTGCGGGTAAAGCGCATAGTTCTGAAACACCATCGCACAGCCGCGCTCGCGTGGTTCCAGCTGGTTGACAACCTGACCCGCGATCGAAATCTCACCGGCCGTGATCTCCTCCAGCCCCACGATCAGGCGCAGAAGGGTGGATTTGCCGCAGCCCGAAGGGCCAAGGATCACCACAAATTCACCATTCCGGATATCAAGGTTGATACCCTCCATGATCGTGGTCTTGCCATAGGACTTGGCGACGTTGCGAATGTTGATTTCGGCCATGGCTGCCTCACTTTTCGGTGTTGATCAGGCCGCGCACGAACCAGCGCTGCATGAGGATGACGATGGCAATGGGCGGCAACATCACGACAAGCGTCGCCGCCATTGCCAGATGCCAGGTCGGCGTGCCGCCCCCGGTGGTCAGCTGGTCTGGCACAAGGTCCGACAGCTGCACAACGACCATGCCGTAATTGGCCCGGTCCGTGACCACAAGCAGCGGCCAGAGGTACTGGTTCCAGGCATAGACAAACATGATGGTGGCCAAGGCCGCGATGTTGGTCTTGGACAGCGGGATCAGCACATCCCACAAAAAGCGCAGCGGGCCCGCGCCATCCATTCGCGCGGCCTCGACCAGCTCATCCGGGATGGTCAGGAAGAACTGGCGGTAAAGGAAGGTGCCGGTGGCGGTGGCGACCAGTGGCAGGATCAAACCGGTGTAGGAATTCAGCAGGTTCCATTCCAGCGCGACCTCAATACCCGACACCGTACTGATCAGCCAACTGATTCCCGTTGCGTCCATGATGGTCTGGAACGGCGAAAGCGCATTGGCGGCGACGGCGTAGGTGGGAACGATCCGCACCTCCAATGGCAGCATCAGCGTGATGAAGATCATCCAGAAAATCAGCATCCGGCCGCGAAAGTTGAAGAACACCAGCGCGAAGGCAGTGATGCAGGCCAGCGTGATCTTGCCCAGCACCACACCCACCGCCACGATCAGCGTGTTGACGAACTTCTGTCCAAAGTCCGACAGCGCCCATGCCTCTTTCAGGTTGGGCCATAGCTGGTTGCCCGGCCAAAGTTCAACCGGGGCAGAGTTCACCTCTTGCAGGGTCAGGGTTGCGCCGACAAAGGCCAGCCAGATCGGGACAAGAATGATCACCAGCCCGAAGATCAGAATGGCATGCGTCACGATGTTCAGAATGGGCGTGCGTTCTATCATGGCGACCCCTCAGGTGTAGT
>JBJOQW010000172.1:0-26864 GCA_046049665.1 Pseudomonadota bacterium | reverse complement strand
GTCCCGGTCCCCCTCACTGGGTCCGGCGAGCTGTCCTAGTCAAAAGTCAGGATGATGGAGATAGCAAGTTTGGTCAAACCCGGATGAGAGGGCGCAGCGCGGAAGTCCAAGCAACCAATTTCGCAAGGATTGTTACCAGCGCGGCTCTGGCTGATAGGCCATCTGTTTCACTGCCTTGGTTGCGTCGCTGCGTCCGCTGTAGGTGCCAAGTACATCGGCCTTCTCCGTATCATCGACGGCCTTCACGCGGCACAGTGACCAGCGCTTGTTGTGTGTTGGCACAAGACGAAACGTGCGGGCGTTCACTCTGCAATACCATGCAGTTGACCCGGCGATTTGCGTCCAGCCGATGTCAGCACCGGAGAGAAGCCGGTGTTCGCGCGCCAAACGATCCTGCTCTTGCCGCTTGCGGGAGGCATCCATCTGCTCTTGCCGCTCGCGTTCCTCAAGCTGCTCCAGCTGTTCGCGGATCAGTGCGGCGATGGCGATCAGTTCGGTGCCCTCAGCTTTCTCCCGTTCGTAGATTTCTATGCAGAAGTCGCGCTGCCGGTCCCAGGCATACTCGCTTTGGTCTTCCTCCATCTGTCGCAGGCGCTGCTCCACGTCTGTTTTGCTCAGCTTTGGCCCTGGAAGTTCGTTTAGGGCCTCAAGCAGCGCTGGGAGCGGTATCCAGCAGCGCAGGCAGGACTTCAGCAGGAACTCGCGCTGACCGTCCCATTTCCGCCAGATCAAGTTGCCCCGGTCTATGCTACGTACGATGTCTATGGCCAGTTTGTTCAATGCGTAGCCGTCACGAATGTGGCGCAGCGACGGGCTTCGCACATAGTCGTAAATCAAGCGCCGCACTTCGCCGACGCGTGTGTCTTCGCTCATGCCAACCTCCCCGCATCAAAGGGTCGAAAAACACTGCCGCAAGCGTACTCCCGACTGGTTCCGGCGTCAGGTGGTGAAGGTTGATGCAAAACTTTGTCTAGCGGCAGCGTCCGCATAGACTGTGTTTGTGACCGATGTTTGAAAGACTGTGTTGACCACAGTGCTTGCGCGCATTATCCAAAGCAGACGTATAGCACAATTTTTCGCACACCGACAAAACGTGTTAAATTTACATTTAAAAACAACGCACTATTTGAAACGCAAGTCTTGAAAATCCGCGTGTCGCTGGTTCGATTCCGGCTCTGGGCACCACTTGAATCCCTCATATCGCCAGGCTCATTCGTTCTTTAGCGGTGCGGATGCGACACCTTTCAACAGGCTTTCATGTGCCTTGCGGCCATGGGCTTGGCCGAGGCGGTTTTGTGCCTAGCTTTACCAGCAGGCAGCGGTCGGGCTGCACCCCCTTCTGTTGAACTGACGCCATGCCCTTATGTCTCGATCACCGGATTGAAGCTGAACTCGGTCCTGCATGTTCCGCGTTTCTGGTATCACGCCATCCGTTCGATGGGGCAAGCGCAGGCCGCCCCCGGCAATATCAGCGCCGATGCCCGCACGATCAACGGCATCAACCACACGCTGACGGTGTGGCAAGACGAGGCCGCCATGCGCGCCTGCCTGACCAGCGGTGCGCATCTTGCAGCGATGCGCGCGTTCCGGAGCATGGCCACCGGCAAGACCTTGGGTTTCACGGCCGAAACACCGCCCGGCTGGGATAAGGTTCATGCACAGTGGCCCGACCGGGGGCGGGTCGTGTAGTGGGGCAGGGTGGGCAGCAGCGCAGGCCTTTGGTCAGGTATTGGGCCTGACACGGGCAGCGCTTTTGTCGGCGAATGCTGCAAGGCGGCTGCGTGCCGCGGGTTGGGTGTTGACCACGCCGGCGACCACAGCCTCGGCATAGGCTGCATCCAGGGCTGACATGTTCTGCATGTGGCTGACAGCCGAACAGATGGCGAAATTGGTCAAAGGCAGGTTTTCGGCGGCTTTGCGTGCAATCTGCAATGCCATGTCCAGGGTAGCGCCATCTGTCAGATATTGTGCAAGCCCCAGATCAACCGCTTCTTGCCCCTGATAGACCCGGCCTGTCAGCATCATGTCAATCATGCGCGCCTTGCCGATCAGATCGGTCACCCTGATTGTTGCGCCACCACCGGTAAACAGGCCCCGCTGTCCTTCGGGCAAGGCAAAATAGGTTGACGTATCCATCACCCGGATATGGGCCGCACTTGCCAGCTCTAATCCGCCGCCGACAACCGCCCCTTTCAGCGCGGCAATGATCGGCACCCCGCCATATTCCATCTTGTTGAAGGCTTCATGCCAGCGCAGGCAGACATGCATGAAATCGGCAGGGCTGCGGTCGGCCTGATGGTGTTCGATCAGATCAAGGCCTGCGCAGAAATGGTCGCCCGCACCCGCCAGCACAATGGCCCGCACCCCTGCGCGCGGCGCTGCGGAAAAGAAGGTGACCAGTTCCTCGATTGTGTGCGCGTCAAGCGCATTGCGCTTGGCCGGGCGGTTCAGCGTTACAACCCAAACCCCGTCATCCTGAGCGGCAATGTCCAGGTTCGCGAAACTGGCAGGGTCGATGTGCGTGGCCATGGATGGTCCTGTTCTGCAAGGGGTGGGTTTCAAGGGGCAAAGGTCAGCGCGCTGTGCACTGGCATGAAAGCGCAATCATGCCGCTTTGCAAGGACATGTGCAGGGCGCTGTCGTCCAAGCATCATGACTGCGCGCCCATGGCCCTGGCCGTGGCGCGCAGCAGGAATTTCTGGATCTTGCCAGTCGCTGTTTTTGGCAAGGCGCCAAAGACAACGGTTTTCGGCGATTTGAAATGCGCGATGTGGTCACGGCAAAACGCAATCATCTCGGCTTCGGTGGGTGCCATACCTTCGCGCAGTTCGACAAAGGCGCAAGGGCACTCGCCCCATTTTTCATGTGGACGCGCCACTACGGCTGCGGCCAGAACGGCGGGGTGGCGGTAAAGCACAGCTTCCACTTCCACTGACGAGATGTTTTCTCCGCCCGAGATGATCACATCCTTCAGCCGGTCACGGATTTGTACAAATCCATCAGGATGCACGACTGCCGCATCGCCGGACCAGAACCAGCCACCTGCAAATGCCTCGGACGTGGCGGCGGGGTCTTTGTAATACCCTTTCATCACGGTGTTTGCGCGCACCGCAATTTCACCCTGACTGATCCCGTCGCGCGGTACATCCGCCCCGGTGCTGCGATCAACCACGCGCAGGTCCTCGACCATGGGAAAGGCCACACCCTGCATGGCCTGCTTTTCAGCCCGTGCAGGTGCGGGCAGGCCGGCCCATTCATCCTGCCACAGGCATTGCGAAATATGGCCGTAGGTTTCGGTCAGGCCATAGACCTGCATCACATCCAGCCCGATCGCCGCGGCCTTTTCCAGAATGGCCGGTGGCGGCGGGGCACCCGCTGTCAGCACGCGTATGGCCGGATCGAACGGCCGGGCAGGCGCTGCGGGGCTGTCACACAACATCTGCAAGACAATCGGCGCAGCGCCCAGATGGGTCACATCATGCCGCGCCATGGCTGCCAACAGGTTTTCGGGGCGCGGATCAGCCACAAAGATCATATGCGCGCCGACAATCGCCATGGCCCATGGATGGTTCCAGCCATTGCAATGAAACATCGGCACGACCGACAGATAGGTCGGATGCGGTGGCAGGGCCCAGCCTGCCACCGTACCCATGGCCATAAGATAGGCCCCCCGGTGGTGATAGATCACCCCCTTGGGCCGCCCAGATGTGCCCGATGTGTAGTTCAGCGCCAAGGCCTGCCATTCATCATCCGGCAGGGCCCAGTCACGCGGCGGATGGTTTGCCAGATCGTCATAGCTTGTCGGCCCTGTGCCCGCCGCATTCACCTTGCCCTGTGCGGTTGCAATTTCAACCACGGGAACCTTGCGCCCCTGTTGCAGCAGTGCCTGCTGTAACAGCGGGGCAAGGCTGCCATCCACCACCACCAGCCGCGCATCTGAGTGATCAAGGATATAGGCAATCGTTTCAGGTTCGAGCCGTGTGTTGATTGCGTTCAGCACCGCCCCCAGCAGGGGCACCGCATAGTGCAGCTCAAACAGGGCTGGGCCGTTTGGGGCCAGCACGGCAACCGTGTCACCCCGGCCAATGCCCATAGCGGCAAGCCCAGCTGCCACAGACCGGCATCGCGCCCCGGTCTCGCCCCATGTCCGCCGCACATCCCCATAGGTTACGGCGGGGCGGTTGGCATACACCATCTCGGCCCGCCTGAGAAACGACAGGGGCGACAGCGCCACATGGTTGGCGGCACTGCGTTGCGGCGCATCGTAATGCTGTTGCACCCGGCTCTCCTACAGAAAGGGCAGGGCGACAAGCAGGGCCGTGACCGGCCCGCCATCACGCATGACCTGCACCGTTTCGCCTTCTGGCACATGCGCGTCAATCAGCGCATAGCCGATGTTTGCCTTCATGCGCGGCGACCAGACACAATTTGTCATCATGCCAACGCGCTGGCCCTTGTGCTGAATATCTTCGCGGCGAAAGCCCAGCGGGGCAGGGGTTTCGCCTTGCAGCACGAGCCCCAACTGGTGGCGTCTTATGCCTTCGGCCTTGATCTTGCGCAGGGCGGCAATGCCCACCACATCATCGCCCACATCCAGATCGACATATTTTCCAAGACGCACTTCAAAGGGATTTGTGGCATCGTCCGTATCGCCGCCAACGGATACAAGACCGCTTTCGGTGCGTTCGGCCGTGGCAGGCGCACCCGGCCCGATACCCCAAGGCTGGCCCGCCTCTTTGAAGATGTTCCACAGCTGTGTGCCGCGCCGGCCATCCTTGAGATAAATCTCGAACCCGCCCTGCTTTGACCAACCCGATCGTTGCACCGCCACAGGAATGCCTGCAATTTCGGTTTCGCGGAACCAGAAGTATTTCAGCTCGCGCACCCAATCGCCCAAGACATGCGCCACAACATCTTCGGCCTTGGGGCCCTGCAACGCCATTGGCGATACATCGGGTTCGCTGACCTCAACATCCAGCCCGCGTTCGGCTGCAATTGCGCTGGCCCAGAACCAGATGTCACTGTCTGCGATTGACAGCCAATACAGATCATCGGCCAGTTTCAGCAGGATCGGGTCATTGATCAGCGTGCCACGGTGGTTGCACAGCGGCACATACTTGCCTTGCCCCACCTTGCAATTTGACAGATCGCGCGGGGACAGGATTTGCGCCAGACGCCCCGCATCAGGCCCCCGCAGCTGCACTTGCCGTTCAACCCCCACATCCCATTGCGAAACCCCGTTGATCAGCCGCCAGTACTCTGCCTCGGGGTTGCCATAGGAGGTTGGCATGATCATGCGGTTATAGATGCTGGCCGCAACCATGCCTTCCGCAACCGCGCTTTCGTAAAAAGGTGATGTGCGCAGTCGCGCGGTAGGAAAGACCTGTACCATGATGCCCCTTGTCGTTTGCGCCAGTAAAACGGCTGGCGCAAGGTGGTCAAACGACGTATTTGATGCCAGCATCCCTACTAAAAGTTATGGCTTTGTTTTAAGGCGTCCATGTTCACCGATCTGCCCCCCCTGACCTGGCTGCGCGCATTCGAGGCCGCGGCCCGCACGTTAAGCTTTACCCATGCGGCAGCAGAGCTGCATGTCACGCAGGCTGCCGTGTCCAAACATGTCAAATCGCTGGAGCATCATGTACGCCAGCCCTTGTTTGCACGTCTTCCGCGTGGCCTGGAACTGACAAAGTCCGGCGCGGCCTACCTGCCCAAGGTGCAGGATGCGCTTGAACGTCTGGCCATTGGCACGCGCGAGGTGTTTGGCCAGCGCCGCAGTTCGGCTTTGACATTGCGCTGTGCTGCATCCTTTGCAGTCAACTGGCTGGCCCCACGCCTGCCAACCTATTTTCACCGCTATCCGGGCAAAACGGTGCGTGTCCTGTCAAGCGTCTGGAACGAGGCCGGTGATGCAGCCGATTTTGATCTGGATATCCAGTACGGGCTTGGGCCCTGGCCGGGCTTCAACAGCCAGCGCCTGACCTGGGAAACGATCACGCCACTTTGCGCGCCCGACCTGCCGGCCAGTCTTGCCCTGACCCACCCCGATGATCTGCGCCACCACAGGCTTTTGCATGTGTTGGGTTACCACGAAGGCTGGGGCATATGGCTTAAGGCTGCGGGCGCGCAGGACGTGGATGCAGGGTCAGGGCAGTACATGGACACGTCCTTGATGGCCTTTGAAATCGCTGCACAGGGTGGTGGTGTGGCACTGGGGCGCGCCTCACTGGCAGCGCAGGCCCTGGCAAGCGGTCGCCTGATTGCGCCCTTTGGGCTGGCTGTGCCCGTGGATGAGGCGTTTCACCTGATCCGGCCTGCAGGCAGCAACGGCCACCCCGATACCGATGAATTCGTCGATTGGCTGATGTCCTGCGCAAGCGCCCGCAGTCAGGGCGCTGTTACAGCACCCTGACAGGCAGCCGCCCTGCTACAGCATCGCCTCTTCCGCGCGCCGCGCATCAGCCTCGCGTGCGGCCTCGATCCGTGCCTTCCGGCGGCGGTTGATTTCGTAGATTGCAGCCGCAGCCAGCGTGACAAGGATCAGGATCAGCGCCAGCGCATTGATGGTGGGCGTGATCCCCGAGCGCACCTTGGAAAACACATAAACCGTCAGCGTATCGGCCCCGCCACGCGTAAACAGCGTGACGTTGAAGTTTTCGATCGACTGGAAGAATGCAATCGCCGCCCCCGCCCCGATTGCCGGGTAAAGATGCGGCAGCAGGATGCGTCGCATGACCTGCGCATGGCTGGCCCCCAGATCAAGGGCGGCTTCCTCCAGCCCCTGATCAAAGCTTTGCAGACGCGCCAGCACGAGCAGCATCACAAAGCTGGCGATATAGCTGACCTGCCCCAACACCGACAGATGCAGGCCAGACCCCACGCTGAGGTTGTTCCAGAACAGTAGCGTCGAAATGCCAATCACCACACCCGGTATCAGGATCGGGGCCACCATCAGCCCGTACAGCGTGGCGCGCCAGCGCCCCGAGATCGAGTTGATCAGGATGGCACCCGCCGTGCCGATGGGCACTGACAAGGCCACCACGCCAAGCGCCACGAAAATGGTGTTGCGAAAGGCCGTCCAGACACGGGTTTCATTCCACAGGTCAATGAACCAGCGGTCGGTAAAGCCTTTCCACGGCACCACCGTGGGCAATTTGCTGTCATTGAAGGCGGCCCCGCTCATCACCACCAACGGCAGCAGCAGGAACAGCAGGAATGCCACCATGTAGATGTGGCCCAGCATGTTGCGCGTTTTGTACATGATGCGCCCCTTACCGTGCGATGTCTGAAAGCTTGACGCGGAACAGCCACATCGCCAGCACCACGATCAGCGTGCACACGATCAGCAACAAGAAGGCAAAGGCCGCCCCGCCGTTCCAGTTCTGCTCTTCCAGCATCACACCCTGAATGGTCTGCGTGAACCAGTTGCCCGTCGTTGACCCGATGATCGCCGGCACCAGAAGCGAGCCTGCCGACAGCATGAACACCATCACCGCACCACTGGCGATGCCGGGCTTGGCATGCGGCAGGATCACCCGCAGATGCGTGCGCCACCACGGGCTGCCCAGATCTTCGGCCGCCTCGATCTGGTTGCTGTCCAGCGATTGCATGGCGTTATACAGCGGGAACAGCATGAACAGCACATAGGCATAGACCAGCGTCACCACGACCGGGCTATACCCTTCAATCCAGCGGATTTCCTTTTCGATCACCCCCAGCAACATCAGGACGCCGTTCAGCGGCCCCTTCAGCGTCATGATCACATACCACGCAAAAGACCGCAGCACTTCGGACACCCACAAGGGCACGAACAGCAAAAGGAACAGGGTCGGCAGTGATTTCGGCGACACCACCTTGGCCAGATAATAGGCCAGCGGATAGGCCATGATGAAGGCAATCACCGTCACCACGATGGCATAAAAGATTGTCAGGATAAAAATCTTGACGCGGGCCGATACCAGCACTTCGATCCCGAAGATCGACATCGGCACTTCGCCGCCAAAGATGTTCATGTAATTGCCAAAGGAATACACATCCTTGGGCCCGCCCACCTCGGCCACGGGCAGATAGGGGCGAAAGCTGCTTTCGAACATCGTCAGGTTGGGCAGGATCAGCAGGATCAACAGCCAGAACACCGTCAGCAGGATGATGGCCGTTGTCAGCCCCGCGCCATAGCGTTTCAGTACCTCGCCCATTGCCCTTACGCCCCCGTCACGGCGGCATCAGGCAAAATCGCTGCCGACCCGGCATCAAAGCTGACATGCAGCCGCGTGCCCACATCCGGCACAGTCGCCGACCCGTCATTGCGCAACTCGGACGTGAAGGTCGTGCCCGTATCACTGACCGCCTGCACCGAAATGAAGTTCCCCTCAAACGCCACTTCGCTGATCGTGACAGCGACGGCGTTTTCCGCGGCGGGCTTGTCGGCAAAGCGCATGTGTTCGGGGCGCACATACAGCTTGACCGGCTGGCTTGCCAAACCATCCGCCATGCGCGCCCGGAATTGCCCATGCGGTGTGGTCATGGTGGCAAAACCGCCCGTCGGCGCAGTCACATCGCCCGTCAGGATATTGTTTTCGCCCACAAAAGACGCAACAAAGCCGTTGACCGGATTGTTATAGATGTCGCGCGGGTTTGATACCTGCTGCAGGCGGCCCTGGCTCATCACGCCCACACGATCCGACATGGCCAGCGCCTCGCCCTGATCATGCGTGATGTAGATAAAGGTCACGCCCGTGCGTTTCTGAATGGCCCGCAGTTCCGCCCGCATGTGCTGGCGCAGCTTCAGGTCCAGCGCCGACAAGGGTTCATCCAGCAGCATCACCTGTGGCTCCACCGCCAAGGCCCGCGCAATTGCCACGCGCTGCTTTTGCCCGCCCGACAGTTGTGACACCATCTTGTCCGCCGCATCCGGCAAATCCACCAAGGCCAGCAGTTCTTCCGCCCGCTTGCGCCGTGTGGCCTTGTCCACGCCGCGCACTTCCAGCCCGAAGCTGATGTTTTCCCAGATCGTCATCAATGGGAACAGCGCCAGATTCTGAAAGATCAGCGCCGTTGGCCGCTGGTTCGGCCGCTGGCCCTTTACATCCTTGCCGCCAATGCGGATCACGCCGCCTGTCGGCTCGATAAAGCCTGAAATCATGCGCAGGATCGTGGTCTTGCCGCAGCCCGATGGCCCAAGGAACGAAAAGAACTCACCCGGCTGGATGTTCACATTCACATGGTCAACCGCCCGGAACCGGCCGAAATCACACACCACGTTATCAAGATCAATTCCCGCGCTCATGACAGCGTTCCCATCCCCATCGTATTTTTATTGTTTTTCCGACCCCTGATATGCACACGCCGGGCCCCATCGGACCCGGCGCACACATCTTCACGTCCCTGATCAGGAGGCCTTATACTTGTCAGCATATTCACCGCGCTTGGCGATGAATTCTGCCGACTGGTCTGGCCACCACCACAGGGCTGCCAGCTTGGCGTCGTCGAACGCGCTGTTGTAATAGGCCGACACTTCGGGATCCAGCATATCGCCTGCGCCCTTGCCCACCGGGTTGGACGAGAAGGCCGCTGCCCACATGGCCGCACCTTCAGCCGTGGACACCCACTTGGCCAGTTCATGCGCCTGATCAACGTTCACGGCGTTCTTCATCAGCACAAAGCCCTGATGCCATGCGAAAGCGCCTTCAACCGGTGCCATGTAGCCGTAGCCGTCATTGCGCAGGTTGAAACCGGTCGAATCCCAGCACAGGCCCACGGTCGCACCGTTGGCCACAAAGCCGGCATTCGCTTCGTTTTCGCCCGACCAGAACTGCACCACGTTGCCCTTGGCCTTCACAGCCTCGGCCAGTGCGATGTCCCACAGCTCGACCATCTTTGCCATGTCGGTGTAGCCGTCCAGCCATGGGTAGGGCAGCTTGCCCTGCGCATCCAGCCAGCGGCCCATCGCAGCCAGTGCCGAATGCGGACGCACGACAGCCTGGTTGGCCGGGTCAAACAGTGCGCCCAGCGACGGAGGATCGCCCAGAACAGCTGCTTCCTTGTTGTAGACAATCGCTTCGGTGCCCCAGTTCGACGGCACATACATCAGATTGTCGCCATCGCGCGACCGCGTACCAGCCGAACCATCGGCCAGACCGGGCAGGTAGTTGTCCATGGCGAGTTTGGAGGCATCAAACGGCTGCAGCAGACCGTTCGTGTTCCAACCGCCCCAACGGTCGATCGTTGGTTCGATCATGTCGATCCCGCCAGCTTCCAGTGCCACTTTGGCCTGGGCAAACATGGTGTCCTGATCAGGCTGTTCGGTGAAGTTCACCGTGATGCCGGTGGCGGCGGTGAAGGCCGGGAACACCTTTTCGGCAAGGGCAGGATAGCCCGCCCAACCGGTAAAGTTCAGCTCACCCGAAGACGCCAGCGCCTTGGACGAGATAATGGCTGGGGCCGCAAGCCGCCCCATTGGCGAAAGTTTACGCTGTGTCAGGGCACGGGTGTCAACAGTTGTTATTGGCTGGCCGGTCAATAAAAAGCGAATTGCCTGCGTTCTGGGCAGTTCATTGAATTATCGTCAAAATTCGCTAAGCCGCCGGTTGAAAAGCAGCCCGGCGCGCACCTTTCATGCGCTCAAAAGGCCCAACCGGGGGTTCTGGCCGCATCAACCCGGCGAATCTGGCCTTAGGGCTGGCCGCTCAGGTCCTGATCCCGGCAAAGCGCTGCTGCCATTCGGCGCGTTCTTCATCCGTGATCTTGCGGAACAGGTTTTCCGGCACGCTGTAACCTGCACCCGCAGGCAGAACTTGCATTGCCGCTGCCAGATCATCCGGCCATGTCCAGTCATCACTGCCCATCGCCCCCATCATGGCTGCCGCCGCATCCGGGATGAACGGGCGTGAGATGATGGCGTAAACGCGGATCAGGTTCATCGCCAGCCGGATCATCATCGCTGCCTGATCGGGGTCGGTTTTGACCGCCGTCCAGGGTGCTGCCGCCTGCAGGTATTCGTTGCCCGCCACCCACAGCGCGCGCAGATCGGCCGCAGATTTGCGCACCTCCATCGCCGCCATGTTCGCCTCATAGCTGCGCAACTGTGCGGTCAGCGCCGCCATCAGATCCGCCTCACGCGGCCCCGGCGCACCGCCTGCCGGGATCACATCGCCGAACTTCGCCTTGGCGAATTTCGTCACGCGGGAAACCAGATTACCCAGCACATCGGCCAGATCCTTGTTCACCGATGCCTGAAAATTCTCCCATGTGAATTCGGCATCCGAGGATTCCGGCGCATGGGACAAAAGCCACCAGCGCCAGTAATCCGATGGCAGGATCGACAAGGCCTGATCCATGAACACACCACGCCCGCGCGATGTGCTGAACTGCCCGCCATCATAATTCAGATAGTTGAAGGATTTCAGGTAATCGACCAGCTTCCACGGCTCACCCGAACCCAGAATTGTCGCCGGGAAACTCAGCGTATGGAACGGCACGTTATCCTTGCCCATGAACTGGTAATAGGTCACGTCCGCAGCACCCTTGTCCGTGCGCCACCAGCGTTCCCAGGCCGCATCCGGCAGGCCATGCGCATCGGCCCATTCCGCCGTGCCCGCGATGTATTCGATGGGGGCGTCGAACCAGACGTAGAAGACCTTGCCTTCCATGCCCGGCCAAGGCTCATCACCCTTTTGCACCGGAATCCCCCAGTGCAGATCGCGCGTGATGCCCCGGTCTTGCAGGCCATCCCCGTCATTCAGCCATTTCTTCGCGATCGACGTGGTCAGGATCGGCCAATCGGTCTTGCTGTCGATCCAGGCCTCCAGCTTGTCCTTCAAGGACCGCTGCATCAGGTACAGATGCTTTGTCTCGCGCTGTTCCAGATTGGTGCTGCCCGAAATCGTTGACCGCGGGTTGATCAGATCGGTCGGGTCCAGCTGTTTTGTGCAGTTGTCGCATTGATCACCGCGCGCGCTATCAAAGCCGCAGTTGGGGCAGGTGCCCTCGATATAGCGGTCGGGCAAAAAGCGGTTGTCATCAATCGAAAAGATCATCTTTTCAGCAACTTCGCGGATCAGCCCACGGTCGGCCAGCGCCTTGGCAAAGTGCTGCGTCAGCCGGTGGTTGCGCTGGCTGGACGACCGGCCAAAATGATCAAACGACAGGCGGAACCCTTCGGCAATCTCGGCCTGCACGGCATGCATTTCGGCGCAATACGCGGCCACGGGCTTGCCCGCCTTGGCGGCCGCCAGTTCCGCCGGTGTGCCATGTTCGTCGGTGGCGCAGATGAACATCACCTCATGCCCGCGCGCCCGGCAGAACCGCGCGAACAGGTCTGCAGGCAGCTGGCTGCCCACCAGATTGCCCAGATGCTTGATCCCGTTGATGTAAGGGATGGCCGAGGTGATCAGAATACGCGCCATGGGTTGGGTCTTTCGTCAGCGGGGCCTTTTGCCTGCGACGCACCGTTTAGCGCGCGTGCGCCAGCATGGCTAGGGGGTTGCCGCTATGCGCGCCACGATATCAAGGCGCACTTCATCATCCACCATATCGGCAAAGCCCACAGCCCCAAAATCGCTGCGGTGTACCGCACCCGTCATCTGCACGGTCAGATGGCTGTTGTCGCCCGTTGCCTGCCCCGCCTGCCGAAAGATTGTGGCCCGCATGGCGATACGCTTTGTGATGCCCCGGATCGTGATGTCGCCTTGCACGTCTGCGCCTTGCCCGTTGCGGCGGATGCTGGTGCTGACAAAACGGATCGTCGGATAGGTCCGCGCATCCAGCACAGTGCTGCCTTTCAGCGTTTGTGCCGCAAACGGAAAGGATGCCGTGGCGCGTGAGACATCAACCAGAACGTCAATCTTTGTATTGCCCGCATCATCAAAATCCAGCGTCAGGTTCGCCGTTGAGACCGGCATCCGCCCGGTGATCACCTGTTGCCCGAAATCCGTGGCAAAGCCCACGGTTGAACGTTCCGGCTCAAGCACATAGGCCACGGGCACGGCATGCGCGGGCGTGGCCATCAGCATGAGTAAAAGGTGGGGCAGGGCGCGCATGGCCAGGGTCCTTGGAGGGATTGCGGCAGCATAGCACGTATCGCCTTGATCCTGCATGGCATCCTTGGCGCAGGTTGAGTCTTGGCGGAAACAGGCTGATCTCGCACTCCCTCTTCGAAACCGGCTGATGGACCTTCCTGTGGAAGGACCATCGGGCTCAACGGGCAAATCGGCAACGATTTGGCCAAGGGGCTATCCGCAATCACGACCATTATAATCTGACCGTGCCTGCCTGGGCAGGCGCGGGCAGATTTGTCACGGGCCAAATCTGCCAAGAAAGGACGGCGCGTGTTTCAGACAATCGTCATCGCGCGAGGGTGCGCCGGTTGCCGCCGGATTACCCCGCCTGACCGTTTGCGCCGAAGGCCCATCCGCGACTGCGCCGCCGTCACCCGTCCAGCGAAATCTCGCGCCCCGTGCGGGTGACTGTCCAACCTGCCACCGGCTCCATCCGTGCCCGCAGTCGCCGCAGGTGCCAGTGCCGCTGCGGCGGGCCTTCATCCGCCCAGGGCGTCATGCTGCCCATGCCCGCACGCGGCGCCATCTGCCAGCGCGTTTCCACCCCTGCCGCCCCGCCATCGCCCGGTGTCAGCAGCACCGCCATCGGTGCCACGCCCCCCCCCGCGCCCCCTCGGTGCCCCGCCAGTTCCGTCCCCGCCTCGGCCGCCAGATGCAAGCGCCGCACCGGCGTCAGCCCCGGCGGGCTCAGGCATTCCACCACCATCAGCGGCGCTGCACCTGACCGCAGCACCTCTTCCGCCGACCACAGCAAATCCAGCGGCTGGCGGCACAAGGCCCAGATCACCCGGCGCGGATCGGCAAAACTTTCCAAGCCACACGGGTAAATCCGTTCCGCCTGCCACGCCGGCAAGGCCCAGATCACCGGCCCTGTCGTCTGTGCCATCAGCATCGCCGCCAGCGCCCGCCGTGACGGCCCGCAAAACTCATGCACCCGCCCACGCGCCAGCGCCAACGGCCCGATGAAGGGCTGCATGGCGCGCGGCTGGTGCTGGTGCGGAATCGGCAAGCTCATGCCGCAAGGTTAATATGTTCCTGAAATGTTCTCAATCCCTCTGCGCGCCATGCCTTGCCCCCGCCGCCCCAAAGGTTACCCTTGCCCCAACAGGACAGGAGCCCCCATGCAAACCCGCCGCCTTGGCCATACCGGCCTCACCGTTTCCGCCCTTTGCCTTGGCACCATGACATGGGGCAACCAGAATACCGAAGCCGAAGGCCACGCCCAGGCCGACATGGCGCTCGATCACGGTGTCAACTTCTGGGACACCGCCGAGATGTACCCCGTCAACCCCATCCGCGCTGAAACCGTCGGCCATACCGAAGCCATCATCGGCACATGGCTGGCCGCGCGTGGCGGGCGTGACAAGCTGGTGCTCGCCACCAAGGTCACAGGTGCCGGCATGGCCGCCGTGCGCGATGGTGCACCCATCACCGCAGCCAGCCTGCGCGCCGCTGTTGAAGGTAGCCTGCGCCGCATGCAGACCGACTACATTGATCTTTACCAGCTGCACTGGCCCAACCGCGGCAGCTATCACTTCCGCCAGATTTGGGGCTATCGGCCCAAAACCGATGCCGCCGCCGTCACCGCCCATATGACCGAGGTGCTGACCAGCGCCATGGCCCTGCAGGCCGAAGGCAAGGTGCGCCACTTTGGCCTGTCGAACGAATCCGTCTGGGGTGCTGCGAAATGGCTGTCCCTTGCCGCCGCCATGGGTGCCCCGCGCATGATGACCGTGCAGAACGAATATTCCCTGCTCTGCCGCCAGTTTGACAGTGACTGGGCCGAACTTTGCGCCATGGAGGATATGCCCCTGCTGGCCTTCTCTCCGCTCGCCACCGGCCTTCTGTCTGGCAAATACGCAGGCGATGTCACGCCCACCGGCACCCGCCGCATCAATTCGCCCGATCTGGGCGGCCGCATTACCCCCAGTGTCTTTCCCGCCGTGGCCGCCTATCTGGGCATTGCCGCCCGCCACGGGCTTGACCCCTGCCAGATGGCCATCGCCTGGTGCCTCACCCGGCCTTTCCCCGTCATCCCCATTTTCGGCGCGTCCACGCTGGACCAGCTGCGCATCAACCTTGGGGCCGCCGATGTGACCCTTTCGCCCGAGGTTCTGGCAGAAATCGACGCCGCCCACCGCGCGCATCCGCAGCCCTATTGACCAAAAGCCGTCAATGGGGCCATGTCGCGCAAAAGAACGCAAGGACCCAACCCATGCGCGCAGGCATTTTCATCGGACTGACCATGCTGCTGACTGCCTGTCAAACCGGCGGCGGCCCTGCCACGCTGCCCGCCGACAGCCCGCTTGCCGGCGAGCCGATCGAAACCACCACGCTTGACGCACCCGTGGTTGGCCTTGCCGAAGAGCAGGCCCAAGATAACCCCGAACCCGTCGTCGAGGTGGCCGAGCCCACTGCCGAAAGCGATGCGGCCTCCGAAGACCCCACCCCGGAAGAACCCGCTGCCGTCGAGGAACCCGAAGCCATCGACCCCGCCTTGCAAACGCCTCAGGCCATTGCCTGCACGCGGCAGGGGGGCGTATGGTCGCGTATCGGCCAAGGCGAGGCCCGTGCCTGTCTGCGCCAGACACGTGATGCCGGCAAGCGCTGCGATAGCGACCGTGATTGTCAGGGCGTCTGCCTTGCCCGCTCGGGCACCTGTGCGCCCGTGGACCCGCTGTTTGGGTGCAACGAAGTGCTGCAGGATGATGGCCGCCGGATGACGCTGTGCTTAAACTGATCCCGCTTCTGGCGCTTGCCGCCTGCGCCACTGCTGCCCCACAAATCGCAGGCTATCGCGATTCCGCAAAGCCAATCTACTCGAACGCCGTTCTGCAACTGTCTGATTATGCAGGCGAATGGCAGCAGGCCGGTGAATTTTCATCCGCGCCTTGCACCCCCGGCCGCATCGCCATGTCACCCAGTGCCACCGGTATGCAGATCACCGGCCAGCTCTGTCTTGGCGGAGTGCCCACCGATGTCTCCGGCCCCTACGCCGCCACCGGCCCCGGCCGCCTGCAACGCGGCATGGATGCGCCTTGGTGGATCATCTGGGCCGATACCAACCTGCGCACGCTGGCCATTGGCACCCCCGACGGGCGTTTTGGGTTTATTCTGAACAAGGGGCCTGATTTGCCCGCAGACCGCATGAACGCCGCCCGCGAAATCTTTGATTTCAATGGCTATAACCTGTCACGCCTGCAAATCCCGTAAGTACCCTGCCACATCCCGCGCGCCCATGCTTGCCTCGCGCACCAGCCAGTCAAAATGCTCTGACAGCCGCGCCACCCGCACTGTGTCGCGAAACGCCAGATAATCCCGCCCCAGATAGACCACCGCCAGCAACGGCCCGAAAATCGTTACCGGCGCAGAAAACACCCGCCGCGCATCAAACAGGTAAATCCGCAGGGTCGGGTAAAGCTGGTCACACAGATCGGCCAGATGCGCCAGCTGCGCCTGCCGCACCGCATCCGGCAGGCCCGCGTAATAGCCTGACGCCGTCGCAAAGGCCTGGATTTCATGCAAGGGCAGGGCGATTTCGTAATCAGACCGCGCCGCCCGCATCCACGCCAGCCGGTCCTCGAACGCCCCGAACGCCTGTTCCGCCGTCCGCCCCAGTTGCGGTCGGTATTCCCATTCCACCATCGCCCGCGTCTTCAGCATGTCCGGCAGCGTCGCCGGCACATGCCTGATCTTGTAGCCCGCCGCCTCTTGATGCCAGCCAAAGATTGTCTCATCAATCAGCGCCCGCGGCGCCTCTTTCATTGTCACCGTCGCCGCCAACAAATCTGCCACCGGTTCCGGCCTGTCCGTCAGGCCCAGCAGCCAATCCGCGCTGATTTGCAGTGCCGCCGCACAATCCGCCGCAAGGCCCGCCCCCGGCAAGCGGTCCGTGCTCGCGGCCAGAATCTGGCTGATGGTTGATCGGTCCACCCCCACCGCCCGCGCCAGCGCGCTTTGCGTCGTGCCTGCGCGTCCCATCGCCTCGGTCAGCCGTGCCCGGAACATCTGCGCGCGATTGTGCTTTTCCATCATATGTTCACTTTTATCACCATAAGTGACTATAGGTTGCGTTTTTTCAGAATTTCAACCACGTTTCCGTGATGTTACCTTGCCCACGCAAACTAGGGGCAATCTTGACCACCGCTGACCGCACGCAAGATGTAATCGAATGGCCAACCCTGCTGGTTCTGGTCGCCACCTACGCCATCTGGCTATACGCCACATCCGGCATATATTCGTGGTCGCCCATCCTTGGCATCATCATCACCGGCCTTGCCATCACGCAATTCTCTTCCCTTCAGCACGAAGCGCTGCACGGCCACCCTTTCCGTGCCGCATGGCTGAACGAACTGCTCGTCTTGCCCTCCGTCACCCTGACCGTGCCCTTCGGCAGGTTCCGTGACACGCATCTTGCCCACCACCATGACCCGGTCCTGACCGACCCCTATGATGATCCGGAAAGCAATTATCTTGACCCCGCCATCTGGTCCGGCCTGCCACGCGGGATTCAGCTTTTGCTGTTGTTGAACAACACGTTGCTGGGCCGTATCGTGCTGGGCCCGCTGATTGGCAATTACCTGTGGCTGCGCGGTGAAGCCCGCCTGATCCTGCAGGGTGACCGCGCCGTCATCCGTGACTGGGGCCTGAATACCCTGGGCTTGATCCCGGTTGTCGCATGGCTGTGGGTCGCATCCATGCCCTGGTGGGCCTATCTGATTGCCGCATGGATCGGGCATGGACTGCTGAAGATACGCACCTTTCTCGAACATCGCGCGCATGATCTGTGCCGCGCCCGCAGCGTGATTGTCGAAGACAAGGGGCCGCTTGCATTGCTGTTTCTGAACAACAACTTCCACGCCGTTCATCACATGCACCCGCAAGTGTCATGGTACAAACTGCCGTCGCTGTATGTGTCACAAATCGAACATTACCAGCGCCGGAACGAAGGCTATGTCTTCCGCTCTTACGCCCCGATCTTTCGCGCTTTCCTGTGGCGCGTGAAAGACCCCGTGGCCCATCCGCTGATGCCCTATCCGGCTAAAACCGATCAGACAATCCTGCGGAAGGTCGGCACATCACCAGAATTGTCAAAGAACGGCACGCCCTGCTGAACGCCCCCTGGGGCAAGCGCTGCGACTTCGGCCAGCACCACCTCGGTGATGAAGGGCAGATCCAGCGCCCGCGCCTGTGCCAAAGGCACCCATTGCAGATGGGCAAGCTCTTGATCCGCGGCGGAAAAATCTGCCGCATCGCCCAGCACATCAGCGGCATCGGCCAGCAGAAACCGCGCGTCAAACCGCCGGCTGCGCCCCGGCGGCGTGATCGCCCGAAAGATGAACTGCAACTGCGCGCCTGTTCGCAACCGCAAGCCCGTTTCCTCGGCCAGTTCGCGCAGCGCTGCCCCTGCGATGGCCGCAGGCGCAGGCCCGGTTGATATCAGTCGGCGCGCGCAATCTTCCGACAGATGCCCCTCGGCATGATCGTCCGCATCAATCGCGCCGCCCGGAAAGACGAATTTCGATGGCATGAAGGCCGCATCCGCCCCCCGCTGCCCCATCAGCACGGCCGGGTCCGCACCACGGCGCAGCACCACGACTGTGGCCGCCGGGCGGATGGACTGGAGGCCTGCCTCAGACAGAATGATCCACCCGGCCAAAGCCATGCATCCGTTTTGCCCATTGCAACGCCACAAGCGCCCCCTTCAGGCGCGGAAGCAGGTACAGTGACAATGCGACCGTGCCAATTGTGAACACAGTGATCATGACCGCCGGCGAGGGTTGCCACCGAAAGAATGACCACAGGAATAAGGGCGCCATCACATGCCCCACGATCAGAATGGTCAGGTAGGCCGGGCCATCATCTGCACGTTGATGGCTGAAGTCTTCACCACATGACGGGCAGCGGGAAGCTACTTTCAGATAACCGGTGAACAAGGCGCCCTTGCCACATTGCGGGCAGCACTGCCGCCAACCACGCAGCAGCGCAGGGCGCGCCGGGCGGTCTTCGGTTGCCATGTGATCGAATTCAGGCATTGCGTGGCCTTACGGACATGATGGGTGCCCTCACCCCTAAACCCATGACCGCCCCTTTGTAAACTGGCAGTCCGCCGTTGCCTGCCCTGCGTCATGCCGCATGCAGGCCGATTGTTACCCGATTGCGGCCCAAGGCCTTGGACCGCAGCAAGGCCTGATCTGCCATGTCAATCAGCGCGGTTTCCGTTATTGCCGTGCCACTGAAGGCCACGCCGATGGAAATGGTCATCAAGACCGGCACACCATCATTCAGCAAGATTGGGCTGTTCTTGACGATATTGCACAATCGCTCGGCCGCAGCTTGCGCCTCGATCTGGGTGGTGTTGGGCAGCACAACCAGAAATTCCTCGCCGCCGATCCGCGCCACCATGTCACCCGACCGCAGGTTTGCCGATATGCGTTGCGCCACCCGCATCAGCACCTCATCCCCGGCAGCGTGACCGAACTTGTCATTCACAGACTTGAACCGGTCCAGATCAATTACCATCACGGCAAAAACCGAACCATCCACTCGCGCGGCCTCTGCCACACGTGCCAGATGCGGCATGGCATAACGCCGGTTGTAAAGCCCGGTCAGCGGGTCGATCATCGCCATGCGCAGCCCATCACTGACCGAGGCCCGCGCCCGGTCAGCCGTGCGCTTGCGTGTCAGCATGGTTTGCAGGCGCAAGCCAATCTCGGCCAAGGGAACGTCAGACTGAATCACGTCATTCGCCCCCAGATCAAAGGCCATGGCCATGCGGTCAGGCGCGATTGTCGGGCCGATCAGACAAACGGCAGCATGGCGCGAAGGGCCGCGGCTGCGCAGATCGGACACCAGGTTCAGCACACTGTTGCCATGGCCAATGCTGGCGTCGATCAGGTAGATATCGCGCGGCTCCTGGTCGTCATCCGCCATCAAGGCCTGTTCCATGGATTGCACGGCATAATGCCCGGGAAACACCGATGGCAGATCACGCCGCCACCGCAATGCCTGTTCCGGCCGGTCAGAAATCAGCGCGATGCGGGCCGGCTGCGTGTAGGCCGCCGTCTCTTCCGCAAGGCCTGGCATCGAAAGTGCGTCGGCCACGATGGAATAGTTGTTATCCGCGCCATGCGCGCGCAACAGGTTGCGCAGCCGCGCCAGCAGCACCGAATCTGCAACCGGCTTGGTCAGAAAATCATCTGCACCGGCCGCCAGCGCCTCAAGCCGCGCGTCACTGTCATGGGTGGATGACATGATGATCACCGGTGTATTTGC
This sequence comes from Pseudomonadota bacterium, assembly GCA_046049665.1. Taxonomy (GTDB): domain Bacteria; phylum Pseudomonadota; class Alphaproteobacteria; order Rhodobacterales; family Rhodobacteraceae; genus JAAFHS01. The sequence continues at coordinate 6,534 of JBJOQW010000172.1, read as the reverse complement.
CGTGGCAGCATCCGCGCGCAGGCTGGCCAGCACGTCACAGCCGCGCATGTCAGGAAGCATCAGGTCAAGCAGAATCAGGTCAGGGCGCTGAGTGCGTGCAATGTGCAGTGCTTCTGCACCGCTGGCAGCCAGCAAGGCCGTATAGAACACCGCCTCAAGCTTGACCTTGAGCACGATGCGATTGGTCGCAACATCATCGACGATGAGGATTCGGCCAGTCATGAAAACCCTTGCACACGCTTGTTATCCAATTGATGAAGAATTGCTGCCAACTGGTTAAGAAATCCTTTCATCTTGGTTAGGTATTCCTAGGGCATTCGATGGATTTCGGCAAAGAACAGGAACAATCATGGGGATAACCGGTGCATTTGAGCAAGAACTCGCCGAGACCGAGGCATTAACGATGCTGGCATGGCTGGCTGGCAATGAAGATGCCTTTACCAATTTTCTGGCCAGCACGGGCGCATCGGTCGCAGATGTGACCGGGCGGGCGGCACAGCCGGCCTTTCTGGCTTCGGTCGTTGATTTCGTCATGACGGAAGATGCCTATGTGCTGGGCTGGGCCGAAATGGCAGGGCGCAAGCCTGAAACGATCATGCAGATTCGCGCCGGATTGCCAGGTGGTGACGCATGGCACTGGACCTGAGGGCGCAATGATCAAGGCTATCCTGTTTGATAAAGACGGCACCCTGTTTGATTTCCGCAAAAGCTGGGGTGCCTGGGCTGCGACCTTGCTGTCTGACCTGACCGATGATCCTGATGCACAATGGCGGCTTGGCATGTCCATCGGGTATGATCCGCGCACACAGGCCTTTGCGCCCGACAGCCCGGTCATTTCTGCCACCCCTTCGGAAATTGCCGCTGCCCTTGCGCCGCACTATAGGCGTCTGACCGCAGATCAGCTGGAAATCCGCATGAACATCTTGGCCGCTGATGCGCCCATGGCCCCCGCCGTGCCGCTGGAACCGCTGCTGACCCAGTTGCGCGCCATGGGCTTGAGGCTGGGGGTGGCCACGAATGATGTGGAAAGTGCCGCCCATGCCCACCTTGCGCGCGCTGGCATCCTGAACTTTTTTGACCGCGTGCTGGGCAGCGATTCCGGCTATGGTGGCAAACCGCACCCCGGCATGTTGCTGGCCTTTTCCAACCATGTGGCGCTGTCCCCGGACTCGGTCGCCATGGTCGGCGACAGCCGCCACGATCTGGATGCCGCGCGCGCCGCTGGCATGGTCGCCGTGGCTGTGCTGACCGGCGTCGCAACGCGCCCCGAACTGGCCCCCCATGCAGATATCGTGCTGCCTGACATCAGCCATCTGCCCCTCTGGCTGGCGCAGGCCTGATCCGCCATCCCCGCCACGCGCAGAAAAACGACGCATTCGCGTCGCCCTTGATGTGTCAATTTGGTCCTGTCTACTGCAAAGCTACGCCAAGGGCCGGGGTAATCTGGCAATGCTGCAAGGGGACTGCGCCATGACTGAAGAACTGACGCGGCGCAAACGTGCCGGTGGGCGTGCCGGCAACCAGACGCGTGCGGGCACCGCCGTCATTGACCAGATGCCATGGCGCATTCCCGTAAACCCCGACAGGCCGGTCGAGCCGCTGGATGAGGGTGGCGTTCAGGCCATTCACCGCACGGCCATGCGCATCCTGCGCGATATCGGGATCGAGATCCTGAACCCCGAGGCGCTGGCGATCTTCAAGCAGGCCGGTTGCACGGTGAACGATACCAACGTCCGCATGGACGAGGATTTCGTGATGGAAATGCTGGCCCATGCGCCCGCCACTTTTACCATCACGCCCCGCAACCCCGCCCATGCCGTGCCCATGGGTGGCCGGCATATGGCCTTTGTCAACGTCTCAAGCCCGCCCAACGCATGGGATCTGGAACGCGGCAAACGGTCAGGTGATTTTGAAACCTTCAAGGAATTCATGAAGCTGACGCAGTATTTCAACTGCATCCACATCGCAGGCGGCTATCCGGTTGAACCGATTGATATCCACCCCTCGGTCCGCCACCTTGATTGCCTTTATGAAAAGCTGACCATCACCGACAAGGTCGTCCATGCCTACTCATTGGGTGCCGAACGCGTTGAAGACGTGATGGAGATGGTCCGCCTGGCGGGCGGCCTGTCCCATGATGAATTTGACGCAAGCCCCCGTCTTTACACAAATATCAACTCTGTCAGCCCCCTGAAGCATGACTTCCCCATGCTCGATGGCGCCATGCGCATGGCCCGCCGTGGCCAGCCCGTGGTTGTCACGCCCTTCACCCTTGCCGGCGCAATGGCCCCCGTCACCATGTCAGGTGCCGTGGCCCTGTCTTTGGCCGAGGCGCTGTCGGCCATCGCCCTGCTGCAATACATCAACCCCGGCTGCCCCGTGGCCATCGGCACCTTTACCAGCAACGTTGACATGAAATCCGGCGCACCCGCCTTTGGCACACCCGAATACATGCGCGCCACGCAGATGACCGGGCAGTTGGTGCGGTTCTACAAGCTGCCCCTGCGGTCGTCCGGCACCTGTGCCGCCAACGTGCCAGACGGGCAGGCCATGTGGGAAACGATGAACAGCCTTTGGGCTGCCGTGCAATCGGGCACCAACATGGTCTATCACGCGGCTGGCTGGCTGGAGGGGGGGCTTATCGCTTCGCCCGAAAAGTTCGTGATGGATTGCGAGATTTTGCAGATGATCCAGCGCTACTTCGAAGCGCCGACCTGGGCCACCACCGAAGAAGACCTCGCCTTTGATGCCATCCGCGAAGTGGGGGCAGGGGGGCATTACTTTGGCGTCCAGCATACCCAAGACCGCTATCAGACCGCCTTCTACCAGCCCTTCGTCAGCGATTGGCGCAATTTCGAGGCCTGGCAACAGGATGGCGGCATCTGGACACAGGAACGCGCGCACCGCATCTACAAGCAGATCATCGCCGAATTCGAAGCCCCGCCCATGAATGGCGATCACCGCGAGGAATTACAGCGCTTTGTCGCCCGCCGCAAACAGGAAGGCGGCGCGCCGACCGATTTCTGATCGGGTTTCCGAACGGGCCTGCAACCGGGGCCTGCAACCGGGGTCGCAATCGGGTTCGCAGCCGGATCAGCACGGGCAGGACCCGTTCAAATGCAATGAAAAGGCACAGAAAAAACCGGCCCGCCGGGGCCGTCGCCGGCAGCGTGTTGTTAACCTCTTGCATGCAGCCTTGCGCCAACCAGCTATGGGCAAGGGCAATGCATGGATTGATCAACCGCGCGGTGCAGTGTTTTCTGCGCGATACATTCGGGCAAGACCTGTGGAAGGCGGTTGCGCGTGATGCAGGCCTTGGGGCCGACGGTTTTGATACGATGGCAATCTACCCGCAGGCCGTCACCGAGGGCCTGCTTGATGCTGCCTGCCGCCATCTTGACCGGCCGCGTGACATGCTGCTGGAAGATATGGGCACCTACCTTGTGTCCCATCATACGGTAGAACCCGTGCGGCGCCTGTTGCGCTTTGGCGGGGCCGACTTCATGGATTTCCTGCTGTCGGTCGAAGATTTGCGTGGCCGCAGCCGCCTTGCCGTGCCCGACCTCGACATGCCAAAGCTGACGCTGGATGAAGCGGAACCTGACGTCTATCTTCTGTCCTGCCGTTCACCCGTGCAGGGGGCGGGGCATGTGCTCATGGGTTTGTTGCGGGCCATGGCCGATGATTACGGGGCGCTTGTGCTTCTGGATCATCAGGGCCACCGCGATGGGGCCGAATGGCTGCGTGTCCATGTGCTTGAAACGCGCTTTACCGAAGGACGTGCGTTTGCATTGGGGCGGGCGTCTTGATGGATGGCGGGCGCGACACAGCTCAAACCGACTACCGGCTTACCGCTGCCGCCCTTGGGCGGTTGATGCCACTGTATCTGGCGCTTTCGGCAGATGGCACCATTACCGGGGCCGGGGTGACGCTGACCAAAATGTTCCCCCAGCAGACGCTGATCGGCCAATCGCTGTTTGATGTATTTTCCCTGCGCCGCTTCGGTGCAATCACCACGATGAACGGCCTGCGCGCGCGGGTTGGTCAGGAAATCTCGTTGTCGCGCCGCGATGGCGGGGCCAGTCTGCGCGGCATGGCCGTGCCACTGTCAGGCGGTGATGGCCTATTGCTGAACCTGTCTTTCGGCATTGGCGTGATCAAGGCCGTGCGCAACTTTGGCCTGACCAACACCGATTTTGCCCCCACCGACCATGCCATCGAACTGCTTTACCTTGTTGAGGCGAATGCCGCCGTGATGGGTGAACTTGCCCGGCTGAACCTTGGCCTGAAAGGCGCAAAATCCGCGGCTGAGGCCCGCGCCCTGACCGATACCCTGACAGGTCTTGGCAATCGCCGCGCTCTGGATGAGGCGATCGACCGCATCCAGGAACATGGCCGCCCCTTTGCGCTGCTGCATCTGGATCTTGATTTCTTCAAGGCCGTGAACGATACGCACGGGCATGCCGCCGGGGATCAAGTGCTGGTGGCCGTCGCTGACGTGTTGCGCCATGCCGTCCGTGATGGCGATGTCATCACGCGCGTCGGCGGTGATGAATTCGTGCTGGTGCTGCCCAACCCACCTGACGACACCACATTGCTTCGCATCGCCGACCGCATCATCACCGGCTTGCAGGTGCCAATTCCCTTTGAAGGCAAGCAATGCCTGATTTCAGGCAGCATTGGCATAGCCCTGTCAAAAGGCTTCAAGTCAGGTGATCTTGCACAAATGCAGGCCGCAGCGGATGCAGCGCTTTACGCATCCAAACACGCCGGGCGCAGGCGGGCCACGCTGGCCAGCCCACCCTAGGTTGCCATGCCATCAGGCAAAGCTTACCGCCTTTGCAAAGGGCAGGTCGCGCAGCCTTTTTCCCGTCAGCGCGAAAATCGCATTGCCCAGCGCTGGTGCCGCAGGCGGCAGCCCCGGTTCGCCCACGCCCCGGATCGTCGGCTGGTTCTCCAGTATGCGCACCGCGATCACCGGACATTGCGGCAGGCGCATCGGCTCATAATCCCAGAAGTTCATCTGTTCGGCCTTGCCATCCGCAAAAGTGATCTCGCCCTGCATCGCCGCCGACAGCCCGTAAACCATCGCACCTTGCACCTGCGCCTCGATATTGCCCGGGTCCAGCGCCCGCCCCACATCCACCGCCGCCCATGCCCCCGTGATGCGCAGGCCATCCGGCCCGTTCTCCACCTCAATCACCTCAGCAGTCGGCACGCCAAAGCTCAGGCAGAAGGCCACGCCCTTCGCCCGCCCCGGGCTAGCCGTGCCCCAGCCCGACATTTCCGCCACCGCTTCCAGCACCTTGCGGCTGGGACCGTCCGTCATCTGCGCCAGCCGAAAGGCCAGCGGGTCCACCCCCGCCAGATGTGCCAGCTCATCCACCGCCGTTTCATGGAAAAACGCGTTCTGCGACGCCCCCACAGACCGCCATGATCCCACCGGCACAGCCGCCGGCGCGCGGTAGCCCGTCACGCGGTAATGCGCAAATCCGTAGGGTTGCTCCCATGCTCCCTGCACGATTGTCGCATCCGGCCCCGGCACGCTGAAGCCCAGCCGCCCCACCTGACTTTCCACCACCGATGTCGCCACCGTGTGAAAATCAAACGCGCGGATCACCCCGTCCGCCACCCGCGCCCGCACCATCGCCTTGGCCGCCGGGCGGTAAACATCATGCGTCGTGTCCTCTTCGCGGCTCCATGTCAGCAAGACCGGCGTGCCCTCCATCGCCATGGCCACCGTGATCGCCTGCTTGATCACATCCATCTCCGCCCGCCGACCAAAGCCCCCGCCCATCAGCAGCGTTTCCACCGTCACCGCCTCGGGCGGCAGCCCCGTCAGCGCAGCACCTTCCGTGCGCACCTGCGTCGGCAACTGGTTGCCCGACCAGACCGTCAGCTTGCCATCGGCCAGCAGTGCTGCCGCGTTCATCGGCTCCATCGTCGCATGGGCAAGGTAAGGCACGCCGTAGCGCGCCTCAAATATCTCACCCGTCAGCGCCGCATCGACATCGCCATCATCGCGCTGCACCGCATCCAAGAAATCCGCCGTCATCGCCGCATCCAGCTGCGCCGACAGTTCTGCCGAGGTCGCGGCATATGGCGCTGGCCCCCAGTCAAACACAATCGCCTCTGCCGCCTTCATCGCGGCCCAGGTGTTCGTCGCCACCACCGCCACGCCACCCGGCAAGGCCACAATCCGTTGCACCCCCGCCATGCTTTCCGCCGCAGAGGCATCATAACCGTTCATCGCCCCGCCCAGCCGCGGGTTCGTGCGCGCCGTCGCAAACAGCATCCCCGGCAGCCGCAGATCAACCGTGTATTGCGCCGTGCCCGTCACCTTTGGCACCATATCCACCCGCGCTTGGCTGCGCCCCAGAACCTTCCAGTCGCTTGCCGCCTTCAACACCGGCTTTTCCGTCAGCTCGACCCCCGCCGCATCAATTGCAAGCTCTGCATAGGGAATGTGTATGCCGTCTGGTGCGACCACCTCACCCTGCTTGGATGAAAGCGTGCCCACCGCAACACCCAGCC
>JBJOQW010000171.1:0-6453 GCA_046049665.1 Pseudomonadota bacterium | reverse complement strand
CTGGTTCTTGGCTTCAACCAGCTCGCGGCGGGCCTTGTCGCTTTCGGCGTTTGCCTCGGCGTCACGCACCATCTTTTCGATGTCTTCATCCGACAGGCCACCCGAGGCCTGAATGGTGATCTGCTGTGCCTTGCCCGTGCCCTTGTCCTTGGCACCGACGGACACGATACCGTTGGCATCAATGTCAAACGTCACTTCGATCTGCGGCATGCCGCGTGGCGCTGGCGGGATCTGTTCCAGATTGAACTGGCCCAGCATCTTGTTGTCGGCCGCCATCTCACGCTCGCCCTGGAACACGCGGATCGTCACGGCGTTCTGGTTGTCTTCGGCGGTCGAGAAGATCTGGCTTTTCTTCGTGGGGATCGTTGTGTTGCGGTCAATCAGTCGCGTGAACACGCCGCCCAGCGTTTCGATGCCCAAGGACAGCGGGGTTACGTCAAGCAGGACCACGTCCTTTACGTCACCCTGCAGAACGCCAGCCTGAATGGCGGCACCAAGGGCCACCACTTCGTCCGGGTTCACGCCCTTGTGGGGTTCCTTGCCGAAGAACTTGGTCACTTCTTCAATGACCTTTGGCATACGGGTCATACCGCCCACAAGCACCACTTCGTCAATGTCGCCAATCGACAGGCCAGCATCCTTGAGCGCGGCCTGGCATGGCTTGATCGACGCCTTGATCAAGTCGCCCACGAGCGTTTCCAGCTTGGCGCGGGTCATCTTGACCACAAGGTGCAAAGGCTGGCCCGTGTTGCGGTCCATGCTGATGAAGGGCTGGTTGATTTCGGTCTGGTTGGCCGAGGACAGTTCGATCTTGGCCTTTTCAGCGGCTTCCTTCAGGCGCTGCAGGGCCATCTTGTCCAGCGTCAGGTCAACGCCGTGTTCCTTTTTGAACTCGTCCGCCAAGTAGTTGACGATACGCATGTCAAAGTCTTCACCACCAAGGAACGTGTCGCCATTGGTGGACTTCACTTCGAACAGGCCGTCGTCAATTTCCAGAATGGTAATGTCGAACGTACCGCCACCAAGGTCATAAACGGCGATGGTTTTGGTGTCTTTCTTGTCCAAGCCATAGGCCAGCGCTGCCGCCGTCGGTTCGTTGATGATGCGCAGCACTTCCAGACCGGCGATCTTGCCGGCGTCTTTCGTCGCCTGACGCTGGGCATCGTTGAAATAGGCGGGCACGGTGATGACCGCCTGGGTGACGGTTTCACCCAGATAGCTTTCCGCCGTTTCCTTCATTTTCTGCAGGATCATGGCCGAAACCTGCGCGGGCGAGAATTTCTCACCGCGGATTTCAACCCATGCGTCGCCGTTGCCGCCGTTCGTCAGCGTGTAGGGCAGGTTTTTCTTGTCCTTGGCAATATGCGCGTCGTCCATGCGGCGGCCGATCAGGCGCTTGACGGCAAAGACGGTGTTGGTGGGGTTGGTCACGGCTTGCCGCTTGGCAGCCTGGCCGACCAGACGCTCGGTTTCCGTGAAACCGACGATTGACGGAGTGGTGCGCGCGCCTTCGGCGTTTTCAATGACGCGTGGCTGGGCGCCGTCCATGATGGCAACGCAAGAGTTGGTTGTCCCAAGGTCGATTCCAATGACTTTGGCCATGTTTGATCCCTTTCAGTTGGCGATGTCCCGCTGCGGGCCCTTTCAGGCACCCGTTTTGGGTATGGAAGGGCAGACTTGCGCACTGCCCCTGATGCATCGCTATATAGGGGCGGCAATTTCAGCCCGCAACGTCTGCAGACAACATGACGGCGCGAATTTCATCAGTTTCGACGGCAATTTTTGACGAAAGTTATAGAGGGAGGCGATTATGGCGATTCCATTCTGGGGCGCGTTGGTGGCGATGATCGTGGCGGGTGCTGCCGTAACGGCCCAAGCCACGTTGAATGCGCGCATGGCAATAGCGGTGGGCGACGGGCTTTGGGCCGCGCTTTTGTCTTTTGGTGTGGGCTTTGTGGTGCTGCTGGCGGTCATCACGCTGCGCGGCACGGCTCTGCAAATGGGCGGTTTGCCGGGCGTGCCATGGTGGGTCTGGCTGGGTGGCGTGTGCGGCGTCTGGATTGTGTGTGCAGGCGCGCTCAGCTTGCCCGTTCTTGGGGCGGTGATGGCCCTGTCGGCGCTGATCCTTGGGCAGGTCTGCATGGGTGTGCTGATTGATGCAACCGGGGCCTTTGGCCTGCCAACGCGCGAAATTGACGGCAAGCGCATTCTGGCATTGGTGCTGGTGATTGGCGGTCTGGCCTTGTCGCGGGCCTGACGCCTGTGTGAAGTATGGCGCATGCAGCACCGCAAGGGGGGCATGCAATGATGAACATTCGCGGTTTCGCGGTATGGCAGGGCTACCTTGATGCGGCGGCGCAACATGCGCTGGTCGACGACGTGCGCGGCATTCTGCAGGCGGCCCCCCTGGTGGCACCTGTTACGCCGGGCGGGCGGCAGATGAGCGTGCGCATGTCCAATGCGGGGCGTGTGGGCTGGGTGACGGACCGGCAGGGCTATCGTTACGCGCCCAACCATCCTTCGGGCCAGCCGTGGCCTGCGATCCCGGACAGCGTGTTGGCCATCTGGCGGGCGGTTGCTGGGGCCAGGCGTGACCCTGATTGCTGCCTTGTGAACTGGTATGGTGAGGGCGCGAAGATGGGCCTGCATCAGGACAAGGACGAAGGCGATTTCAGCCATCCGGTGCTGTCAATCTCGCTTGGGGATGAGGCGCTGTTCCGTATGGGCGGCGTTGACCGGGCAGAGGGGACGCAAAGCCTGTGGCTGCGGTCGGGCGATGTGGTGGTGATGGGGGGTGCGGCGCGGCTCGCGTGGCACGGGATAGATAGGGTGCGGCATGGGTCATCACGGCTGTTGCCGCAGGGAGGGCGGATCAACCTGACCTGCCGGGTGGTCGTGTGAAAGGGGCCTTGTGATGGATGCGCTTGTTTTGTTCGGGCCGGATATCTGGATTGCTGATGGGCCGGTGCTGGACATTGCGGGCTTCGGCTATCCGACGCGGATGGCAGTGATGCGGTTGCAATCGGGTGGGCTGGTGATCTGGTCGCCAGTGGCGCTGACGGTGGCTTTGCGCGCAGCGGTTCGGGCACTGGGGCCGGTGCAGCACATCATCGGGCCGAACCGCTTTCACCACCTGTTCATTGCGGAATGGTCAGCAGCCTTTCCGACAGCGCAGGTGCATTCGGCACCGGGTCTGCGCAAGCGTCGGGCCGATCTTCGCTTTGACCATGATCTGACGGATAGCCCGCATGGTGACTGGGCGGGACAAATTGATCAGGTCATCCTGCGGGGCAGCCTGTTGACGGATGAAGTGATCTTTTTCCATCGGGCCAGCCGCACGGCGATCTTTACGGATTTCCTGCAACAGTTCCCGCCCGATGCGTTCAGGGGTTGGCGCAAGTGGATTGCGACAGCCGACCTGATGATCGGGCCAGAGCCGCAAGTGCCGCGCAAGTTTCGCCTGTCAGTGGTCCGGCGGAGGCAGGCGCGCGGGGCAATTGCAACGGTGCTCGGCTGGCCCGTCAACCAGGTGATCGTGGCGCATGACACACCCGTGCAAACCGGCGGGCACGATCTGATCATACGTGCATTCCGGTGGCTTGGTGTAAAAGGGCCGCTGCAGCCGCAAGGCCACTGATCGGGTTGGTCAGCGCAGATCGAGCGTGCAGCAGCCGGTCAGGGCGGAATTGCCCTCTGGGCTTTCGGTGAACAGGGTTGCCGCCCAGCCAAAGCGGCGGTCAGACATGCCATCGCTGCACTGCCCGCGTGTGATCATCAGCGTGCGGTTCAGGGTTGGGCCTTCGTCCAGCCGCGCCATAAATCCCTGTGGGGCGGCGGCTTCGGTCACCACTGTCAGATCGCTGCGGCCTTCAGGCGTGGTGAATTCCGCCCCGCGCGGCAGCAGGCCAACGGACCAGAATGGTTCAGTGCCAAGGCACGTCATCGGACGCGGGATCAGGTTCGGGTCTTGCCCGGTGGCCGCTTCCAGAAACCGCATCGCGGCCCAGCCATTGCCTTCGCCTGCCGACACCAGCCCCCAGGTCTCGTCGGCAGACAGCTCCAACACCTCAATGCTAGTGGCAAAAGGGCTGATCGTGTCCAGAATGGTGGCCCCCGCATCGGGTGCGGCACGCACATTCAGCACGTCGTCATTCGCCACACCCGAAACATAGAAGGCCCCGGGCAAATCCTGTGCAAACGCGCCAATCGGCCCAAGGCACAGTGCAAATACCGCGCAGACCTGCTTCATCTTGCGGCCCCCCAACTGACCGAGGCATGTTTACGCGTGTAAAATTCCATCATCAGTCCGATCAGCAGGCAGACGCACATCACCTTGACCGGGTATTCAACCGAAGTGTAGCGCGGCGTGTAATTCAGAAACGCATAGCCACGGCTTTGATCAATGGCATGGAACAACGGGTTCCAGTCAAAATACTGGCGGATATGGGGGGGCAGGGAATTCGCGACGAACATCTTGCCTGAAGCGATCATGTTGGCGCGTGAATAGATGGTGGTAAAGACACCAAAGAAATCAGGGGCCCATGGCGTTATGGCCTTGAAGATCATGCCGATGGCCACGCCCGACCCCCATGCCAGCAGGAACATGGCCACAGTACCTACCGGATCATCAATGGTGATCGGGGTAAAGGCCGCGTGATAGACATACAGGATCACGGCCGCCGACAGGATTTGCAGATAAAGTTCGCCCAAAGCCGAGGATGCGATCGAGATGATCGTGTTCATCGGCGCGTGCAGCATCATGGCTGAGGTCGGCCCTTCGGCCTTGGCCACTGCGCCAATGGCCTTGGTATGGGTCATGAACAGGAAAATCCCGGTCATGATGTACAGCACAAAATTTGCACCGTGAATGCCATTGCGCATCAAGCCAAGATAGGTCCCCATGAACCAGAACACGAGGATCAGGATGATGGTCTGCAGAATGTTCAAGAGCAGCCCGCCAAGCGCATTTCGGTGCCCTTTGCGCACGGACCGTACGGCGGCATGAAAGATCAGTTCGGCCATGTCCAGGCCGGTGCGTGCAGGGGTCTTGGGGCGGTCTACCCGAAACATCATGCTACCTCTTGCAGCGTTGTTGCCGCTTTATGTGCAGGGAAATCTTGCCGTTCCCTTGACGCTGCATGATAAGGCGACGCACGCGCAGTTTCAACAAATGCCTGCGCAGGAGGTTCAGATGGATTTTGAAGCCCTGATCCCGGTGATCCGCCGCCTTGCCCTGCAGGCTGGCGATGCGATCATGCAGGTCTACAACAGCGCTGATTTCGCGGTGCGTGCCAAGGGCGACGACAGCCCGGTCACGGCGGCGGATGAGGCGGCAGATGCGCTGATTGCGGCGGGGTTGCGGGCGGCATTTCCGGATGTGGTGCTGATCACGGAAGAACAGGCCGACAGCCATGCCTTGCAGGCGGCCACCTTTCTGATTGTTGATCCCTTGGATGGCACCAAGGAATTCATCAAGCGTGGAGGCGACTTCACCGTGAACATTGCCTACGTCGAAAACGGCGTGCCCCTGCGCGGGGTGGTCTATGCACCAGCCATGAGACGTTTGTTTTACACGCTGGCAAATGGCCAGACGGTTGAGGAAAGCGGTGATCTGAACAAGGATGTTCCGGGGCCGCTGCGTCCGCTTGCTGTGCGGCAGCCTGACAATGCGGCGCTGATGGTGGTGGCATCCAAATCCCACCGCGATCAGGCGCTGGAGGATTACATCGGCAAATATGCCGTGGCCGACAGCACCTCGGCGGGCAGCAGTCTGAAATTCTGTCTGGTGGCAACGGGTGAGGCAGACCTGTATCCGCGTCTGGGCCGTACGATGGAATGGGATACGGCAGCAGGCGATGCGGTGCTGCGGGGTGCCGGCGGGCATGTAGTGCGGTTTGATGACCACACGCCCCTGGCCTATGGCAAACAGGGCTGGGATAACCCGTTCTTCATTGCCTATGCGCCGGGGGTTGAATTGAAATGAGCGTACTGATCGCCATTCCCGCGCGCTATGCAAGCACGCGCTATCCGGGCAAGCCATTGGTTTCGCTCAAGGGTCCTGACGGAGAGAAAACCCTGATCCGCCGCAGTTGGGAAGCAGCGATGGCCGTGCGGGGCGTGGACCGCGTGGTGGTGGCGACGGATGATGCGCGCATTGCTGACCATGCGCAGGGCTTTGGGGCCGATGTGGTGATGACCAGTTCGGCGGCACAGAACGGGACAGAACGTTGCGCCGAAGTAGTAAAGCAGTTGCCGGGCTTTGATGTGGTGGTGAACCTGCAAGGTGATGCGCCCCTGACGCCTGCATGGTTTGTGGAAGACCTGATTGCCGGGCTGGTTCGACCAGGGCCGCAGAGGCCCGCCCCGTGCGCAGCGAGGCAAATTCCGTCTTCAACGAGGCGAGCGCGCCATCCATGCGGCGTTGCAGCGCATCGGTATCAATTTCAATGTCGT
>JBJOQW010000170.1:0-7049 GCA_046049665.1 Pseudomonadota bacterium | reverse complement strand
CCACCTCAACGCCCGATTGACCGAACTCGGCCTCATAGTCATCCAGCCCCGGCCCATCGTTGAAATCACCCAGCACGATGACATCACGCCGGGCTGCCAGCAAACTGTCCACGCGCCCCCGGATCCAGCGGCATTGCACCAGCTGCTTCTGCCGGTTTTCCCGCGCGATCCTGATGGCGGAAGCGGCATCCGTCGCCCCGTGGGGCGCCTTGGATTTGGCATGCACGCCGATCAGCCGGATATCGCGCCCCGGCAGGCTGAACAGCAGTTCCAGCGGCGGCTTGGAGTGGGTGATCGCCCCGTGTTCCGATGCGATATGCCCGTCAAACTGCGGAAAGGCCGCATCACCCCCCGGCATATGCTGCGCCGTTGCGCGGTCGGGGTCATAAAGGCAGGCAATCTCTTGTTCCGTGCCGCTGACAAAGCCCATCACGGCCCGCCGTGCCCGCAACCCCGCATGTGCTGCCAGCGTCTCCAACGCCCGCACCGTGCTGCGTTTGCTGCCGGTATCTGGCGCCTCGATCACCATGATCGCATCGGCATCCATGGCCGTCAGCACCTGCGTGATCCCGGCAATCTGCGCCGCCCGTGTGGTTTTGTAGCGCGCGGAAGGGCCCTGATCCCGCAGCAGGTGCCCCGCATCATCAAACAGCGCGTTCGACCATTCGATATTCCACGTGGCCAACCGGAAGGTCATTCAGGCCGCAACCCGCGCCTGAATGTCTTCCCAGGCCCGGTTGATATCCAGCAGCCGCTTTTCCGCCATACGCAGCGCTTCGGGCGGCACACCGCGCGCGATCATCGCGTCCGGGTGGTTGTCTTTCACCGCTTGCCGCCACGCCGCCTTGGCTGCATCCATGCCCGCATCCCGGCTGATGCCCAGCACTTCATAGGGGTCACGCGCCGCCCCATCCACAAAGCGCGCCCGCAAGGACCGGAAGCACGCCTCATCCAACCCGAATTGATGCGCCACTTCGGCCAGAAAACCGTCTTCGTTCGGGTGATAGCTGCCATCGGCAAGGGCAATGTGAAACAATCCCTCCAGCACGTCGATCAGCATTTGCCGATCCCCGTCACCAAACATTGCCCGCACCTTGCGCGCATAGGCATCAAACCCCGCCACATCCTGCCGCGCAAGGTTATAGACCCGCGCCGCATTGGCCGCCTCGGCGTCTGATACCGTGAACACGCGGCGGAAGGTGGCAACCTCATCGCGCGTGACCTGCCCATCAGCCTTGGCAAGCTTTGCGCCCAAGGCAATGACAGCAATGGTAAAGCCCACGGATTTCTCGCCCGGCCCGGTCAGCCGTTCAAACACCACCGACAGCGGTTCACCAGCAACAAGCGCTGCCAAGGCATCTGCAATGCGGTCCCAGATCGACATATGCGGCAGTTTAGCGCAGCTTTGGGTGAAAGTCAGGTGGGGAAATGCTGCAATTGCATCAATGCAGCACGCGCAGCCCGTGGGGCGTCTGGATATGTGCTTCCAGCCCCTGCGCACCTGCCGCAATCATCAGCCGCGCATCGCTCAGGCGACCCGCAAGGGCCTGCTCCAGCCCCCTTGCATCAGGGTGGCGGATGATCAGCCGTTCCAGCCGCAGCCCCATGTCCGGCAGGCGCGGGGCAGGGTGCGCCGCCCCCTCCCACTGGATCAGCGCCGGAAAGCAGCCGCCAAACGGCAGCCGCCCGTTTGTCGGAACCGCCATCTGCCAGCGGAAATCCCCGCGCGACAGCGCCACAGGCACGCCCACCCCAGTGGGTGAGGCCGCGACCTCGACCCCCAGATCATCACACGCGGCCACCCAGTTCGTCAGGCGCGGCGCACCGCTGAAATGGTCCAGATCAAACCAGCGCGGCCAGGTCGGGGCTGGGGAAGTGGGATCAATCGCAATCACCTCAAGGTACAGATCGCCCAGATTCACCAGCCGGTTATGTGTCGACATATGCGCATGCTGCCCACCCGCTGCCATGGGTACACCCAGCAGGGCCTCCATCGCTGCCACGCCATCAGCCAATGTCACACAACTGACCGCCAGATGATCAATCCGCAGCGTCATGCCCGTTCGGTCACGCGCGTTTCGGCGCGCAACGCAAGTGCCAGCGCATTGAAGCGTGCCCGCGCCACCTCGCCGAACAGGGCCATCCCGTGCGGCGTCAGCGCCAGTTCCAGCACCCGCTTCTTGGCGTGCCAGATCAGCGTGCCTGCCCGTGCCGGGTCCGCAATGGAAAACATCGCACCAAAGCGCATGGCCTTGCCCAGCACCTCGGCCTCTTGCATCTCGTCTTCGCTCAGCAGGCGGAAAAGGCTTTCCATCCGGCTGCCCGCGCGGCTGTTCTTGTAGCGGTGCAGCAAGGCAAGCCCCAGAAACACCCGGCCCGGGTGGTCAAGCCCGCCCAGATTGGCCCGCGTCGCATTGTCAAAACAGGCCTCCGCCCGGTAATCCGGATGCGCGCGCCAAGTGGTGTCATGCAACAGGCAGGCCGCCTTGGTCAGCCGCAAACGCTCGGGTGCGGCATCGGCAAACAGGGGTTGCAGGAAGTTATACAGCTTCTTGCCAAAGCCCGGCATCCGCGCAAACACCTGCTCGGCTGACCGCGCCGCCTCGATCAGCGGGTCACGCGCGCGCAGGCGGTCTGGCATCTGTTCATACAGCAGCCCTTCGCGAATCCCGTAGGCCGAAATGTTGATATCCGCAGGCTTGAGCGTCAGCACCACCTCGCGCAGCACTTCGGCGGCCAAGGGCACCAGTTCCATGCGTTCGGCGGATGTGCCCGTTTTGGCACGCAGTACGGCCAGATCGCTGACGGCAATCCAGTCCAGCGTGTCCAGAACGTTCCTTGGCGACATGCGGTATTCGTGCAGCACCGTCAGCGGATAGTTGCGCCGCTCCATATCCAGCCGGGCAATCGTGCGCCACGATCCGCCCACCAGATACAGATGCTCGCCTTCCGATTTCATCTCGGCCTGTGCTGCTTTCAGCACCTTCCCGATATGTGCCTTGTGTTCGCGCGCGCCCCCCGCCACCTGTTGCAGGCGGAACGGCCCCAGCGGCGTGCTGACGCGCCGCCCCACCTTGCCCGCGCCGATACGTGCCAGCTCCATCGAATTGCCGCCAATGTCGCAGACAATGCCGCGTGCTTCGGGCCAGCCCAGCAACACGCCCTGCGCCGACAGCCGCGCCTCTTCATCGCCGTCAATCACCCACAGCTTCAGCCCGGTGCTGGCCAGCACTTCGGCCTGAAAATCCGGGCCATCCTTGGCCTCGCGCGTGGCGGCAGTGGCCACAACGGTCAGGGGCGCAATGCCCATGCCTTCGGCCAGCAGCGCAAAACGCTTAAGCGCCGCAATCGCCCGCACGCGCCCTTCCGGGTTCAGCATGCCGGTTTCGGCTAACCCTTTGCCCAGACCGCACATGATCTTTTCATTGTAGAAATAGGCGGGTGAGCGGGCAGCCCCATCAAACACGACCATCCGCACCGAGTTTGACCCCACATCCACCACACCCACCCGCGCCAGCGCGCGTGTGGCCGGGTCATCAAACAGCGGGCGGCCGAAGGGGCCGAAATCGTCATCGCCATGTGCTTGATCTGCGCTCATAATTCCGGCTCCCCAGCTGGCAAAGCCCTGCCTAGCGAACCCCGTTCAAACGGTCAATCCCGCGCCGTGCTGCGGTTTTCTCTTTGCTGAAATACTCATCTGCCCGCAGGCATAGCACACCGCGCTGTGGCGCATGTCCACGGCAGTGCCGTCACCAAGGGCTCAATGCCCGCGGGGACGGCGGCCCTTTTCAGGATGACCCTTGGGCCGCTTCATCCTTTGGTCGTGCCAGACGCGGCACATCCTTGGCACCGGCCGTGCCGCGCCCTGAAAGCGACGGGTTTTCCATGAAGAAGCGGTGGCAGTTGAACAGCTCTGCTCCGGCCTCTGGCATGTCGCGGTGATAGACGCCCTTGGCATCCAGCACCCAGCTTTGCGCCGTATCCGCAAGGTTGGCCGCCATGATCTGGCTCATGATCTGGTTCTTGACCGTCGGATTCATCGCCTCGACCAGCGTTTCCACCCGGCGCGTGAGGTTCCGGCCCATCCAGTCTGCCGATGAAAAGAACACCCGCGCCTTCTTGGCCGGCAGGCCATGCCCATTGCCAAAACACACGATGCGGCTGTGTTCCAGAAACCGCCCCACAATGCTTTTCACCCGGATGTTTTCCGACAATCCCGCCACACCCGGCCGCAAGGCGCAAATCCCGCGCACCACAAGGCTGATCTTCACGCCCGCATTGCTGGCCGCATAAAGCGCGTCAATCACATCCGGTTCCACAAGGCTGTTCAGCTTGATCCAGATTTCCGCAGGCCGCCCCGCCCGTGCATGCTCGCCTTCTGCCGCAATCAGTTCCAGCAGCCGCGCTTTCAGCCCGCTGGGCGCAATCGCAAGGTTCTCCAACCCTTCGGGCTGCACATAGCCAGACAGGTAGTTGAACACCCGCGTCGCATCGCGCCCCAAGGCCGGATCGCAGGTGAAAAAGGAAAGGTCCGTATAAATCCGCGCCGTGATCGGGTGATAGTTGCCCGTGCCGTAATGCGTGTAGGTCACGATCCGTTCGCCTTCGCGGCGCACCACCGTGCTGATTTTCGCATGCGTCTTCAGGTGCATGAAGCCGTACACCACATGCGCACCCGCCCGTTCCAGCCGCCGTGACTGCCGGATGTTCGCCGCTTCGTCAAAGCGCGCCTTCAACTCGACCAGGGCCGTGACGGATTTGCCCGCCTCAGCCGCCTCGCACAGCGCCGACACGATCGGGCTGTCATGGCTGGTGCGGTACAGCGTCTGCTTGATGGCCAGCACGTTGGGGTCACGCGCGGCCTGCTCCAGAAACCGGATGACCATGTCAAAGGTTTCATAGGGGTGGTGCAGCAGCATGTCCTTCTGCTTGATCGCCGCGAACATGTCGCCGTCGAAATCCTCGACCCGTTCGGGCACGCGCGGCGTGAAGGGCGGCCAGAGCAGGTCCTTGCGGCTGCCGATCACCAGTTCCTTCAGGTCAGCAATGCCCAACAGGCCGCGCAGTTCCACCACATCGCCTTCGGTGACATGCAGCTCTTCCATGATCATGGCCCGCAGGTCATCGGGTGCGCCCGCACTGATCTTCAGCCGGATCACATCACCCCGCCTGCGCCGTTTCAGCGCCGTCTCGAACTCGCGCACCAGATCTTCGGCTTCGTCTTCCACTTCCAGATCGCTGTCGCGCAGCACGCGGAACGTGCAATGCCCGCGGTCCGTATAGCCCGGAAACAGCATGTTCAGGTGCAACAGCAGCAGTTCTTCCAGCGGCAGGAACCGCGCTTCGCCCGGTTTGCCCGGCAAGGCAATGAACCGCGAAATCTGCTGCGGGATCGGCAAAAGGGCCGTCAGGCTGCGGTGATCGGCCTCACGCTCCAGCTGCAAGGCCAGACAGAAACCCGTGTTCGGGATGAACGGAAAGGGGTGGGCCGGGTCAATGGCCAGCGGTGACAACACCGGGAACACGCGTTCCAGAAAATGCTCTTCCAGAAACTTCAGATCGCGCGCACCCAGCTTTGACCGCGTCAGGATTGTAATCCCTTCGGCCTCCATCTCGCGTTTCAGCTTGTTCAGCGTGGTTTGCTGGGTCTGCATCAGGCGGCGTGCATCTTCGTTGATCAGGCGCAATTGCTGGCTTGCCGTCAGCCCGTCTTCCGAAGGCGTCAGCGTGCCGCGCCGTTCAATCGCGCGCAGGCCCGCCACGCGGACGGTGTAAAACTCATCCAGATTGGTGGCCGAGATGGACAGAAAGCGCAGGCGCTCCAGCAGCGGCACGGCGGGGTTGGCCGCTTCATCCAGCACGCGCCAGTTGAAGGCCAGCCAGCTGAGCTCGCGGTTGAAGAAACGCCCCGGCCCGGTGATATCGCCCGCAGGCAAGGCAACGGCAGAGGCAAATGGTGCTTTGAGGAAATCTGCTTGGGTCATGCGGGCAACGGTTATCTTTGGAGTATGACAATAGGATAACAGCCCATCACGCACTGTGCGCCTTGTCCAGCACTTCTGCCGCAAGCGCGCGTGTAATGGGGCGGCCAAGCGCCAGGGCAGCCGCATCAAGTGCGGCCACAAGCTGGCCCGCTGCATGCAGCGAACGGTCCATGCGGATGGTCAGGTATCCGATCAGATTGGCCGGCACGGTGATCTGACGGTCAGCAAACAGCTTCACCAGCACAGCCGTCAGCAGCGCATCATCGGGCGCATCAAGCCGGGTGACGGGTATCGCCTGCATGCGGCTGGCAAGGTCTGGCAGCGTCAGTGGCCAGTCACGCGGCGGGCTTGCCGCGGTGATCAGCAGGTGCTTTCCCGCCAGCATGTTGTGCAGGTGGAACAGGGTGGGCTGCGCATCGGCGGGCAGGCGGTCTGCGTCTTCCACCACCACCGGACCTGCGGCCAATGCGGGCAGATCAGCCGTGCCAAGCTGCAGTGCCGAAACCACTGCCGCCCCCGCCGCATCCGCCCAGATCCGCGCCAGATGCGTCTTTCCGGCACCTGCTGGCCCCATCAGCAGCATCCGGCCCAAGGGCCAATCCTGCCAGCCATCCAGCGCCGCCAGTGCCACGGCATTTGCGCGCGTGACAAAGAAATCCTCGCGGCGCATCGCAGCCTTGCTGGGCAGATCAAATGCCAGTTGCCGCCCGGCCCTTTCCGCGCTCACTCCGCCGCCTCTTTGGCCGCTGCCTGCTGGGCCGCCGCCTCATCTGCAACGCTCGCCCCGCGGTAAAGCAGGCTGCCCTGATACTGCGTGATCCCGAACCGCGTGATCACGCCCACAGCCGCCGCCACCGGCACAGCCACCAGCATGCCCGCAAAGCCGAAAAGCGCCCCGAACAGTGACAAGGCAAACAGCAGCCAGACCGGGTGCAGCCCCACGCTTTCGCCCACGAGCTTTGGCGTCAGGATATTGCCTTCCACAAACTGCCCGACCACAAAGATCGCCGCCACAATCCCGATTGATAGCGGGTCGCCCCAGAACTGGAACAGCGCAAGCCCAAT
>JBJOQW010000169.1:0-32021 GCA_046049665.1 Pseudomonadota bacterium | reverse complement strand
GCTGCCCGCCGTGCTGCATCCAGATGCGCCGCCACCTCATCCAGCAGCAGCACCGGCGTGGCCCCCAGATCAGCCGTCAGTGCCCGCGCATTGGACAGGATCAGGCTGATCAGCAGCGCCTTCTGTTCGCCCGTTGAACATTGCGCCGCCAATGTGCCCTTGCTGCGGTAGATGGCTGAAAGGTCGGCCCGGTGCGGCCCTGCCAGCGTGCGCCCCGCCGCCAGATCGCGCGCGCGCGTCTGTGACCAGTGCGCGGGCAGGTCTTCCGGTGCAATCTCGGCCTCACCCTCCGGGCCCGTCAGTGCAAGGTCCGCTGCCGGGAACGCCGTTTCCGCACCTTGCTGCGCCTGCATCAGCCGCGCAATCGCATGGCAGCGGTTCACCGAGATCGCCAGCGCCGCATCGGCCATCTGCCCTTCCAGCACCGCATACCAGCGCTGATCCGTCACGCCATCTTTCAGCAGGCGGTTCCGGTCACGCATCGCCTTTTCATAGCCCAGCACCGCCTCTGCATGATCCGGTGCAAAGCTCAGCGTCATGCGGTCCAGAAACCGCCTGCGCCCCTCTGCCGCCTCGATCCACAAACGGTCCATCGCGGGCACCAGCCACAGCACGCGCAGCACCCGCCCCAGTGCCGCCTGCGTCGCCGCCTTGCCATCAATCCGCACGCCTCGCGGCTCGGCCGGTTCCGCCCATGTTTCCAGCTCGTGCGCAGTTGTCGCCCCCTGCACATCTGCCCGCACTTTCCAGCCCAGCCCTTCCGGCCGGCGCATCAGCTCTGCGCCTTCCGCCCGCCGCAGGCCCCGCCCCGGCGACAACAGCGATATCGCTTCCAGAACGTTCGTCTTGCCCGCCCCGTTCGCCCCCACAATCGCCACGGGCCGCCCGTCAAACTGCAGCCGCGCCGCCCGATGGCTGCGGAAATGCGACAGGCTCAGATGGGTGATGGCAAAGCCCTTCACGCCAAGCCCTTTCATTCTGGCAGAAATATCCTGGGGGGTCCGGGGGGCTAGCCCCCCGGGCGGTTGATCACACGCGCATCGGCATCACAACATAAACTGCCGAGGTATCATTCCCCTCGCGCATCAGCGTCGGATCGCCTGATGAGTTGAACAGGAATACCGCGTTTTCACGGTCTACCTGGCTGGCAATCTCCAGCAGGTATTTCGCGTTGAACCCGATCTCCAGCCGCTCATCGCCATAGGCTACCGCCAGCTCTTCCTCGGCCGCCCCGCTGTCAGGCGCGTTGACTGACAGCACCAGCCGGTCTTCATCCAAGGACAGCTTCACCGCCCGGCTGCGTTCCGATGACACGGTTGCCACCCTGTCCACCGCCTTGGCAAATTCGGTTGCGTCCACTTCCAACCGCTTGGTGTTGCCCGTCGGAATGACCCGCGTGTAATCCGGGAAGGTGCCGTCAATCACCTTGGATGTCAGTGTGATTGCCGGCGTCGCAAAGCGGATCTTGGTTTCCGATACAGACACCGCAATTTCGGCGCTGTCATCATCCAGCAGTTTGCGCAGTTCGTTCACTGTCTTGCGCGGCACGATCACGCCCGCCATCGCCCCTGCACCTTCAGGCAAAGGCGCATCAATCCGTGCCAGACGGTGGCCATCCGTCGCCACAGCGCGCAGCACCTGCCCGCCATCCGATGTCGCCACATGCAGGTAAACGCCGTTCAGGTAATAACGCGTCTCTTCCGTTGAAATGGCGAACTTCGCCTTGTCGAACAGCCGCCGCAGCACCGGTGCCGGTGCCGCAAAGTTCGTGGCATATTCCGATGAGGCCATTACCGGGAAATCTTCGCGCGGCAGGGTAGCAAGGCTGAAGGTAGACCGGCCAGCCGCAATCGTCAGGCGCCCCGTGCTTGCATCTTCCGACAGCACCACCAGCGCCCCGTCCGGCAGTTTGCGCACGATCTCGTGCAGCATCACCGCTGATACCGTTGTCGCACCGGGGCGCTCCACCATGGCTGGGGCGCGGTCTACCACCTCGATATCCAGATCGGTTGCACGGAAACTGACTTGCGCGCCTTCCGCCTCGATCAGGACGTTGGCCAGAATGGGAATGGTATTGCGCCGCTCTACAACGGATTGTGCCTGGCCCAAGGCCTTTAGCAAGGTCGCGCGCTCGATGCTGATCTTCATGTCAATTCCCCCTGTCCGGTCCTGCTGCGCAGGGACGCCGAACCTAGCCGGTTTTTCCCGGTTCTCAAGCAGATTTCAATGGTTTTCACCACCAAGGGCCTATTAGCCCTGCAATTGCCGCTTCAAGAGTTGCAAGTCATCGGACAATTGCGAATCCGTTGCCATCAGTTCTTCGATCCGGCGGATGCCGTGCATGATTGTGGTGTGATCGCGCCCGCCGAAACGCCGGCCGATTTCGGGCAGCGAACGCGGCGTCAGTTGTTTGGCCAGATACATCGCAATCTGGCGTGGGCGCGCAATGGTGCGCAGCCGCTTTGGCCCGACGATATCAGACAGGCGGACATTGTAATGTTCGGCTACGCGGCGTTGAATTTCTTCGATTGTGACCTTGCGATCAGAGGCGCGCAGAATGTCTGACAGGCAGTCCTGCGTCAGTTCCAGCGTAATTTCACGCCCCACAAGGCTGGCAAAGGCGAAAAGGCGCGTCAAAGCCCCTTCCAGCACACGCACATTGGTTGTGATGCGGTGGGCCAGAAATTCCAGCACGCCATCCGCAATGGCAAGCCCGCGATACTGCGCGCGATAGTATTCTGCCTTTTGCTGCAGAACGCCCAGGCGCAATTCGTAATCGGTTGGGTGGAGATCAACCACCAGCCCGCATTGCAGACGGCTTTTGATGCGGTCTTCCAGATCCTTGATCTCGCCGGGGGCACGATCGGCTGAAATCACGATCTGCTTATTCTGATCGACCAGCGCATTGAATGTATGGAAGAATTCTTCCTGTGTGCTGTCCTTGCCGGCAATGAACTGCACGTCATCCACCATCAGCACATCAACCGAACGGAACAGGCTTTTGAAATCCATCACCGAACGGTCGCGCAGGGCCTGCACGAATTGATACATGAACTGTTCGGCTGACAGGTACAGCACACGCAATTCAGGCTGGCGGGCGTGCAATTCATGCGCGATGGCGTGCATCAGATGGGTTTTGCCAAGGCCAACGCCGCCATACAGAAACAACGGGTTGAAGGTGACAGGGCCACCTTCGGCCACACGACGGGCGGCGGCATTGGCAAGCTCGTTTGGCTTGCCCACAACAAAACTGTCAAAGGTAAAACGCGAATCAAGTGGCGCGCTGGGCAGATCACCGTCGGCTGCACTGCGGCCACGACCGTTCCGGGCGACCGGGGCTGCCTTGCGCGCGGCGGGCTGCGCCGCAACAGCGGTGTTTTGCACAACCACAAATTCCAGCCGTTCAACCGCAGCGCCATTCTTGTTCATGTGCGACTGAATATGATCGCCGTAATTGCGCTTGACCCAATCGCCAAAGAACGTGGTCGGCACTTCAAAGCTGGCAGTCCCGTCAGCCATTGCGCGCAGCGTCAACGGCTCGATCCAGGTCACGAAATTGTTCTTGCCAATACGCTTCTGCAACTCGGATTTCACTGATAACCACGTCTCATGCGTCATGCTTTTTTTCAACCCGTCTGCATTTGGCGCGACAGTGCGCGCCCCTTCTTGTTTGACGATGTTCACACGCAAAAGGTGGCCACGGCCGTCAACATGACAGCCGCACCCGGACAAACGCATTTGACGGGCCCGGGCAAACACGCCCATGCCCTTCAAATTCAGCCCATGGATGCGTCCCCGCAGACCACGCAAGCCGTTGATCAGACACAGGATTTTATTGATCTTGCAAAAGGATTGGCAGCCTTTTCGCAGTCGTCCTGACGCCTGACCCCGTCATGTCCCCCATAACGAAGTGAATCGCTGCAAGGACCGTAGCAAGGCCATTGCAGGCTGCGCAACTGATCTTACTGCTTGACAGCGCTTTCCCTCAGCGAATCCCAAGGCCAGTGCAAAAGCGCCACGTCGGGCCGGAAACGCCCTGCCTTGCGGGCGCAGAATGCAAGAAAGCGCGCCCGGAAAGGCGCGCTTTTCAATGTGCCATATCGGCGGCGGAAGTCAGGCCTTCGCGGTGCCTTTGACGCGTGAGGCAAGGCGCGACATTTTGCGCGCAACGGTGTTCTTGTGCAGAATGCCTTTCGACACGCCACGCGCCAGTTCCGGCTGTGCAGCCTTCAGCGCGGCAGCTGCTGCGGTCTGGTCACCGGAGGCAATCGCCTCTTCGACCTTGCGCAGGAACGTACGGATGCGCGAACGACGCGCCTTGTTTACGGCATAGCGGGCTTCGGACTGGCGCGCGCGCTTTTTGGACTGGGCAGTATTTGCCATGGGCTTCGGTTTCCTTAGCGTCTGTTACATCTGATTGCGCAAATGACCAAAACGCCCCGGTCGAGTATCGGGAAACGAATCTTGCCTAAGCGGGCCCACGCGCATGTGATGCGGCGTATAGGCGAGGCGTGGTGAAAAGGAAAGGGGCTTTCGCTACGCGCTATTTATCGCGGAACTGCGGTTGGCGTTTTTCCAGAAAGGCGGCCATACCCTCTTTCTGATCTGCCGTTGCAAACAGCGCGTGAAACAGGCGGCGTTCAAACAGCAGGCCTTCACGCAGGCTGGTTTCCTGGGCGCGGTTCACGGCCTCTTTCACGGCTGTGACGGTAAGGGCCGATTTTTCGGCAATCTTCATGGCGGCCTTCATCGCCTCTTCGATCAGATTCTTGGCGGGCACCACACGGCTGACCAGACCGCATCGTTCAGCTTCGGCTGCATCCATGTTGCGGCCGGTCAGATGCATGTCCATGGATTTGGACTTGCCCACAAACCGTGTCAGCCTTTGCGTGCCACCAAGACCTGCCACAATGCCAAGATTGATTTCCGGCTGCCCGAACTTGGCCGTATCAGCCGCGATGATGAAATCGCACATCATGGCCAATTCACAGCCGCCCCCAAGGGCGTAGCCGGCAACGGCTGCGATAATCGGTTTGCGCACGCGCTGGATGCGCTCTACCTCGGCACCGAAGAGATCATCGGTGTAGACATCGACAAAGGTCTTTTCCGCCATTTCCCGCACATCGGCACCGGCTGCAAAGGCCTTGTCCGACCCGGTCAGGACGATGCAGCGCACCTTGTCGTTCTTGTCGGCCTGTGACAGCGCATCGGCAAGCTCGGACATCATGCGATTGTTCAGCGCATTCAGGGCATCTGGCCGGTTCAGCCGGATCAGGGCGACGTAATCCTCGATCTCAACCAGCAGCGTGTCATAGGCCATGTGTCAGTTTCCTGTTTTCCCCGTCCGGGCGTTTATCAGCCCGGACGTCTTGCGCCAAGTCACCTTTGGCAATTGGGGCAATAGAAGGAGGATCGTCCGGATTGCACAGTGCGTTCGATGATACCGTGACACTGCGGGGTTACGCAGGGTTCATCCTCGCGGTCATAAACGTTGAAGCGATGCTGGAAATAACCCAGTTCGCCATCGGCCTGCCGGTAATCACGCAGTGACGATCCGCCCGCTTCAATTGCCTCGGACAGCACTTGCCGTACCAGCGGCACCAGCGCGCGCACCCGCGCAGGCGCAAGATCACCGGCAAGACAGCGTGGATCGATCCCTGCACGAAACAGCACTTCGCAGACATAGATGTTTCCAAGGCCCGCCACCACGCGCTGATCCAGCAGGGCAGATTTGATGGGCGTCTTGCGGCCCTGCAGCCGTGACCGCAGATAGGCTTCGTCAAAGCTGTTGCCCAAGGGTTCAGGCCCAAGAACGGACAAAAGCGGGTGGTCTTCGGCGCGGCCCGTTGTCACAAGGTCCATCGCGCCAAAGCGGCGGGCGTCGTTGAAGGTGATGCGCGCGCCACCTGCCATGTCCAGAATGACATGGTCATGTTTGGCCGGGGCCGGATGATCATGATGAAACGTCCCAAGTGCCGCACCCGAGATCAGCATGCGCCCCGACATGCCCAGATGAATGATCAGCGTTTCACCCGAAGACAGATCAGCCAGAATGTATTTTGACCGCCGCCGCAACGCCAGCACATGCTGGCCGGTCAGGCGCGCTGCCATATTGGCGGGAAAGGGCCAGCGCAGATCGGGCCGGTTTACCCGCGCGCTTGCGATCAGCCCGCCTTCCATGACAGGCAAAAGGCCGCGGCGGACAGTTTCAACCTCGGGCAGTTCCGGCATGGCGGGCATCGTTCCGATCAAGGACAGTTGCCACATGTGTCAGAAAGTCTGTCATGCCGACAAGGTGTTTCATCACCTTCACGCGGCCGCCTTTCGAAAAGGCCAGCACATAATGGTAATTCTGGTCGTCATCGATGCCCATAAGGTGCACCCAATCAAAGCTGCGCCGCCAGTACATCAGCCGTGTCAGCACCATGCCGTCACGGTCATAGCGCAGCTCGTAGCTGTGAACTTCAAGGACACTGATCCCAAGCACAGCCAGAAACAGGCACACTGCCAGCGTGTTGTCTGGGGTCAGCCCCTGTAGGGCAAACACGCCCGCAAGCAGCAAGAAAATCCCAAGGGCACTGACGCCAAGCGAAATGGCACGCAGGCCGGGCGTTGTGCGCAAGGTTTTCATACCTGCGGACTTTCGTGCTGTGCCACGCTGACCAATCTGTGCGATCAGGTCAATGTCGCCCGGCAAAGGCTGTACCAGACGGCCAAGCGTCGTGCGCCCCACGCGGTCTTGCAGCGGATGCTGCCGCGCCTTGGCGCGGCGGCGGGCAAGCAGGCTGAACGCCAGGGACAGAATGATCACAGCAGGGGCAAGCCAGACATAAGCGGTCACGAACAGGTTGTCTTCCACGGATGGCTCGCCTTCAGTCTTTATGTGGTTTTCCTTCTGGCGTTCTATGTATATCCCGAAGGCGGCAACACTTGGGCGCAATCGTGATGACTTCTGACACCGAAGATACCACTCATTTCGGCTTTCAAACCGTACCAGAGGGCGAAAAGGCCGGCATGGTGCATGGCGTTTTCACGCGTGTGGCCAGCAAATATGACGTGATGAATGACCTGATGTCAGGCGGCGTGCACCGTTTGTGGAAAGACGCCATGATGGATTGGCTGGCCCCACGCCCGGGGCAACGCCTGCTGGATGTGGCAGGTGGCACGGGCGATGTTGCCTTCCGTTTTCTCAAGCGCGCGCAAAGTGCCACCGCAACTGTCTGCGACATGACAGAATCCATGCTGATCGAAGGGCGCAAGCGGGCAGATGCCGATCAGTTGGCAGAGCGGTTGGACTGGGTCGTGGGTGATGCCATGGCGCTGCCCTTCGCCGCAAACAGCTTTGACGTTTACACCATCAGCTTTGGTATCCGGAACGTGACCCGCATTGCCGATGCCTTGTCCGAAGCCTACCGCGTGTTGCGCCCGGGCGGCCGCCTGATGGTGCTGGAATTCAGCCGCATCCCGAATGATCTGATGCAAAAGGCCTATGATCTGTATTCCTTCAACGTGATTCCGGTGATGGGTCAGGTGGTCACGGGTGACAGGGACAGCTATCAGTACCTTGTCGAAAGCATCCGCAAATTCCCGGATCAGGAAACCTTTGCAGGCATGATCAGGCAGGCGGGTTTCGGGCAGGTCAAATACCGCAACCTGACCATGGGTGTCGCGGCCCTGCATTCAGGGTGGAAGCTGTAAATTGCGGGGACCCCACAACATCATCCGATTGGTCAGAACATTGGCCACATTGGAACGGACGGGCGCCATTGGCGTTGTGCTTGAGGCGTTTCATGCCCCGCCGCGCCTGCGGGCGGTGGCGCGCATTCTGGGCTGGCCGTTCAAATGGCTGGGCGAAAAGGGCGATCCGGCCCTGCCACCGGCCACACGCGCGCTGACCGCGCTGGGGCCTGCCTACATCAAGTTCGGGCAGGTGTTGTCTACCCGGCCTGATGTCGTTGGCGATGATCTGGCGCTGCAACTGAAATATCTGCAAGACAAGCTGCCGCCCTTTTCCACGGATGTAGCCAAAGAGATGATTGCTGCCGAATTGCAGATGCCGGTGGCGCAGATTTTCTCGGAATTTTCCGAACCCGTGGCCGCGGCCTCGATCGCGCAGGTGCACCGGGCGCGGCTGGCGGAAACGGGGCAGGAGGTGGCCGTCAAGGTGCTGCGGCCCAAGATCGAACGCGCCTTCCGGCGAGATATTGATGCCTTCTACTTTGCCGCGCGGGTGATTGAACTGCTGGCACCCGGCGCGCGGCGACTGCGGCCCATGGATGTGATCACGCATTTTGATGGCGTGGTGCAGGGCGAGCTGGATTTCCGGCTGGAAAGCAGTGCTGCCGCCGAATTTGCAGCCAATACCGAAAAGGACACGGGCTTTCAGGTGCCGCGCCCGATCTGGCATCTGTCGGGCCGCACGGTGATGACGCTGGGCTGGGCCGAAGGCATCAGCATGTCTGACAACGCGGCGATTGATGCCGCCGGGCATGACCGGCGTGTACTTGGCGCGCGGGTGATGCAGCTGTTCCTGAACCACGCATTGCGTGACGGCTATTTCCACGCGGACATGCACCAGGGCAACCTGAAGGTGGCGGCAAACGGCGATATTATCGCCTATGATTTCGGCATCATGGGGCGGCTGGATGATTATACGCGCCGGGTCTATGCCGAAATCCTGTTCGGCTTTATCCGCAAGGATTACCGCCGCGTGGCCGAAGTGCATTTTGAAGCGGGCTATGTGCCTGCTGACCGCGACATTGACGAATTCGCGCGCGCGCTGCGGGCCGTGGGCGAGCCGATCTTTGGCATGGATGCAAGCCGGATTTCGATGGCGCGACTGCTGTCCTATCTGTTCGAGGTGACAGAGCGTTTCGGCATGGAAACGCGCACCGAATTGATCCTTTTGCAACGCACGATGGTGGTGGTTGAAGGTGTGGCGCGGGGGTTGGACCCGAACCTGAACATCTGGCAGGTCGCCCAGCCGATTGTGGAAAGCTATGTCGCCAAGAATGTTGGTCCGCGTGCGCTGCTGCGCGATCTGGTGCAGACCGCGCGGGTTCTGGCGCGGTTTGGCCCGAAACTGCCCCGCATGGTCGAAGCTGCGCTGATTGCACAGGCTGACAAACCGAAAGAACCGCCAAAGCGCCGTCTGGCCGTTTGGTTCTGGCAAGGGCTGGCGGCCATGGCTTTGCTTGGCCTTGGCGTTGCCTTGGGTGAATGGCTGTAACCCGATCAGCTGGCCGCGCGCAGGGCAGTGATCTTGTCGGCCTGCACCTTGACGCCGCCCTCAAGCAAAAGGTTGGTGCCATTTGGGCTGCCCTGCGCCTCAAGGATGCGGGCATAATGTTCGACGGGTGTCTGGGCCAGCAGCTCTTCGTTGCGGTAGCTTTCCAACGAAAGCGCGTATTGGCCCTGCCGCAAGGGTAGCCCGTCAATGCCAAGCCCCGTCCAGACAAAGGCATCTGCGGTGGGCGGAATATCCTGGCGCGACACTACGGTACCCCGCGAGTCCTTGACCACAAGCGTGGCGCGGTCTGCACCCGCGGCCGGGTTGGGCGACAGGGTGACGGGATCGCCATCCATCCAGACAGGCGCATCAACGCGGGCCTGTTGGCCGACCCAGCCTGCCATCTGTGCCATGCCCAGCACGTTGAACTGGCTGCCAAGGGATTCAAGCAACTGGTTGGTGCGCGTCTGCTGTTCGACCCCGGAAAATGTGGCCAGTTGCACCGCATAGTCACTGGACTCGATCGGGTTCAACGGATCTTGATTCTGCAGTTGGGTCGTCAACATGCGCAGAAAGGTTGTGTAGTCACTGTTGATCTTGGCTGCTGCCGTATCCGAGGCGCGTGGCGTGTTCGTGGCAGGGGTTGCTGCGATTTCCATTCATGGGATCCTTGTCAAAGGCGAAGGTTCAGCCCACCGCTGCCGTTGCCCTGACTGGGGCGCATGGCGGGGGCAAAAGGGGCGGTTGCGGGTTGCTGTGGGGCAGCGTGGGTAAGGGGCGATGGGTGTGGTTGCGACTGATCTTGCCCGGATTGGCCAGACTGGCCCGACAATCCAGACTGGCCGAACTGCACGCTTGCCCCCTGAAAGCCAGACTGGCGCAAGTCTGCCAGAAACTGATCTGCATGCCTGCGCAACAGGTCAGCGGTTTCAGGGCGCTCGGCAATGATCGTGACAATCAGGCCGGCGGGGCTGCTTTCCATGGTGAAGGCCACATTGCCCAATTCCACGGGATCAAGCCGCAGGCTGACAGCTTGGGACGGGTCCGCAAGGGCTGCCATGGCAACGGCCTGTGGCAGGGCCGCAAGCTGCACGGGTGCGGACTGCGGTGCAGGGGCTGCCGTGGGCTGTGACATGGGCAAGGCTGACAGACCGGCAGCACCTTGCCCCGGAATCTCTGGCCCAAAGGTTTGTAAGTGCTGACCATCAGCAAAGGCGGGTTCGGCCAGAATGGCCGCAACAGACGTCTGAGGGGTGCCAGTTCCGATGGCACCCGCCCCTGCCTGCAAAAGGGGAACGGACGGCAAAGGCAGGGTCTGCGCTGCTTCAGTATTGGCGGGCTCTGCGCCCGCAAGATCATCAATGCGCAGCTGAAAGCCCGATTGCGCCGCACCCGCCGCCCCAACAGACACGACCCCGTGCAAGGGGCGCTGCACGGGCTGCAGCACGCCACCCAGCCCTGCGATCTGCGCCAATTGCTGTGGGCCGGCTGATGCCACTGATGCGGGTGGCAAGGTGCCTGTGACGGGCCCCTGCCCCGCCTGATGCCGCGCATCCGAATCAGGCATTTCGGCCCAAGGGGAAGG
Organism: Pseudomonadota bacterium; assembly: GCA_046049665.1. Classification (GTDB taxonomy): domain Bacteria; phylum Pseudomonadota; class Alphaproteobacteria; order Rhodobacterales; family Rhodobacteraceae; genus JAAFHS01. The sequence continues at coordinate 21,207 of JBJOQW010000169.1, read as the reverse complement.
CACTGCGGGCTCTGCTGTGGGCACTGTGGTTTGCAAGTCGGGCGATGCGGTTACACCGAGAGGCGCAGAGCTGGTTGCTGGTCCAGCCGTTGGCAAAGGCGCGGTGGCGGATTGGGCCGGTAGCGGGCTGGCCAACTGATCCAGCGGTTGAGGGGCCGCGCCGGGGCCTAAGCCGGAATTGGCAATATCTGCCGCAATCAGGGCAAGGGGGGCAGGCACAGGCCGGTCGGCATCCCCGATGGGGGATGGCATCACATGGCCGAACGCCGGTTCACCGGCAGCCCCGCGATGCGCTGGCGCGCCTTGGTGGAAGGCCGCATCAGCAGAATAATCTTCAGCACGTTCAGTAAGTTGCACATCTTCCGGGTTGGTGCCCTGTGCGGGTTGCACTGACGAAATGGCAAATTCTGAAACGACCCCCCCGCCAGTTGCATAGGCCAGCATCATGCTTTCCAACGGCAAAGCGACCGGAATTGCCAAAGCATCTGCCAAGACAGGGTCCGCATCAACGTCATCAGTTTTCAACCCTTCCGTCAGCTTGGACGGGTTGTTGTTTACTGGCTCTGCAAGCGAAGTGGGCGCATTGCCCGCCGCCTCCAGGGCAGAGGCAAAGGCATTGGCCGCCGCCGCATCAACCGGGGCCAGATTAGCCGGGGCCCCTGTCGGACCGGGCAGCGGAAGATGTGTAAGGATCGTGGCCATGGCACCTGCGACTTCTGTCGATATGCCCATCTATCTGCCAGACGGTTACCACTTGTTTACCGCAGGCAAGGATAGTTCGAAAAATCCGAACTAATCCAAAGGTGTATTCATGCAGATCTCGCCAGCCGCGCCGCCCGCTGTGGAAAGGCCTGACACAACCGGCCAAATGAAGGCCAAGGCCCAAGAGCTTGAGGCGGCATTTCTGTCAGAAATGCTGTCACATGCCGGGTTTGGTGCCGCGCGCGAAAGCTTTGGTGGCGGAGTCGGGGAAGACCAGTTTGCGTCATTTCTGCGCGCAGAGCAGGCAAAGGGCCTTGTTTCGCAAGGTGGCATTGGCCTGGCCGAACATTTCTTTCGCTCAATGGTTGCGCAGGGTGTGAATGATGCATGATCTTGCAACAACCCTGGACGAGGTCAGGGATGCCCTGATCGCAGGTTCGCTTGACCAATTGCCACAGCTGACGCGCGAGATTGAGCGCCTGCTGCAAGGCGCTGACAGGCTGAGCGAAGCTGACATGACAGTGATCCGCACCAAGGCCACGCGCAACACAGCCACACTGAATGCCGCCATGCAGGGTGTACGGGCCGCCCAACGCCGCCTTGCCGACTTGCGCGAAGCCGCAACCGGGCACCGCACCTACGGGCCGGGAGGGCAGCGATCAGCGGTCGCCAACCCATTCTCGACCCTGCGCCAGCGCGTATGACTTGTATCAAATTGCACGCATCCGGGCGAGGCGACTTAATCAAGCATTAGGTCTTGGAACCCATGAATGGCCGGGCACCCTGTGTGGGGTGGCGCATGCGGAAGACCCGGATGCAAAGGCCAGAATGCCCATCCTGCCGCGCCTGATGCGGTGATCAATGCCCGAGCACAAAGTGCCGGGCCCTAGTAAAGGAAAATGCGATGTCGTCCATTCTGACGAACAATGGGGCCATGGTTGCCCTGCAGACTCTCAAGAGCATCAACAAGAACATGGGCATGATCCAGTCCGAAATTTCCACCGGCAAGTCCGTTGGTTCGGCAAAGGACAATGCTGCTGTCTGGGCGATTTCCAAGGTCATGGAATCGGATGTGAAAGGGTTCAAGGGCATTTCGGACAGCCTTAACCTTGGCTCCTCGACGCTGACCGTTGGCCGCCAGGCTTCTGAAGCCGTGACCGACCTGCTGACCGATATCAAAGGCAAGATCGTTGCGGCGCAGGAAGAAAACGTCGACCGCGTGAAGATTCAGACGGATATCGTGGCGCTGCGCGATCAGATTGCTTCGGTTGTGGGTGCGGCACAGTTCAACGGCCTGAACCTGATTTCGGGCACTGACGATGTGAACATCCTGTCCTCGCTTGACCGTGCACCAAACGGCAACGTGGCCGCGTCGAACATCACAATCCAGCGTGAAGATCTGACCACTGCGGCTGGCACCTTTGGTACCGGCGCTTTGCTTGCGGCCAACACAACGGCATCCGCTGCGACCACCACATCGGCTGGCAAGACGGCAGAACTGACCTTTGCCGGAACGGTGGCAGGTGACACGGCACGTATCACGGTTGGCGGGGTTGAACTGAACTACACGGCTGCAGCCGCATCGAACGCAACGGATGCCGCTACCTTCTTTACCGGTGCGATCAACGCACTGGGCCTGACCGGGGTCAGCGCAGCCAACACGGCAGGTGTGCTGACCATCACGTCGACCCGTGCGTTTGAAGGGCTGGCCATCACGCAGTCTGAAACAGGTACCGGAACGCTTGCCATTACGGCCGTGAATGGAGCAGCGCCAGCGGGCGCGAACACGGCAGCAGCCTCGACCATCGCGCAGCGGGCTGAAACAATTGCCCTGTCAACCACGGCACAGGTCAACGAAGGCGACAGCTACAAGGTCACCGTGGGCAGCGCATCCTATGACTATATCGCTGGCAAGAACGAAACCATGGAAGACGTGGCCCGCGGCCTGAAGATTGCCGTCGACTCGGGCAGCCCAAATGGCGTGACGACATCGGTCACGCAGAATGCGACCACAGGGCAGTGGTCACTGAATGTGGACAATGACGGCACGGGTTCGGCCAGCCTTGCCCTGAGCGCCACTGGTAACGCGGGTGGCACGGCTTCGGGTGGTTTGTTCGGGCTGGATTCCATCGATGTGACCACGAACAAGGGGGCTGATGCGGCGCTGACCAACATCGAATCGATGATCGACCGGTCGATTGATGCTGCAGCGAACTTTGGTTCGACGCAAAAGCGGATCGGCATTCAGTCGGAATTCGTCAGCAAGCTGACCGATGCGCTGAAATCCGGTATCGGTTCGCTGGTTGACGCCGATATGGAAGAGGCTTCGGCCCGTTTGCAGGCACTGCAGGTGCAACAGCAGCTGGGGACACAGGCGCTGTCGATCGCCAACCAGCAGCCACAAAGTTTGCTGGCTTTGTTCCGGTGATATCGCTGGGCCGGGGTTAGCCCCGGCCCAACCTCTGTTTGACCCCATAACCACCGGATGACCCCATGAATTTGCAAATGTCACGGACTGCATATGCCCGCCCCGAGGCACCTGTTCGATCACCGCGTGCGGTCGAATACGACCTGCTAGCGCGAACGACCCAACGCCTTGCCCTGGCCTGGGCCCAGCGTGAGAAAGACTTTCCCGGCCTTGTCGCAGCCCTGAGCGACAATCAAAGGGTCTGGTCGGCCTTTGCGGTCGACGTGGCCGATCCGGCCAATCCCTTGCCTGCCGCGCTGCGTGCCCGGCTGTTCTATCTGTACGAATTCACTGCACATCACAGCCGCAAGGTGCTGGAAGACGGTGCAAGCCCCGAAGTGCTGACAGACATCAACATCGCTGTCATGCGCGGGCTACGCAGTGACGGGGCCACGGGATGAGCGGCCTTGTCCTGAAACTTGGGCCGCATGAACGGGTGCTGATCAACGGTGCAGTCATTGAAAACGGTGAGCGCCGGTCGCGACTTGCAATCATGACGCCAAACGCGAACATCCTGCGTCTGCGTGATGCCATCCACCCCGAAGAGGTGAATACGCCTGTCCGGCGCGTGTGCTACATCGCGCAGATGGTGCTTTCAGGCGATGCCGAGGTGGCGACCGCCCGTATGCAGCTGTTGCGCGGCATCGAGCAACTGAGCCAGGTGTTGACAGACCATGACAGTCGCACCTTGTTGACCCAGTCAACCGAGGCCGTCCTTGAAGGGCAGTTCTATCAGGCGTTGAAATCCCTGCGCGGCCTGCTGCCACGCGAAGAGCGCCTGTTTGCTGCGGCCCGGCCATCATGACATTTTCACCCGCCCTGCCGTTTAATGGCTTTGGCGGGTGGACCGTCCTGAAACGCACGGCACCGGCGCAGATGGCGGCATTCGATGCCCAGCCACAACTGAAACGCGATGCCGATTATTTTCGCGCGAACATCGGCAAGATCCGCACGGCGGATGAGCTTGTGGCCGACAGGCGCCTGCTGCGGGTTGCGCTTGGCGCATTTGGCCTTGAAGGCGATGTGAACAACCGCGCCTTCATACGCAAGGTTCTGGCGGAAGGCACGCTCAAGGAGGGTGCCTTTGCCAACCGGCTGGCCGACAAGCAGTACCAGAAACTGTCAGCGGCCTTTGGCTTTGGCGACTTTGCAACGCCGCGCAATGTGATCTCTGATTTCCCGGACAAGATCCTGTCCCAGTACCGCCAGCGCGGGTTCGAAGCGGCAGTTGGCACGCAAAATGCCAATTTCCGGCTTGCCCTGAACATCGAACGCGAGTTGCCCGACCTTGCGCGCAGATCGGGGTCCGAAGACCTGCTTTGGCTGTCAGTTCTGGGAAATGCGCCAATGCGGTCCGTGTTTCAAAGGGCCTTCAGCCTGCCTGACAGCTTTGCTTCGATCGAGCTTGATAAGCAGCTGGAAACGCTGAAGGACCGGTCTGCATCCATGTTCGGTTCATCATCCGTGCGGCAGTTTGCCGACCCCAAAAAGACCGAAGACCTGATACGGCAATTCCTGGTGCGCGCCGAAACGGGCAGCTTTTCGGCCAGCACGCGCGGGGCCACGGCCTTGACGCTGTTGCAGAACATCATCCGCTAGCGGCCAGGTGGGCGCCTGGCGGGCCAGCTATTTTTCCGGCGGCAGAATGGCAGCCAGGCGTTGAAAGCTGCCTGCTACCCCATCCGGCGGGGCCATTTCGGCAAGAAAGCCGTCCAGCAATGGCCAGACACCCATGGCCATGTCAATCTGCGGGTCCGAGCCTTTTGCATAAAGGCCCGCCTGAATCATCAGTTCTGCCCTGTCATAGGCCCCCAACAGTTGCCGCGCCCGCCCGATCAGCTGATTTTCGGCCTCGGTCGCAGCCTCAGGCAGGCTGCGTGACACCGAGCGCAACAGATCAATCGCGGGATAGCGCCCGCGTTCTGCGATCTTGCGGTCAAGCACAACATGCCCGTCCAACACACCGCGCAGGATATCGGCAATGGTGCCTTCCATGTCTGACCCGGCCACCAGCACGGAAAACACCGCGGTGATATCACCGGCACCTTCAGGGCCCGGGCCTGCCCGTTCGGCAAGACCCATGATCAGTGCGCTGGTTGACGGGGGGTAGCCCCCCATCCCGGCCTCTTCGCCCGCGGCAAGGGCAACCTCGCGATGAGCCTCGGCAAAGCGGGTGATACTGTCTACCAAGAGCAAAACCTGCATCCCCTGATCGCGAAAGTGTTCGGCAACGGCCATCGCTGTCCAGGCACAGCGCCGCCGCGCCAGTGGCGACTGGTCTGATGTCGCGGCCACGACGATACTGCGCGCCATGCCTGCCTCCCCCAGCGTGCGTTCGGTAAACTCGCGCAGTTCGCGCCCACGTTCCCCGACAAGCGCGATCACGATCACATCAGCCTCAACCTTGCGGGCAAAACGGGCCAGCAGGGATGATTTACCCACGCCCGAGCCTGCAAACAGGCCAATGCGCTGCCCGCGCACCAAGGGTAGCAAGGTGTCAAACACGGCAACACCCGTGTTCAGACGCGCGCCCAACCGGCGGCGTGTGGCAGCAGCCGGTGGCGGGGCGCGCAAGGGCCGTGCCTGGGGGCCACAATACAGCGGGCGGCCATCGAGCGGATTGCCAAAGGCATCGATGATTCGGCCGATCCAGCTGTCGTCGGGGGCAATGACGCTGCGGCCAATCAGTTCGACCGGATCACCCAAGGCCAGGCCATCACCACCACCGTCTGGCAAAACCACCACGGAATCAGCCGACATGCGCAGAATTTCACCACCCATGTGCCCATCGCGGGCATGCACGGTGACCCGATCCCCCAATCGGGCAAAGGCCTGCAACCCTGTCACATGCAGAACACCGCCAGATACCTCAGAAATCCGCCCGACGCGCATGTTCACATCGACACGCGCCAATTCGGCGGTCAGCAACTGAAAAATTTCTGGCATCGGGATTCTCCCTTTGTTCACCGCTTACCCTTTGTAAAGGAATCACCCTTAAGCCTTGGTGAAGGTGATCGAGGGAGAAGCCCGAGATGTTTGAAAAACTTGAAATCACGGCAATGGCGCAGGCCATGGCGGCCCATTCGGGGCAAAGGCTGGGCATGATCGCGCAGAACGTGGCGCATGCCGATACCCCGGGTTACCAAGCGCAAGACATTCAGGATTTTGCAGCTGTCTGGCAGAACAGCGCGCCGGGCGGCATGCGTGCAACGCGGCCGGGGCATCTGGGCTCTGAGGCCGGGATGCTGGTGCCCCAGACCTTGGCAGGGCGGGGTCATGCCTCACCCAATGGCAACACCGTCTCGCTTGAAGCCGAAATGGTCAAGGCCGTGGAAACACGCCAAAGCCATGAAATGGCACTGGCCATCTACCGCGGCACGTCCGAGGTAATTCGTGCCAGCCTTGGTCGCCGTGGTTAGGGGGGCGGTTGATGTCTGATCTTATGTCCTCGTTGAAAGCGTCTGCCTCTGGGATGGAGGCACAGGCCATGCGCCTGCGGCACGTTTCCGAAAATGTGGCGAATGCCGATACACCCGGCTATCAGCGCAAGATTGTCACGTTTTCCGAGGTTGTGAACACAGGGCAAGTTGAAATTGGCCCGGTGCGACTGGATCGGTCTGAAGGGGTAAGGATACATAATCCAAGCCACCCGATGGCTGATGACAGCGGTTACTATGACGGCTCGAATGTCGATCTGGTGATCGAAATCGCTGACGCGCGGGAAGCGCAGCGCAGCTATGAGGCGAACCTCAGACTTTTCGATCAGGCGCGGCAGATGACGCAAAGCCTGTTCGATCTTTTGCGCAGATAACGGAGATCCAGAATGGATTTGAGAACTTCCTTTGCGCAGCAAACCTATGCGCAGGCCCGCCCGGCAACAGCCCCCCAGGCTGCGACGGGCGGAAGCGCTGGCAGCACCTTTGCCAATCTGGCGGGTAATTTCACCTCGGCCCTGGCCAATCATGAGGCAACGGCCCGCAGCGCCATGACCGGGGGCGCTGACCCGCATTCGCTGGTTCAGGCACTGGCGTCGTCGCAGTTGGCCGTTGAAACCGTGGCAACCGTACGTGACCGGGTGGTTGAGGCCTATCAGGAAATCCTGAGGATGCCGGTATGACCGAAGCCGCGATTTTTGATGTGCTGCGTCAGGGGCTGTGGATTTCTGTCATCATCTCTGCGCCGCTGTTGGGCGTGGCGCTGCTGGCGGGTGTACTGATCGGGCTGTTTCAGGCGCTGACGTCGATTCAGGAAATGACGCTGACCTTTGTGCCCAAGGTGGGGGCAATGCTGATCGTGTTCTGGGTCAGCATGAGCTTCATGACCTCGACCCTTGTCGCATTCTTTACCGACCGCGTTATCCCTCTGATCGCAGGAAGCTAGACATGGACAGCATCGGATACACCACATTGACCCGGCAATCCGGCCTGATGCGCGAGATGGAAATCGTGGCGCACAACATTGCCAATATCTCGACCAGTGGATTTCGGCGCGAAGGGCTGATCTTTTCCGAATACGTCAACCGGTTGGATGATGATCCGTCCTTGTCGATGGCATCGGGCAATACACGGCTGGTTGATCTGTCGCAGGCGGGTGTCAGCATGACGGGTGGCACCTATGATCTGGCCATTCAAGGTGAAGGTTTCTTTCTGATCCAGACCCCAGAGGGAGAGCGCCTGACACGTGCAGGTGCCTTTACTGCATCGGCAGAAGGTGCACTTGTCACGCCCGAGGGCCATGCATTGCTGGATGCAGGCGGGGCCCCGGTGGCCATTCCGGCCGGCGCACGTACGGTGGCCATTGCGCAGGACGGCACGGTTTCAGCCGACGGAACCGCCGTGGCGCTGGTCGGGCTTTGGCAGCCGACTGATCCATTGGCGCTGCGGCATGTGGCGGGCACGCTGTTTTCAGCCGAAGGCGGGGTCGAACCCGCGGAAGGTGGCATCCTGCTGCAGGGCATGCTGGAAGACAGCAACGTTGAACCTGTCATGGAAATTGCCCGGATGATCACCGTGCAGCGGGCCTACGAAATGGGACAAAGTCTGCTGGACCGCGAAGATGCCCGCGTGCGCGCCGTGATCCAGACCCTTGGTGCATAAGGAAAACGCCGGATGAAAGCCCTTCAGATCGCAGCCACCGGGATGGCCGCCCAACAGATGCGGGTGGATGTCGTGTCAAACAACCTCGCGAACATGTCGACCACGGGTTACAATGCTCGCAGGGCAGATTTCGCAGACCTGCACTATCAACAGCTGGCCCGCCCGGGAACGATCACGGCCGAAGACGGCACCATGATGCCAACCGGCATTCAGATTGGTCTTGGCGTCCGGGCGGCGGCGGTATCTTTCATTCCGCAGCAAGGCACCCTGACGGCAACCGGGGGCGATCTGGACCTTGCCATTGAAGGCAACGGTTATATCGAGGTCACGCTGCCATCTGGGGCCTCGGCCTATACCCGTGACGGCGCCCTCAAGCGAACCGGGGATGGGTTGATCGTGGACAGTGAAGGCAATCAGGTCGCCCCGGGCCTGACCATTCCTGCGGATGCGCGCAGCATCGCAATCAATGCTTCGGGTGAGGTCTACGCCTATTTTGTGAACCAGATCGAACCGCAGTTGCTGGGCCAGCTAAACCTTGTTGGTTTTACCAATGAAAAGGGGCTGGAGGCATTGGGATCGAACCTGTTTCTGGAAACGCCCGCGTCCGGGCCAGCCAATATCGGCACGGCCGGTGAAGATGGCCTGGGCACGTTCCGACAGGGCTATCTTGAGGAAAGCAGCGTTGATTCCGTGCGCGAGGTGACCGAACTGATCAAGGCACAACGCGGGTATGAACTGAATGCCAAGGTCATCACCGCCGCTGACCAGATGCTTGGCGCAACCACGCAGGTGCGATGATGCGGGCTTTGGTCACCCTTTTGCTGTTTGCGCCCCCCGCCTTTGCCGAAAGCCTTGTGGCGCTGCGCACAATTCCTGCACGCAGCATTATCGCCGAGACAGACATGGCCTTGGTCGATGCCGAAATTGCCGGTGCCGCGGTCGACCCCCTGCTGATTGCAGGGCAAGAAGCAAGGGTCACCATTTTTGCGGGCCGTCCGATCAGGGCGGCAGACTTCGTCGCGCCCGCACTGGTGGACCGCAATCAGATCGTGTCGCTGAGCTATGATAAGGGCGCCCTGCGCATTGTCACCGAAGGCCGCGCCCTTGGCCGCGCCGGGGCGGGTGAAACCGTCAGCGTGATGAACCTTGCGTCCCGCGCCACCGTGACAGGCACGGTCACAGGCCCCGGGGCCGTAACGCTTTTGCCGCCCAACCCATGAAAAGGACCAATCCCTTGCGCCTGATCCCTGTTTTTCTTGTGCTTCTGATGGCGGCTTGCACCAACCTTGATCAGGTCGGCCGCGCGCCCGAGTTCAATCCGCTGGAGGGCAGCTATCAGCACACGGCAATGTATTCCACGCCCCTGCCCGATGACATCGCGCCGCAGACAGCCGCGGATGCGTCATCGCTGTGGGCGGCCGGACAGGATTCGCTGTTCAGTGACAGGCGGGCCAGCCGCACGGGTGATATTCTGACGGTCGTGATCGAAATTGATGACAGCGCCGAATTTTCGAATTCATCAGACAGCTCACGATCGGGCAGCCAGAATTCCAGCATCACGGGCCTTTTGGGCATTCCGCAACGGCTGGATTCCATTTTGCCCGAAGGCGCCACATCGGCGCAGGCGGTAGATACATCGGGTGCGTCAACCTTTAACGGGCAGGGAAATACCTCCCGCAATGAACAGCTGACCCTGCGCGTGGCGGCCACTGTCGTGGATGAATTGCCGAACGGGGTGCTGCGGATTGAAGGCGTGCAAGAGGTGCGGGTGAATTTTGAAATGCGCGAACTGCTGATCTCGGGCTATGTGCGGCCGATCGATATCTCGCGGCAAAACGAAATCACCTATGACAAGATCGCCGGGGCGCAGATTTCGTATGGGGGCCGCGGGCAGATTACTGATGTGCAGCAGCCCCGCTACGGCCAGCAAATCGTCGATGCGCTGATCCCGTTCTGACCACGTAACCCAGCGGAGCCGATGATGCGCAAACTGATGCCAATCCTTCTTGCGGTGCTGGGTCTGGGTGCCGGGCTTGGAGCCGGGCTTTTCTTGCGCCCCGCGCCGATGGAAGATGACATGGCACAAGAAGAGGCCGCACCGGAAGAGCCGGTCGAACCACCTGAATTCGTCAAGCTGAGCAACCAGTTCGTGATCCCGGTGCTTGAAGACGGGCGCATTGATGCGATGGTGATCTTGTCGATCAATCTTGAAGTGACGGCCGGCTCCACTGAAACCGTGTTCCAGCGCGAACCAAAGCTGCGCGACGGCTTTCTGCAAGTCATGTTTGACCACGCCAATGCCGGTGGATTTCAGGGCAGCTTCACCGACGGTGCAAACATGGTAAATCTGCGCAAGGCCCTGTTTGATGTGGCGGAATCTGTCTTGGGCGATGTCGTGAAGGATGTGCTGATCGTAGATATCGGTCGGCAAGACACATAGGCAAGCAAGGCGCAGGGCCCGGTCAACGCGGTTCTGCAGGCCCTATCGGTTGTAATAGCTGCGGTACCAGTCCACGAAGGCAGAAATACCGTCCCGGAAATGCGTGGCCGGTTTGTACCCCGTCAGGCTGGCCAGCAATGACGCGTCAGCCCATGTGGCATGCACATCCCCCATCTGCATGGGCAGGTAGTTGCGAATGGCCTTCTTGCCCAGACAGTCTTCAATTGCTTCGACAAAATCCAGAAGTCTGACCTTGTCAGAATTCCCGATGTTCACAACGCGGTACGGCGCAACAGGTGAAAGACTGTCGCCTTCGGGCACAACACCATCCTGCGGGCGCTGTGGCACGGCGTCAATCAGCAGGCGGATGCCGCGCACCAGATCATCAACATAGGTGAAATCGCGGTACATTTCACCGTGATTGTAGATGTCGATCGGCTGGTCATCCAGAATGGCCGCAACGAACTTGTACAGCGCAAGGTCAGGTCGCCCCCATGGGCCATAAACCGTGAAGAACCGGAACATCGTTGTGGGAATGTTCCACAGATGCGCATAGGCATGAGCCATGCCTTCGGTCGCCTTCTTTGTGGCGGCATAGATCGTCAGTGGCGTGTCGGCCTTGTCAAGCTCACTGAATGGCATGACCGTATTCGCACCATAAACCGAAGAGGTTGACGCCATCAGTAAATGGGACACCTGCAGCCGCTTGGCCGCTTCCATCACGTTGAAGGTGCCAATCACATTGGCATCCAGATAGGCACGGGGTTGCTCGAGGCTGTAGCGCACCCCGGCCTGCGCGGCGAGGTGGACAATCACATCTGGCCGGAAGGCATCGGCTGTGCGGTCAAACAGCATCTGGTCTTCCAGCATCCCCTCGGTGGCCGCAAAACTGCCGCTTTGCAGCAGAATGCCATGCCGCCGCTGCTTGAGACTGACATCATAGTAATCGGTCATGCCATCATAGCCATGCACCTGAAAACCCTCTGCCAGCAAAAGCCGGGCAAGATGAAACCCGATGAAGCCTGCGGTGCCCGTCACAAGAATGCGCGTCATGGCGCACCATTGCGGTGTGGGTAACGGGAAGCCGAAGGGTTTATCATGGCCAAATCCAGAGAGGCTGATGTTTTCGCGGTGCCGATGAGTGTTTGCTTGGCATACCCCACGGATGGGGCGTTCACAATCAGCCAGACCACCATGCCAGCAATGCAATGTAGACAGGCGTGCCGGCGAACCGCATGATGTGGCATCGGTGAACACAGGCCGTCCCTTGCAAATCACTGCCCCGCCCTGCCTGACCCTTGCGACATGGAACATTCACCGGGCTTGCGGCGCCGATGGGCGGCATGACGCCCGGCGGATTGTTGATCTGATCGCAGCCGACCCGCGTCTTGGCAGGGCCGACATTCTGAGCCTGCACGAGGCCGAGGGCGAACAGCCCCCCCATGCGGGTTTCGCCGCATTGGCTGACCTGCCAGCGCAGACGGGTTTGCACAGCGTGCACAGCGGGCCTGCGCTTCGGTGGGGGGCGCAAAGCCAGGGGTTTCTGGGGACGATCCTGTATATGCGCGCGCCACTTGTGGCGGCACAGGTGCGGGTAGTTGATCTTCCGGGACATTATCCTCGCGGCGCGGTCATGGCGGATGTGGCAGGGGGGGCGGTGCCGTTTCGGCTGATAGCCACCCATCTTTCGCTGACACAGGCGCTGCGCATTGTTCAGATACGCACGATTGCGCAGTCCTTGGCACGGCTTTCGCCGTTGCCCGTTGTGCTGATGGGTGACCTGAATGAATGGCGGCCGTGGGGCGGCTGGGCGCTGCATCCGCGCGTGGCAGGCCGCCAGTTCCATGGGGCAGCGCGGACAACATTTCCTGCAAGATGGCCCATTCTGCCCTTGGACCGCATTCTGTGCGACCGGCCGGGTGCGGTGCGTGCACCCTTGGCGCTGCGCGATGCGGCCTATGGGCTGGCGTCAGACCATTTGCCGCTGACCGCGCAGCTATGGTTGTAGCGCCGCTGCGCTAGGAAGATTTGCCCGGCCACATCCGCGAAAAGACGCCATCCTTACGGATCAGCCCGTGGTAAAGGGCCGCCCCGACATGCATCAGGATCAGGGCGAACAGGGCAAACCGCGCGGTGCCATGAATGGCCTTGGCCTGATCTGCCAGCTCTTTGGATTTTTCCACCAGACGTGGCACGCCCAAAGCATCCCAGACTTCCAGTGGAAAGCCTCCTGCCACAACGCGGATGTACCCTGACACGGCCATGACAATCAGAAAGGTATAAAGCAGCACATGAACCACCCCGGCAATGCGCGCCTGTGCAGTGGAAATGCTGGCGGGCAGGGGCGGCGGCGGGTTGGCAAGGCGGTAGGCAATGCGCGCCAGCACCAAAAGCAGGATCACCACGCCGATATTCTTGTGAAACATGAACAAGCTGTTCTGCACGGGGCGCGAAAGGCCCTCTTGCAGCATGATGACGCCTGCGGGAAAGGTGGCAAGCACCAGCAACGCCGAAAGCCAATGCAAGGCGCGGGCCATGGGGCGGTATGCGGCAGGGGGGTGGGCTGACATCGTCTGGTCCTTCTTGCAGTTGCAAATGTGCCGATTCGAGTCTGTGTTGGAAAACGTTAGCATGGCGGCGTGCATTCTTGACAGTTTGATGCAAGGCCGCCCAGATGGCCCTATGTTGCGCAACAATCCAGATGATTTCGGCCCTGCTGACAAGGTAGGCATGACGCAGCAGCGGCAGATCGGCCCACGCTTTGCCTTTGCCTGTGCCGGCGCGGGTGTGGCGATAGCCAGTGCAGGGGCTTCGGCTGTGCTGCTGCCTGCGGCGGGGTCTTGGGCGGCCTGTATTGCGGCGGGCACCATGGTTGCGGTTGTGGGACTTGGTCTTCCTGCGATGCAACGCGCGCATCCACACGGCACGCTGGGGCCTGCCAATGTGGTCACGCTGTTACGGGCGGGCATTGTCGCGCTGGTTGCTGCGGCGCTGACCTTGCCACAAGGGCTGGCAGGCGCGCCGATGCTGGCATGGACCATGGTCGCCATCGTGTCATGCGGGCTGGCGCTGGATGGTGTCGATGGCTGGCTGGCACGGCGCACAGGCCTGTCATCGGCATTTGGTGCACGCTTTGATATGGAGGTGGACGCGGCCTTGGCGGCCTGTCTGTGCCTTCTGGTCATCCTGTCTGGCAAGGCTGGTCTTTGGCTGCTGCCGCTGGGCTTTCTGCGATATGTCTGGGTTGCCGCGGGTATGGCTCTGCCCTGGCTGACAGGTGCCCTGCCAGAACGGCCATCGCGCAAGCTGGTGTGCGTTGTGCAGATCGGCGCGCTGACAGCGCTTTTGGCGCCCGTGTTGTTGCCGCCATGGTCGGCCATCCTGGCACTTGTGGCAATGATTGCGCTGGTCTGGTCATTTGCGGTTGATGCCCTGTGGCTGTGGCGGCGGCACCGGCCATGAGATTTCCCGTTGCACGGGTGGCAAGGCTGTTGATGGCCGCACTGATCCTGCATCTGGTGCTGATCCAGCCCAACCATCCGGGGGCCGCAACATGGCGCGCGCTGACCCTTTTTGCGCTGGAATGGCCAGTGATCCTGTGCCTGCTGGCGGTACTGCCCGGCGCACAACGCGGCCTGCGCGGCGTGTTGGTGGCTGTGCTGCTGGTGCTTGCGCTGCTGAAGGCTGCGGATTTCGGCTTTTACATCGCCTTCAACCGCGGGTTTGACCTGATCACCGAACGCGCCTTGCTGTATTCGGCATGGCAACTGGGCACGGGCGCGCTTGGCGTGCCGCTGGCTGTGCTGGCCATTCTGGGCGGCATCGGGGTTATAGCGCTGGCAGGCTGGGCGCTGTGGTGGGCCATGGGGCAATGGCTGGGCGTGGCACGGGGGCAGCGGCTGGTGCTGGTGGCGGCCTGTCTGGCGGGGGTGGTGGCCGTGGCAGATATCGGGCAGGCCATGCGGGCATGGGCCCTGCCATTTCAGATACCGGGCACGGCCTTTACCGCGCGCACCGGGGTAGAGCGTGTGATCCGCACCCGCAACACGCTGCGGGGCTTTGCCGCTTTTCGCGCGGAACTGGCCGAGGATCTGGCCATTGGCCTTGCCGCCCCGCTGTCACGCCTGACCGGGCGCGAGGTGCTGGTGGTGTTCATCGAAAGCTATGGCCGCACCAGCATGGACAATGCGCTTTATACCCCCGCCCACACCGCTGTTCTAACCGCTGCACAAAACCAGATTGCCGCCAGCGGGCTGGCGATGCGCACGGGCTGGCTGACCTCGCCCATCGAGGGCGGGCAAAGCTGGCTGGCCCATGCCACGCTGGCCTCTGGCCTGCCCATCGGCAACCAGTTGCGCCACAACGCCCTGCTTGCCAGTCCGCGCCTGACCCTGTGGCAAGTCGCGCAAGCGGCGGGGTATCGTACGGCGGCCATCAGCCCAGCCATCACCCTGCCCTGGCCGGAATCCACCCGGCTGGGGTTTGATCTGTATCTGGGCCGCGATGCGATGGGCTATGCAGGCAAACCCTTCAACTGGATCACCATGCCTGACCAGTTCACCCTTGCCCGCTACGCCGAACGCCTGCCACCCGACCTCCGCCCGCTGTTTGCGCAGATTACCCTGATTTCCAGCCATGCGCCATGGGTGCCGGTGCCCGATGTGCTGCCCTGGGGTCAGATCGGCGATGGCACGGAATTCAACGCCATGGCCACGCGGGGCGATCCGCCAGCCGTGGTCTGGCGGGACCATGACCGGGTGCGCGCGCAGTACCGTGATTCCATCACCTACAGCCTGACCGTGGCCTTTGACTGGGCCGCGCAACAGGGCGCGCGGGGCGAACCTCCGTTGATCCTGATCCTGGGTGATCATCCGCCTGCCAGCTTTGTCAGCCAGATTGGCAACCGTGATGTGCCCGCACATCTGATCGGCCCGCCAAAGGTGCTTGCGCTGCTGGATGATTGGGGCTGGTCGCAGGGTCTGTTGCCCACAGCCGAAACCCCGCGCTGGCCGATGCAGGATTTTCGTGACCGGTTCTTGTCCAGCCTGTCGGGCACCGGCCCATGAGGTGGCTGCGGCTTGCCGTACCCGTGCTATTGCTGGCGGTGCTGTGGCATGTCGCAGATGGCGAGCGGGCGTTGGCGCGCCTGCGGCAGGCTGATCTGGCCTGGCTGATGGTAGCGCTGGTGGCTTTGCACATGCAAACCGTTCTGTCGGCCTTGCGCTGGCGCCATGTGGCAGACGCGCTTGGTCAGCCGATGGCACGCGGTCATGCCGTACAAGAGTATTACGTGGCGCAGGTCGTAAACCAGACCTTGCCCGGCGGCGTGGTGGGTGATGGTGCGCGCGCCCTGCGGGCGGCTGCGCCCGGTGCCTTGCCTGCGGCAATGGCTGCCGTGGTGCTGGAACGCGCGATGGGCCAATTGGCACTGTTGGTCGTGCTGGGCGTGGGGATTGGACTGTCTTCCACGACCGGCCATATGATCTGGCCGCAGGGCCTTTTGCCTGTGCTGGCAGTGGGCGCGGTTGGGTTGGCCATCGCCGCTATCCTTGTGGGGCGGGCCAAGGGTGTGGGGCAACTGGTGCGCCCTGTCTTCGCCCATCCGGGGCAGGTAGCGCGGTTGGCCATGCTGTCTTTGGCAATCGTCGCGCTGAACCTTGCGTCTTTTGCCACGACCGCACGCGCCACCGGCACCCCCCTGCCGCCCGAGGCAATCCTGACCCTGATCCCCCTTATCCTGACCGCCATGCTTGTTCCGCTGACGATCGGTGGTTGGGGCTGGCGAGAAGGGGCCGCAGCCGCCCTGTTTCCACTTGCCGGGGCGACACCCGATGCAGGCCTGATTGCAAGCGCCACCTACGGCCTGCTGATCCTGACGGCGGCACTGCCCGGCGTATTCTGGCTTGCTCGCCCGCAACTGCGCCCACCGGATGCTTAGGCAAAAAGATCACAGTTCCGTGACAACGGGCCTGCATCAGCCGCAAGGCTTGCCGGACCGTAGCCATCCCCTAACCTAGTGCAAACCCACAAGGAGAGTCTCAATGCCGCTTATGCTGACACGCCGCCACCTGATCGGTACCGCTGGTGCTGCCCTTGCCCTTGGTGCACCCCTGCGCGCAGTCGCGCAAACTGAGGTCGCCTTGCAGCTGTCATGGCTGCATTCCGTGCAGTTTGGTGGCAGCTACATCGCACAAAAGCGCGGCTACTGGGCTGATGCTGGCCTGTCGGTGCGCCTTGATGCCGGGGGGCCGAATGCGCCGGTGGAACCGCCTGTGGTATCAGGTCAGGCGCTGGTGGGCATTTCGGCCGCAGATTATACCGCCGCCGCCGTGGCCGAGGGCGCGCCTTTCAAGATCATCGGCGTGGCCATGCAGAAGAACCCCTTTGTCATTGCCAGCCTGCCCGGCAACCCGGTGAATACGCCTGCCGATCTGGTGGGCAAGAAAATCGGCATGGCTTTGGCCAATACGCCCGTTTTGCAGGCCCTTTGCACGTTGAACGGCGTTGATATTGCAGGGATCGAGGTTGTGCCAACCCAGTATGACGCAGCCCCGCTTGTCTCGGGTCAGGTGGATTGCCTGCTGTGCTGGCAAACCGATCTGCCTGTGGCGATGACGCTGCAAGGCGTTGACAACGTGACGATGCTGATGGCCGATCATGGCTATGCGCTGCATTCGCAGACCTACATCGCCACCCAAGACAGCCTTGCCAACCGCCGGGCCGATCTGGTGGCGCTGATGCGCGGCGAGGTGCGCGGCTGGATGGATTATCAGGCCGATACCAAGGCCGCAGCCGCCCTGACGCTGGAAATGTATCCCGACGCAGGCCTTGATCTGGCCACGCAGGAACTTCAGGCCGAACGCCAGCTTGGCCTGATGTTTTCCGACCTGACCGCTGCCAACGGGTTCGCATCATGGACGGATGAGGCCGTGGCCGCCAATATCGAAACCCTTGCCTTGTTGGGCCGCACGGTCACCGCAGACCTGTGGGATCGGAGCATTCTGGATGAGGTGCATGGTGCCTGAAGACGGCCCCGCCACTGGCCCGCAGCCCATCACCATCACCGGCGTTTCAAAGGCGTTTGGCGATATGCCTGCGCTTGCGCCTTGTGATGTGGTGCTGGCGGCGGGGCAGACAACGGCACTGGTCGGGCCGTCAGGCTGTGGCAAGACCACGCTGTTGCGCCTGATCGCGGGGCTTGAGGTGCCTACCGCTGGCACCATCCGGATCGGCGGGCAATCCCCGGCCGAAGTGGCGCGCACGGCAGGCTTGGCCGTGGCCTTTCAGGACCCGTCCTTGCTGCCGTGGCGGACTGTCCGGGGCAATATCGCGCTGGCGCTGACACTTGCCCGCCGCCCGGCTGATCCGGCGGCGGTTGACCGGCTGATCGCACTTGTGGGGCTTGTCGGGTTCGAAGATCACCGCCCGGCGGAACTGTCTGGCGGCATGCGCCAACGGGTGGCAATTGCGCGCTGCCTTGCCACCGAACCCAGCCTTCTGCTGCTGGACGAACCCTTTGGCGCGGTGGATGAACTGACGCGGCTGCGCCTGAACGAAGACCTGCCCCGCCTGTGGGAAGCGCGCAGCACCACCACCGTTCTTGTCACCCATTCCGTGGCCGAGGCCGTGCTGCTGGCCGACCGCGTGCTGGTGTTTTCCGCGCGTCCGGGGCGCGTTGTGGCCGATATCGCCATTCCCCTGCCCCGCCCGCGCCAGCGTGACCAGACGCGCACAGCGGCTTTTCATGCGCTGGTTGATCAGGTGTCAGCGGCCCTGTGGGCACATGGCACCGCAGACCGCCCTCTGGCCGCTGAATGACCACCGCCCTGCGTCTGGGCGCGCGCCGCTTGCCGGGCGTGGGGTTCCTGCTGGCCTTGCTGATGTGGGAGGCCGTGGCGTGGCTGCTGGCGGGCAGCTTTCTGGTGGCGGGGCCATCTGAAATTGCGCTGTGGCTATGGGCCAACGCCGGGCTGGTGGGCCGCGCCTTGGCCACCACCCTTGCGGCGGCGGCGTTCGGGTTTGTGGCGGGCAATCTGGTGGCCGCAGCCCTTGCCGCGCTGGCCTTTCTGATCCCGCGCGGCGAACGCTTGCTCGGCGCGCTGGCGTTACTGGTCTTCTGCCTGCCCTTTGTCGCCACTGGCCCCATCCTGCGCGTGCTTTACGGCCCCGGCCCCGGCCCGCAGATCACCCTTGCCGCATTGGCGGTGTATTACACAAGCTACCTTGCCCTGCTGACCGGACTGCGCGCCGCGCCCGCCAGCTGGTTTGATCTTGTGCGCAGCTATGGCCGCGGTGAGGCGCAAGCCCTGTTGCGCGTGCGCCTGCGCGCGTCATTGCCCTACGCCATGGCGGCCTTGCAGATTGCTGCACCCGCTGCATTTCTGGGGGCGATGGTGGGCGAATTCACCGGGGCCGAACGTGGCCTTGGCGTGCTGACTATCCGCACCACCCGCGCGCTGGATATTCCGGGCACATGGGCGATTGCCACCGTGGCTGCCAGTGTTTGCATCCTGGCCTATCTGGCGTTCGGGGCGCTTGGCCGCTGGCTGGCCGTGGCGCCAGTGGCCACCAACCTGGCCACCCCGCCGCCCCTTGGCACAACACCCGCCTTGCATGGTGCGCTAAGGGCAATCGGGCGCAGTGCACTGCTGCTGCTGGTCGTGCTGGGCCTTTGGTACGGCCTGATGCAGGCATTTGCACTGAACCCGTTCTTTGCCAAGCGCCCGCATGATGTTTGGGCGCACCTGTTTCTGGCCCCGGATGCAGCGCAAAATCGCGCAACATTGATTCTTGCCTACATGCAAACTATGGTTCTCGCCGTGCCGGGCTATCTTGCCGGAATTGTGCTGGGCGCGGGTCTGGCCGCCCTTGTGGTCCTGCGGCCCCGGGTATCTGCAACCGTTCTGCCGGTGGCCATCGCGCTGCGATCAGTGCCCATCATCACCACAGCGCCCTTGCTGGTGCTGCTGCTGGGACGTGGAGCCGTGGGCACCATCACCATCACGGCAATCATGACATTCTTCCCCACCCTTGTGGCCTGCCTGAATGGCTTGCGCCAGATACCCGGCCCGGTACAGGACGTGTTTGCCAGCTATGCCGCCACCCCGCGCCAGCGCCTGATCCATGCGCAGATCCCGGCCATGCTGCCCGCCCTTTTTGCCGCCGCCCGCATGGCCGTGCCCACGGCCCTTTTGGCCGCCACCACCACCGAATGGCTGGCCACTGGCATTGGCATGGGCACATTGATGGCGCTGGCAGCCTCGACCTCGGCCTATGGCACATTGTGGAGCGCGGTTGTGATCCTGTCGGTCACCGCCAGCCTTGCCTATGTCGGGGTCGAGGCGATTGAACGCCATGTATTGCACCGCTATGCCCCCGAGCAACTTTCCCGATAAGGCCCACCATGCCGCCACATCCTGCCGCCTTTGCCATTCCCGGTGACATGCATCAGAAGACCGGTGGCTATATCTATGAAAAATCCCTGCTGCTTGCCCTGCGCGCTGCCGGGCGTGATGTGGCGCATATCCAGTTGCCTGCCACCTTTCCCGATCCGGGCGCTGCCGACATGGCCCAAACCGTGGCCACCCTTGCCGCCCTGCCCGCCGATCAACCCCTGATTCTGGATGGGCTTGTATATGGCGCGATTGATACCGCCGGTCTGGCCACTGTGCGCGCGCCGCTGATTGCGATGATCCACCACCCTCTTGGCCTTGAAACCGGCCTGCCCGCCGCCCGGGCCAATGCCCTGCTCGCGCGTGAGGCCGCAAATCTTGCACTGGCAGCGCATGTCGTGGTGCCCTCACCCCACACCAAACGCATTCTGGTCGCCGACTTTGGCGTGGCTGCTGACCGCATCAGTATTGCCCTGCCTGGCTTTGCCCAAGCCGATCCTGTGCGCGTTCCCAAGACCCCGCCCCTGATCCTGTCAGTGGGTTTGCTTGCAGCACGCAAGGGCCATGATGTGCTGATCGCAGCACTGGCCGCCATGGCAGACCTGCCCTGGCAGGCCCAGATCGTGGGGTCCGTGCATGACGCAGGCGTGGCTCGCGACCTGTCAGCACAGATCATGCGACTGTCGCTGCAAGACCGCATCACCCTGCGTGGGCGCATTTCTGATGACGCGTTGACGGGGCTATACCAGCAGGCCAGCCTTTTCGCCCTTGCCACACGTTACGAAGGCTATGGTATCGTCTTTGGCGAAGCGTTGCTGCATGGCCTGCCGATTGTCACCTGTGCTGCCGGCGCCGTGCCCGAAACCGTACCGCAAGGTGCGGGTATTCTGGTGCCGGTGGATGACGCCACGGCCTTGGCCACTGCCATGCGCCGGGTGCTGACAGATGAAGGCCTGCGGGCGGCAATGGCGCAGGCATCGACACTGGCCGGGCAAGCCCTGCCCCGTTGGGCCGATACAGCCGCCATCATGGGCACCGTCATTGACCGGCTGGCCTTGACCGGCCCGCTTGGATAACGCCCCCCGGACGGCCGTGTTTTCACAACGCTTG
>JBJOQW010000168.1:0-4674 GCA_046049665.1 Pseudomonadota bacterium | reverse complement strand
CGAGGCCGGAAAACCCCTGTTGCTTGATACCGCAATTGCCCGCAAGAATGCGATTCTGGCCAAAGCTGGCAACCGGATTGATCCCGCCATCGACGCGGCCATCCGGGCAAAGTACAACATCTACTTCAAGTGAGGTCTGAATGATCCCCGCCAACATGCTGAAATTCTACATAAACGGCGCATGGGTTGACCCCATCTCCTCCACCCGGATGGGTGTTGAAAACCCGGCAACCGAGGAGATTGTCTGCGAAGTTGCCATGGGCAATGCGGCGGATGCAGACCGGGCGATTCTGGCGGCGCGGGCGGCCTTTGACGGCTGGACCTATACGCCCGTCAAAGACCGCATCGCGCTGATGAAGCGCGTGCTCGAGGTGTATAACGAACGCTACGAGGATTTCGCGCAAGCGATGTCCACGGAAATGGGCGCACCCATCACCTGGGCGCGCGGCGCGCAGGCCTGGGCAGGCCAAGTGCATATGGAGGCCACGATCAAGGCCGCCGAGGAAATGGTCTGGGAATATAACCGTGGCAGCACGCGGATCATCTACGAAGGGATTGGCGTTTGTTCGCTGATCACGCCGTGGAACTGGCCGATGAACCAGATCGCCTGCAAGGTCGCGCCTGCATTGATCGCTGGTTGCACGATGGTGCTGAAACCATCGGAAATCGCACCGCTTTCGGGCACGCTGTTTGCGCAGGTTTGCCATGATGCAGGCGTGCCTGCGGGCGTGTTCAACCTTGTGCATGGCGCTGGCCCCGAGGTGGGCGCGCGCATGTCGACCCACCCCGAGGTGGATATGGTGTCCTTCACCGGCTCCACGCGGGCAGGCACACAGATTGCGGCGGCGGCGGCCCCTACGGCCAAGCGCGTGGCGCAGGAAATGGGCGGCAAAAGCCCGAACATCATCCTGCCATCGGCCAATATCGCCGAGGCAGTGGCGGCGGGGGTGACAGCGGTCATGTCCAACACCGGGCAGTCCTGCGATGCGCCGACGCGCATGCTGGTGCACCGGTCACAGCAAGCCGAGGCGCTGGCCGTGGCCAAGGCGGCGGCCGAGGCGATTGTGATCGGCGATCCGCGCGATGAGGCCACGGTGATGGGCCCGCTGATCTCGAAACTGCAGTTCGACAAGGTGCAAAAGCTGATCCAAGCCGGGATCGATGAAGGCGCGACCTTGGTCACAGGTGGCACAGGCCGGCCTGCAGGGCAGAACCGCGGCTGGTTCACGCGGCCCACGGTGTTTGGTGATGTGGTCAACGCGATGACCATTTCCAAGGAAGAAATCTTTGGCCCGGTCCTTGCCATTCAGCCCTATGACAGCATCGAGGACGCAATTGCGCAGGCCAATGACACGATCTACGGCCTTGCCGCCTATATCGCAGGCCCGGTCGAGGAAGCCATTCCCGTGGCCCGCCGCCTGCGCGCAGGCACGGTGAACCTGAACTATCCCGATTGGGATACCTCAGCACCCTTTGGCGGCTACAAACAATCCGGCAACGGGCGCGAATATGCCGACTGGGGCATCCATGACTTCTGCGAAGTCAAGGGCATCGTCGGCCACGGGGAATAAGGTTCAACCAACAAGCGCCTGATTTTTCGCAGAAAAATCGTGGCAGGAGATAACATGCATTACGGATATATCGGCCTGGGCAATCTGGGGGCGGCCTGTGCGGGCTGTCTGATCAAGGCGGGCTTTCAGGTCACGGTCTATGACCTGAACACATCGCTTGCGGCCCCTCTGGTGGCCGAAGGTGCTGTGCGCGCAACCAGCGCAACCGCGCTCGCATCAAAGGTGGATCATGTGATCACCTGCCTGCCTTCCCCTGCCGTGTCGGAAAAGGTTCTGCGGCAGATCCTGCCGCACATGAAAAAGCGCGCGCATTGGCTGGAAATGTCGACGCTGGGCCGGGATGAGGTGATGCGGCTTTCGGCCGTGGCAGCCGAGGCGGATGTGCAGATGATGGAACTGCCGGTCACCGGCGGCGTGCATCTTGCGCATCAGGGCAAGATCACCATGCTTGCAGGCGGACCGGACGACATGTTCACCCTGCACCGCCCGGCGATGGAGGCGATGGGCGACCGGATTTTCCACATGGGTCCGCTGGGATCGGCCTCGATCATCAAGGTCATCACCAACATGCTGGCCTTCATCCACCTCAAAGCCACGTCCGAGGCGCTGATGCTCGCCAAACGCGGCGGGCTGGACCTGGCCCAGGCGCATGCGGCCATTGCGGCCAGTTCGGGCAACAGCTTTGTGCATGAAACCGAAGGTGCTTTGATCCTGAATGGCAGCTATGACGTGGCCTTCAACATTGATCTGGCGCTGAAGGATCTGGGCTTTGCGCTTGGCTTCGGGCGAGAGTTTGGCGTGCCGCTGGATCTGGCCAGCATGACCAACCAGACCTATGTGGCGGCCAAAGCGGCCTATGGTGGCACGGCGCAAAGCCCGATGATTGCCAAGCTTCTGGAAGACCTTTTGGGCACCGATCTGCGCGCAGAGGGATTCCCCGCGCGCCTGGAATAACAATGGCTTACGGGCCGAAGTGAAGGAACTGCATGAATGACCGAAGATGACGCCCTGCGCGCGGCGCAACTCTTGCATCACCGCAAGGCGCATCTTGCGGGTGGCGAAGAGATCGTGCCGCCGATCATCTCGTCGGCGACGTTCCATGTGCCCGATCACACCAATGCGCGCTATTCCTATGCGCGGGCAGGCAACCCCACATGGGACGGGCTCGAGGCGCAGCTGTCCGTGCTGGAGGCTGCGGAAACCGTGGCCTTCCCATCGGGCATGGCGGCAATCTCTGCGGCGCTGATGGCTACGGTCACGGCGGGCATGCGGGTGATCATTCCAGCGGATGGCTACTATGTGACGCGGGTGTTTACCGACAGCTTCCTGAAACCGCTGGGCGTTCAGGCGGAATTTCTGCCGACAACGGCCTATGATACGGCCGATTTCACCGGCTCAGGGCTGGTCTATATTGAAACGCCGTCGAACCCCACGCTTGATCTGTGCGATATCCGCGCCGTGGCAGCACGCGCCAAGGCGGCGGGGGCGAAAGTGATTGCCGATAACACCACGATGACGCCCCTGTTGCAGCGCCCGCTGGATATGGGGGTGGATCTGGTGGTGGCGGCAGATACAAAGGCCCCGGCGGGCCATGCCGATGTGCTGTTTGGCCATGTGGCGGGGCGCGATGCAGGCCTGATGGCGCGGGTGCGCGAATGGCGCAGGCTGTCGGGTTCTGTGCCGGGGGCGTTTGAGGCCTGGCTTGTGCACCGGGGGATCGAGACGCTGGAGGTGCGGCTTTCGCGCATGTGCGCATCGGCGCAGGTCATCGCGGAACGGTTGGCAACGCATCCGCGCGTCCTGTCCGTGCGCTATCCGGGCTTGCCGTCGGACCCTGCACATCCGCTGGCACGGCGGCAGATGGCGGGCTTCGGGTTCCTGATCAGCTTTGTGATGCAAGACGCTGATGTGGCAGAGAAATTCCTGTCAGACTGCCCCTTTGTTGCGCAATCGACCAGCTTTGGCGCAACCCATACTTCCGCCGAACGCCGCGCAAGGTGGGGTGATGCGGTGCCCGAAGGGTTCATCCGGTTAAGCGTCGGGATCGAACCGGTTGAGGTGCTCTGGGCCGCGATCGCAAAGGCGTTGGGCTGAAATTTTTCGGAGGAAAATTTTAGCCTGCGGCAAGGGTCAACATCTCGCACAGCCTGACAGCCTCATCCAGCGGATTGGCAAGTTTGCTGCGGTCTTCGCCCGGAAAGAACCGCGCGCGCGTGGCCGTTGGCATGGGCGCGGGGGTGGCGATCAGCACACGCGGCCCGTGTTTTTGCGTCTCGGCCGCCCAGGCCCGCGCCAGCGCGATCTGGGCAGATTTGCTGGCGGCATAGGCCCCAAAGAATTTCTCACCCATACGCGGGTCATCAAGGAACAGGGCCGTGCCCTGGGCCGCACGCAGCAGCGGTTCGATAAAGGGGATCAGAATGCCCGTGGCCCGGGCGTTGATGTTCAGGCTTTTGTCCCAGTCGCGTTCATCAACGGCACCTGCCGGTGACAGCGGGGGCGCGTGCACGGCCGTATGCACCCAAAGCCCAAGGCCGCCCCAGCGGTCATGCACGGACCGGCACAGGTGGCGCATGGCATCAGTGTTGGTGATGTCCATGGGGGCAAGGGTCAGGCTGCCCGCACCGGGCAGGCGCAAGGCCTTGACGGCATCGTCCAGCTCTTCCAGCCCGCCGACGGTGCGCGCAACGGCGACCACATCCCAGCCGCGTGTGGCAAGGGTCTGGGCCATGGCAAAGCCAAGGCCGCGGGAGGCGCCGGTCACAAGGGCAACGCGGGGGGCAATCTTGCTGGTCATGCTTGGTCCTTTGGCAGAGGTCGGATGCCTGCGGCGCGGATATTTGAGCAAAGATGAAAGGGCAAGGGGGTGTCAGGTGCCAAGGGCCAATTGGGCAAGCCGCAGGTCGATGATCTGGTGCACAAGGGCGGCGGGCAGGGGCTGGGCGGGGGTGAAAAGAACGCCGCTTTTGCAGGTTTTGAAGGGGCGGCAGTCGATCTGGGGGATGGTGTTGCCGGAATGGGGATAAAGGCCGCAGTGGCGGGCAAATGCTGCGTAGCCCACCACCATCTTGCCCTTGGGGCCGGGTTGGCGGAAGCCGGGCAT
>JBJOQW010000167.1:0-3789 GCA_046049665.1 Pseudomonadota bacterium | reverse complement strand
CTCGCCCTTGGCGGCGCGGGCGCGGGCATCGGGGATATGGTCCAGCAGCCATTTCAGCTTGGTGCCCGAAAAGTAGGGATCAAGCAGCAGGCCCGTGCGCGCGGTGATCATGGGCGCGTGGCCTGCGTCGGTCAGGGCCTGACAGGTATCTGCGGTGCGGCGGTCTTGCCAGACGATGGCGCGGTGCAAGGGGGCCCCAGTGGCGCGGTCCCACAGCAGGGTGGTTTCGCGCTGGTTGGTGATGCCGATGGCACCGATCTGGGCGGGCGTCAGGCGGGCACGTTCAAGGGCGGCGCGGGCGGTGCCTGCAACGGTGGACCACAGATCCGCCGGGTCATGTTCAACCCAGCCAGACTGGGGGTAGTGTTGGGTGAATTCTTCCTGGGCAGAGGCGACAACCCGGAGGTTTGCATCAAAAATGATCGCGCGGGAGGAGGTGGTGCCCTGATCGATGGCGAGGATATGGGTCATGGTGTGGGGGCCCTCTGTGGTGCGAAAAAGGAGGTGTCCCATGATGGGACATGTTTGGGGGTCAATTCAATCAATGGCTTAGCCGCCCGCATTCATCAATCATTAACACTTGCCCATGCTTTGGCGGCTGTGTGGGCCTGCTAACCATGCACAATGGTGGACGCGTCAGGGTCATCTTTCACCCCCTTTTGCGCCCAAAGCCGCATGCGGCAAGGCGGGCACCATGTTGCCATCGCGGCCTGTCATGCTGTCATTGGCGACCATGCTGTTCAGGATGGCCTCTTCGGTGGCTTGCACCACGGCCTCGAAGAACGGGTCGATATGCTCATCAGGCACAAAGCTGACGGTGCAGAGCGCGGGCGTGTCAGCGCCTGCAAGGCCCTGCCCCGCCGTGGAAAAGGCCAGAAAGATATCACCAGACCCATGCCGCGCAATGCCGCCCATGCGGCCAATCCCAAGGCTTGCGCGCCGGGCAAGGCGTTTGAGCTGATGCGGCAGGAAGGGCGCATCGGTGGCGATGACGACGATGATCGAACTAAGGTCAGGCGCGGGCGCATGTGTCACCACCTGCGGCAAGCTGGCATCAAGACCAACGCGGCGGCCCTGAATGGTCAGGTCCCTGCGCGCGCCAAAATTGGCCTGCACAAAGACGCCAAGGTGATAGTCCGCGCCATAGGTCACGCGGCGCGAGGCAGTGCCCGAGCCTGCCTTGAAGCCAAAGCATTTCATGCCGGTGCCGCCACCCACGCTGCCTTCGTCAATTGCACCGCTGCGGGCCCCGTCAATGGCCGCGCGCACATGCGCTTCGGTGACGTGAAAGCCGTTAATGTCATTCAGGAAGCCGTCATAGGTTTCGGCGGCAACGGGCAAGGCGAAATCATCGGCAATGTCACCCGGAAAGGCATCAACGGCCCAGCGGATGGTGGCATCACGGGCAAGGCCGCAGGAATGGGTATTGGTGATGGTGATGGGCAGGGACATGCGCCCCGCCTCTTCAATCCAATGGCTGCCGGTCAGCTCTCCATTGCCATTCAGGCTGAACAGGCCAGCGAAGACGGGGTCCCACAGCCTGTCAGCGGGGCGTGGCAGAATGGCCGTTACGCCTGTGCGCACGGGACCAGCGCCGCGCTGCAAGGGGCCGTCGCCTGCAATCAGGGTGGTATAGCCAACCATCACGCCGGGCACATCGGTGATGGCGTTGAAAGGGCCGGGGGTGCCGTCAAAGCGCAGGCCCGCGCCATAGGCGCGCAGCTTTCCTGATGGCGTGGTTGTCCAGTGTGTTGTCATGTCGTGTTGATTTAACCGGCATCGGGAACAGCGGTCTGTCGGGCAAAGGGCGGGACCAAAAGTTTTCAGAAAACTTCTGGCAAAATCCTTGTGAAGGATTTTGGATGGGGCGGGCAAGTTGCCGCCCCATCCAACGCTTTTACTGCCAGGACTTGATCAGCTCGTCATAGGCGATGGTTTCGCCGGGCGGATCTTCGTTTTCCAGCTTGGCAACGGGTGCACCCGGTGCATCAAGCCAGACCTGCGGGTCCTGCGGTTCGTTCAGTTTCGGGCCGATATCGCCCTGCACACCGGACCGTTCAATCCGCTCCAGCACTTTTTCCTGCTCTTCGCAGAGGGCATCAAGCGCTTCCTGAGGGGTCTTTGCACCCGACATGGCATCGCCGATGTTCTGCCACCACAGTTGTGCCAGCTTTGGATAGTCTGGAATGTTCGTACCGGTCGGCGACCACTGAACGCGGGCGGGCGAGCGGTAGAATTCAATCAGACCACCAAGTTTTGGCGCACGTTCGGTAAAGCTTTCGTGCTGGATGGTGGATTCGCGGATGAAGGTCAGGCCAACATGGCTTTTCTTCACGTCCACGGTCTTGGACGTCACGAACTGTGCATAAAGCCAGGCGGCCTGTGCACGGTCAACAGGTGTGCTTTCCATCAGGGTCCAAGAACCGGCGTCCTGATAGCCGATCTTCTGGCCATTCTGCCAGTAAGCGCCGTGTGGCGAAGGGGCCATGCGCCACTTTGGCGTGCCGTCTTCGTTCATCACGGGGGTGCCTTCAACCACGGAAGCGGCAGTAAAGGCGGTGTACCAGAACATCTGCTGGGCAATCGCACCTTGGGCGGGCACGGGGCCTGCTTCGCCGAAGGTCATGCCTGCGGCTTCGGGTGGCGAGTACTTTTGCAGCCATTCAATGGCCTTGGTCACAGCATAGACGGCAGCTGCGTCGTTGGTGGAACCACCACGGGCAACGCAAGAGCCGACAGGCTGCGAGTTCTCGTTGACGCGGATACCCCATTCGTCAACGGGCAGGCCGTTTGGTTCACCCACGTCGCCCATGCCGGCCATCGACATCCACGCGTCGGTGTAGCGCCAGCCAAGCGATGGGTCCTTCTTGCCGTAGTCCATGTTGCCATAGACGCCGGTGGCAGGGCCGCCCATGTAAGACATGTCGCGTCCGGTAAAGAATTCGGCGATGTCTTCGTAGGCGGACCAGTTCACAGGAACGCCAAGATCATAGCCATAGGCGGCCTTGAAATCATCCTTGGTTTTCTGGTCAGAGAACCAGTCGTAGCGGAACCAGTAAAGGTTGGCGAACTGCTGGTCGGGCAGTTGATACAGCTTGCCATCGGGGCCGGTGGTGAAAGACAGGCCGATGAAGTCTGCGACATCAAGGTTGGGGTTGGTGACGGCAGCGCCATCGCCTGCCATCCAGTCGGTCAGGTTGCGGGCCTGCTGATAGCGCCAGTGGGTGCCGATCAGGTCACTATCGTTGATATAGGCGTCATAGATGTTTTCGCCGGTCTGCATTTGCGTTTGCAGCTTTTCAACAACGTCGCCTTCGCCGATCAGGTCATGCGTGACCTTGATGCCGGTGATTGCCTCAAACGCGGGGGCAAGCACCTGGGCTTCGTATTCGTGCGTGCCGATGGTTTCGGACACAACCTTGATTTCCATGCCGGCATAGGGGGCAGCGGCATCGATGAACCACTGCATTTCGGCTTCTTGTGCGGCGCGGTCCAGCGTGGACAGCTCGCCGATTTCGGCATCAAGGAAGGCTTTCGCCGCCTCGATATCGGCCCAGGCGGGGGCGGTTCCCACTGCAATCAGCGCAAGCGCCATTGCGGTGGCCGTGTGACGTAGTCTCATATCATTCCTCCCAGAAAGATGAAGTCGTCATGTTAACCGGGGGGAGCGCCCCCGGGTCGGCTAAACCCAGCGAAAGACCGCTGCGGCATAGATCAGGCAGATTGCAAGCGCCCACCAAAGGGGTGCGCCGACAAGGCCAAGATAGGCAATACAGATGAACCCGGAGC
>JBJOQW010000166.1:0-4942 GCA_046049665.1 Pseudomonadota bacterium | reverse complement strand
ATGGGCTGTGAGCCATGCCGGTGCGCTCGGCCTCGCACAATTGATGCCTGGCACGGCTGATTACCTCAACGTCGATCCTGCAGACCCAATCGAGAATCTTGACGGCGGCGCGCGCTATCTTCTCGAACAAATGGCCGCCTTTGGCAGCCTGGAGTTGGCCCTTGCCGCCTACAATGCAGGCCCCGAGGCCGTGCGCAAATACGACGGCGTGCCGCCCTACGCCGAGACCCAATCCCACATCGTGAAAGTGATGGCGGTCTATGACCGCATCCTCACCGAGCTCTGAACAAAGAAGGACAAACCCCTTATGCGGAACGAACAACTGGCTCTTCTGGGCCTGACCCTTTGCACCCTTTTTCTGGCGCAGACTGAGCCCGCCTTGGCGCAGGTGGTCTTCACCAAGGCCGAGACCGTGGCCACCGGCGTGCTGGCCTCGTTCCGGGGCACGCTCGCAACCGCCTTCTTTGGCATCGCCTTTGTGGTGACCGGCTTCCTCGCGGCGTTCAACCGGATCAGCTGGGCCTGGGTCGCCCTCGTCGTGGTGGGCGCCTTCCTCGTCTTCGCAGGTCCTGCCATCGTCGCCAACCTGCGTTCATCCTTCAGCTGAGGTAGGGCAAGAACGATGGAGAAAAGCGCGGTCATACTCGGGCTCTCGCGGCAAGCCAAGTTTCTTGGCCTGCCGATGCCCTATGCCATGGCAGTAGGAGCGATGACCGTGCTGCCCTTTATTCTCTTCAAGCCGGTTTGGTGGTTCCTGACCTCCCCGATCTGGTACGGGCTGGCCCGCTTTGCGACGAGGCTGAACCCGAACGGGCATCACGTCTTTGCCGTCATGATGCAAGTGACGCCAATGGCCATCCTGCGGAAAGGACGGCGTCATGTTTCTTGAGCGGGAGGGATTGCGGGGCAGGGCGCGGGCGCTGATCCCGGCGGACCCGAAGATCTATGCGCATCTGCCTTACGTCATTGAGCTCGATGACGAGGTGGTACGCACCCGAGACAACGGGCTGATGATCTCGCTCGAAGTGACCGGCATTGACGGGATCACCTCCGGGAGCTCAGCCATCACTGCCATGCGCGCGGGCTTCGCTCATCTCCTTGACACGCTGGATGAACGTTTCAGCTTCTACCTGCACAGGATGATGCGTCCGGCCCAAGCCCAACTGAAAGCGATCCACGGCCAAAGCTTTGCCGCCGATATCGACCGGGCTTGGAGTTCCGAGCTGCAGCGTCGCAATCTGCAGGAACCCGTTTTGATCCTGACGGTTGTTCGGCGGCAGGTTGCCCCTTTGGCGGTGCCGCTCTTTGGCAAGGCAGCGGCAAAGGTTTGGGGCGAGGACACCGACCGGCGCCTCGAAGAGTTGCGCGAGGTGGTCTCGATCCTCGAGACCGGCCTTGGCGTGAAATCCCACCGACTCAAGATCAGCGACGGCAGCCTGATCGGTTTCTATGCCTCGCTTTTGACGGGCGAACTCCGCAACAAATCACGCAGCGCTTTCGGCATCATCGCTGAAGATGCCAGCGATGCTGCCATCCGCTTTGGCAAAGGCCAGTTCA
Organism: Pseudomonadota bacterium; assembly: GCA_046049665.1. Taxonomy (GTDB): domain Bacteria; phylum Pseudomonadota; class Alphaproteobacteria; order Rhodobacterales; family Rhodobacteraceae; genus JAAFHS01. The sequence goes on along the minus strand of JBJOQW010000166.1, from coordinate 3,385 downwards.
CGGTAGAGGAGGGGGCAGACACCCCGCGCGTTGGTGCCATCCTCTATGTCAAATCCTACGCCACCTCGACTTGGCCGGGCATGCTGGATGCGCTTGGGGCCTCCCGCGATACGATAATCACCCACAGCTACACACCGATCGAGCGCGGCAGCATCACCGAACGCGTGAAACGCCGCGTCGCGCAAATGCGGGCCTCAGAAGACATCGCGGCCACGATCGAGGCCCAACTCTTCGAGGCTGCCGACAAATCCGAAAGCGGCGAGCTTGGGTTTGGCATCCACCAGATGACCATCACCGTCTTTGCCAGCGATCAGACTGCACTCGACACCGAGGTCGCCCGCATCCGCGGCATCGCGCATCAGAACGGTATGCGGCTCGTCCGCGAGGCCACGGCACTTGAGGCTGCGTTCTTCGCCATGCACCCCGGAAATATGGACTACCGGGCGCGGGACATGACGGTGTCGTCCCTGAACTTCGCCGACATGGCGGCGCTGCATGCCGCCGACACCGGGACGGAAGCTGCACGTCTGCCGTGGCAGACGCCGCTGACGCTGTTCCAGACGCTGCAAGGCTCCCTGCACAGGTTCAGCTTCCATGAACCAGGTGACCCAAAGGCTGAACCGACCAATGGCCACACTCTCGTTCTGGGCAAGTCTGGTGGCGGTAAGACCACCACCGCCGCCTTCCTCGCGGCCCAGGCTCAAAGGGCAGGGGGGCGCACGATCATCTTCGACAAGGAAGCGGGTCTCAAAATGGCGGTCCGCGCCCTTGGCGGCCGCTATGCCGAAATCCGTGCGGGGAGACCAACGGGCCTGAACCCGCTTGCGACAGAATCCGGGGAACGTGGCGAGGCATGGTTTCTGGATTGGCTGGTGGCCCTTCTTGAACAGCGCAACGGGCCGATGACCCCGCTTCAATCCGAGGCCCTGAAGTCTGCCATTTCCCAGAACGGCAAGGCTCGGGAAGGCTTGCGGAACTTCCGCGCGTTTCAGGAGCTCTTCGGTGATGTCGGTGACGGGCTCGATCTCGCGCAGCGGATCAGCGAATGGGGGCCTGAAGGTCGCTATGGCTGGGTCTTCGGCGAAGCCGAGGAGCCGGTGGTGGATTTCACCAGCCACGACGTGACGGCCGTCGATCTCACAGAAATTCTCGATCTCGGCACCGAACGCACGGCGATCCTTGGCTATCTCTTCCGCCGCATCGAGATGCTGATCGAGGAAAAGCGTCCAACGCTGATCCTGATCGACGAAGCCTGGAAGGTGCTCGACGACGAATACTTCGCCAAGAAACTCTCTGAATGGCTGGTGACGGCGCGCAAGAAGAACGTCGTCGTCGTGATGATGACGCAGTTCCCAAGCCAGATCCGAGGTTCCAAAGCCCGCTCGATCCTTGAGGCACTGCCGAACCAGCTTCTCTTCCCGAACGGCGAAGCAGAAAGTGCCGACTATGACGGGTTCCGGCTGACCGATGGCGAGTTGGATTTTGTCCTCAGCCCGATCCCGGGCCAGCGGATGGTGCTGTCGCGAAGCCCACGCAGTTCGACCGTGTTGAATGTCGATCTCAAAGCCCTTGGGCCGCTTCTGACGGCGCTTGGCGGAGGTCAGGCCGGGCTGAATGCCTTCGGCGCGGACTATGCCAATCGGCCCAAATTCTGGAAGGAATGATTATCTAATGAAATCAATATATTACATAACCTTGATTATGCGAGTCCGATTTTGGGCTGTCATGATGAGTGCATCCCTCGGTCTCGCCGCCTGCACCGGCGTGCCGATTGCCAAGACCAATTGCTGGGCCACCGCTGCCTCCACTGTGACCACTTCCACCATGGGCGCAAGCCCGGATGCGGGGCTTGTCTCCCGCGGCAACACGTCGAGCCTTGATGTCATTCCCTGCCGCTAAACTTCAACGCTCAGCCAGGGTGATTGCTCTGGCGACTGCGGCGCTGCCTTTCATGGCGGCGGCGCAAGGCGTGCCTGTGGCTGACGGCAAGTCGATCATCCAGCACGGCCTGGAAATCGCGCAGATGTCCTATCTGACTGGTGGCCGCGAGCTTGAGGCCGACAAGAAACGTCGTATCGACGAATTGCACCAGGACCAACTCGATGCGCTGGATGCCACGCTGGCGATGATGACGGGTCAGACACCGTGGATCGGCGATCTCGAAGTGATCCCCGGGGCTGAGGCCGAAGTCCTCTATGCCGTGGAGGACAACAACCCCTATGCCGCCCGGCTTTTTGGCGACGCCAAGACCAGCATCGAAGAGATGATCGTCGCCACTGCGCAAAAGTATGCCAGCCACCCCGGCCTTGCCCGTGCAGGGCTGAATCCGGTCGAGTTCCGCATCTGGTTCCAAAGCCTCGTGAAACAAGAATCCGGGTTTTCCATCGGTGCACGCAGCCCGGTCGGTGCCTTTGGCCTGACGCAAGTCATGCCGGACACGGCAAAGGATCTCGGCATCTACCCCGCCTATTATGATGACCCGATGCTGCAACTGGATGGTGGCGCGCGGTATTTCCTGACCCAGCTCAACAAGTTTGGATCCGTTCCACTGGCGCTTGCGGCTTACAATGCCGGGCCTGGCAATGTCACCAAGTATGGCGGCATCCCACCGTTCGAGGAGACGCAGAATTACGTTGTCCGCATCACCGGGTTCTTCAACGCCTATGCCGGCAAGATCACTGGCGTCGATCAGGTTGGCACGTTTGATCCGCGCGACATGGCGATCGCTGAGGCCAGCAACACGGCTGACGCGGGCCTGCACTACGGGATGCATGCCAGCATCGAGATCGAAGCTTCGCTGAAGCGTCTGCGTTCCATTATCGAACGCATTCCCATGACCAAATCGACCAAAGAGGCGCTGGACCTCAACAGCTATGCCCGGGCGGAAGCCGTCCGCATTGGGCTCATGGTCGAGCGGGTCAAGGCAGCCCGCGTGAAGGTCGATCAGGCCCGCTACGCCCTCTGGCTGCAGGCCTATGCCATCGACGCAACATTCATCAAAGTGAAGGGTGGTTCCGAATGATCCGCAATCTTGTCCGGGGTCTCTGCCCCCTTCTGATTTCTGCCGCGATGCTCTCCCCTGCCCTCGCGCAGGGCGTGCCAACGGTTGATCTCACCAGCATCGCCAAGATCGGCGAAGTGCTGACCGAGGCCAAGCTGCAGGTGAAGGAGATGATCGCCTCCAACCTCAAGCTCGATGAGCAGATCCTGAAGCAGATCGAACAGATCGCGACGCTGAAGGCGCAGCTCGATGCCTTGCGCAATGGGTTGACGCTGGAGGCTTTGGGTATCCCTGACCCGGACACCTTCTTTGACGACATTCTGCCCGATGTGGCTGACCTGACGGGTGGACTGATTGCTGCCAAGGACGGCAGCTATTCCCTCA
>JBJOQW010000165.1:0-3322 GCA_046049665.1 Pseudomonadota bacterium | reverse complement strand
TGACCCAGACCTTGACCGAGGGCGACCGCATCGATCTGGGCGACCGATCCTTTACCGTCCTGCACCTGCCGGGCCATTCAGTGGGTGGTATCGGGCTCGTTGATGAGCGTGACGGGCTGTTTCTGTCCGGCGATGCGATTTACGACGACGAAATCCTGGATGATCTGACGGGCGGATCGATCAGGGATTATCTGCAGACGATGGACAGACTGCGGACCCTAGACTGCCGACTTGTCATCGGCGGTCATGGTCCCGAAATGACCCGCCAAAAGATGGTTGAAATCGCCGAAGACTATCTGAAACGTCGTGGTTAGACTTTGGTCCTGGACAAACGCCGGGCCCTCGAACCTGTTGTGCGCCCCTTTTTATAGCTGACTTCCCCCAAGGGCGACGCTGATTCTTGGCGTGGGTCAACAGGGATCAAGAACAGTTTCGGTAGTTCATTGTTTTCCATTTACCTTGTCCGGGCAGTCTGGCATCACTGATCTTGAGGCCTTTGCGACCTTCTTCTGATGCCGAGTCCTGTCGAAGGGCAGCAGAAGTTTCCGGGCAGGCGGAGTCGCGCATGCTCATGTTGAGAATCGCATTGGTCCCGCTCGCCATTGCATTTGTTTCGCTTGTCGGTCTCTTCTGGGGATCAAAGGCCTCAGGGATTGCCGCAAGTTTTCCTATTGTTGCTGGCCCCATATTGCTTCTGCTGGCAATCCAGATGGGCCCAGAGTTTGCAAAAGCCGCGTCGATATCGGCCATCGCCTCGGTCGCAGCTTCGGAAACATATAACCTCGCCTTTGCCAAGGCCAGTTGCAAAGCGGGTTCGTTCATATCGCTTGCGTTCGGTTTGGCGGCATGGGCGCTTGTGGCGATCTTGCTGACAGTCCTTCCCCACACCCCAATCTGGTCCGTTGCCGCGGCGCTGGCAGCCATCCTTTTGAGCTATCGTTGCCTTCCGTTGCAAACATCACTGTCGGTCGGGGCACCCGTCGATTGGCAACTTCTCGGGTTACGGAAGGCATGCGGAGGCATCCTTGCCTTTCTGGTCACCAGTTCCGCAGCCGGATTGGGCACGATCTGGAGTGGCGTATTGACGGTCTTTCCGATTGACGTTGCCCCGAACTTCTATCCAGCGTGAGTGAGACTCCGGGTTTGAGTTTTGCCCATTTGGGCGGGTTGGGCAACGGGGGCTGGCGCGGAGCTTTGCGGATTGCGCAGCGTCAGGCCCCGTTGCGGGGCGAAGGTCTGTGCGAACTCGGCTGGGGTCTGCCAGCCGAGGCGGGAGTGGGGCCGCTCGGTGTTGTAGTCCGTGCGCCAGGCGGCGAGCGTGACGCGTGCGTGGTTCAAGGACGGGAACAAGGTCTCGTTCAACAGCTCATCGCGCAGGCGGCCGTTGAAGCTCTCGATGAAGGCATTCTGGGTCGGCTTTCCGGGTGCGATGTAGTGCCAGTCAAACTTGCGGTCATCCACGAACTTCAGGATCGCGTTTGAGGTGAACTCGGTTCCATTGTCACTGACCACCGTCTGAGGCTTGCCGCGGGTATCGAACAGTGTCACCAATTCCCGCGCCACCCTTGCGCCTGACAGCGAGGTGTCGGCGATCAGCGCAAGGCATTCGCGCGTGCAGTCATCGACCACGGTCATGATCCGGAAGCGGCGGCCATCGGTCAGTTGGTCGGACACGAAGTCCAGCGACCAACGTTGGTTTGGCATCAATGGCAGCACCATCGGTGCCCGTGTGCCCATTGCCCGCTTGCGCCCGCCGCGACGGCGCACATGCAACTGCTCTTCACGGTAAATGCGGAACAGGCGCTTGTGGTTGACCTCATGGCCCTCACGTCGAAGAAACACATGCAGCCGACGATAGCCGAACCGGCGTCGAGCCTTGGCAAGGTCTTTCAGCCGCTCGCGCAGCACGGGATCGTCCTGTCGAACCACCTCATAGCGCATGGTCATCCGGCAACTGCCGATCACCCGACACGCCCGCCGCTCGCTCATCTTGTGACTTGCCACCAGATGGGCGACCGCTTGTCGCTTTGCAGCGGGCGTCACCACTTTTTTCCAAGGAGATCTTTCAGCGCGGCATTATCGAGCATCGCATCCGCCAGCAACCGCTTCAGCCGGGCGTTTTCGTCCTCGAGACCCTTTAACCGCTTGGCCTCGCTGACATCCATGCCGCCATACTTGGCTTTCCACTTGTAGACGGTCGCATCACTGACGCCGTGCTTGCGGCACAGATCGGCGACGGAAATCCCGGCCTCATGCTCTTTCAGAATGCCGATGATCTGATCTTCGGTAAACCTGCTGCGCTTCATCTCTGGTCCTTTCGGTTGGGCCAGAGTCTACCTCAAACTGGATAAGGTGGAGGGGGCAACGTCAAAAGGTCAAGTGCTTGCACCTGAAAAAGCCGTATTGACCTATTCAGTTTGCGGACCAGACGACACAGCCTGTGGGTGGGAAGGATGGCTTCTGGAAGGAACATACATTCGCAGACCCTCTGGCAAGGGACCAGACATTGATGTTTTTTTGCCAACGGCTGATGTTCAAATCTGCCCGACTTGCAAAGGGACACTGTATCGCACCGATAGTAGGTTCATATTCTGTTTTGGAGAGGTCTTGGAATAGTAGGGCTAGTCGTTCTGCACCCTTGGTGAGGGGGCACACATCGCCGCTCAAGCCCACTCAACCCACCCCGATACCTTACCAAATCCTTAACAACATTTATTCAACCCATTGATTTCATTTACCTCGCAAAGTGTCCCATCATGGGACACTCCGCAAGGTGACCTCAGAAATCGAACAGATCGCCCAAAAAGCTTTCCTTCCGCTTCTTCTTGTAGCGGTAGTCATCGTCATCATCATCCCGGCGACGGTACTCTTCACGCGGGGGCGCGCTCCGCCCCGGTTCCGGCTGATACACCGGCCGCGCTGCCGCCACCGGTGCCGCTGCAGGCGCGGCCCCCATGCTGCGCTCAATGATCTTGTCCAGCTCGCCCCGGTCCAGCCAGACCCCCCGGCATTTCGGGCAATAGTCGATTTCCACCCCGTTGCGGTCAGCCATCACAAGGGTCTCATTATCAACAGGGCAGCGCATGCATCATCTCCATCAGGTTGCCCCCTTTACATGGGGTCACGCTGCCCCGATGCAACCCACCCGGCGCAATATCGCCCACTTGCCAAAGCCCGCAATCCCCGGCATTTTACGCCCCAACGTGGTGATGGCGTCACCACTGGCAGGCCACCTGCCCCATATATCGTCCTGTACGCCGGGACCTTTCGGGGTCCCACCGACCCCTGCACCAGAGGTCATCAATGGAACGCCCCACCCAGT
>JBJOQW010000164.1:0-20659 GCA_046049665.1 Pseudomonadota bacterium | reverse complement strand
AAGCGCAAAGATCATGACAGGAAATCAGATTTCTGCCTTGCAGATCAATTACATGGGCCAGAACGTTACGACGTGCCGCCGGGTGCAGGGCAACGGGTACATCATGATAGACGACTGCGGTCAGTGCCTGCAGGGCAAGAGGGCCATGGGCAATTGCGGCAAGCAAGGCTGCTTCGCGTTGGCGTCGATGGGCCAGCAGGGCCGTCATGCGACCGATGGGATCGGTGATGACAGGCCCATGGCCCGGACAGGCGATTTGCCATTCGCCTTTGGACAATCGTTCGAGCCCGGCCATGTAATCAGTCATATCTCCATCAGGTGGAGAGACCAGCGATGATGACCAGCCCATGACGTGATCACCGGTAAACAGACGCTTGCCCCATGCAAAGCACAGATGCGTTGCAGCATGCCCCGGTGTGTGCAGGGCCTGCAGCTGCCAGCCATGTTCTGCGACCACGGCGTTATCATGCAGGCAGATGTCTGGTTGAAAGACAAGATCAAGTCCTTCGCCTCCACTGGCCAGACCTTGTGCGGCCAGCTTTTGCATCATGGTGCTGCGACCGTCGGTTGCCTTGCCAAAACCGGCGGTGACGGCCCCGGTGGCGGCCACAAGGGCGGACACAAGCGCGGTATGGTCAAGGTGGTTATGGGTCACAAAGATGTGGCTGATGCGTTCTGTCGGCGCGAGGGCTGCAAGGATGGCTGCCAGGTGCGCGCTATCGGCTGGCCCGGGATCAATGACCGCCACATTCTTGCGCCCGACCAGCCATGTGTTCGTGCCTGTGCCGGTCAGCGGGCCGGGGTTGTTGGCGCGCACAAGCCGCAGGTCATCGGCAATCCAATCTGTCATTCACGCTCTCTTTTCACATGGCGCGGCAGGCGCTAGTCTGCGATCATGCGTAACCGTCTTAAAGTGCTGTGGCCACGCGGATTGTTCGGCCGTGCCGCGCTGATCCTGATCGTGCCTGTGATTGCCATTCAGCTGGTTGTCTCGACAGCCTTTATTCAACGCCATTACGAAGATGTCACGCGCCAGATGGTGCAGGGGCTGAGTGGTCAGCTGAACCTGCTGCTGGATCGCGCGGGCACTGATCCTGCAGGTGCTGTGCAGCTGGCCCAACAGCTTGGGCTGGACATGGCCTATCCTGCAGCGCAGCCGATGCCTGCCACGGATAGCAGGCTTTGGTGGGATATTTCGGCGCGTTTCGTGATTGCAGGTTTGCGCCAGATTGTGCCCGGGGTGCAGGTGGTTGATCTGGCCAGCAACAGGCGCGAGGTGCGCCTTTGGGTGGACACACCGAAAGGTGCGGTGTCGTTGACCATTCAGCGCGCAAGGGTTTCGGCGTCAAACCCGCATCAGTTGCTGGTGCTGATGATCGCGACATCGATTCTGATGACCTTGGTTGCCTTCATTTTCCTGCGGAACCAGTTGCGCCCGATTGCGCGGCTGGCGCGTGCAGCCGATGCGTTTGGCAAGGGTCAGACGGTGGACTATCGGCCACGTGGGGCACAGGAAATTCGCGCAGCGGGCACAGCGTTTCTGGAAATGCGCAACCGCATTGAGCGCCAGATCGAACAGCGAACGCTGATGTTGTCGGGTGTCAGCCATGACTTGCGCACGCCGTTGACGCGGCTGCGGCTGGGCCTGTCGATGCTGCCTGACGATGCGGATGTGCAGGCGTTGACGCGCGATGTGGCCGAGATGGAGCGAATGGTTGATGAATTTCTGGCCTTTGCGCGTGGTGACGCGATGGAAGAGCCGGTGCAAACTGACGTGCACGAACTGGCGCGGCAGGCGGTCAGTGATGCAACGCGGCTGGGGCAGCCGGTAACCTTGCAAAAAGGCAGCGGAGAGGGTTCGGCAATGTTGCGGCCAATGGCGGTGCGGCGCGCGTTGGACAACCTGATCGGCAATGCGGTGCGGCATGCGACGGCGGTGCGGGTATCGGTTGCCCTGACTGACAGGTCTGTGCGGCTGGCGGTTGAAGATAACGGCCCGGGCATTCCCAAAGAGCGGAGGGACGAGGCCCTGCAACCCTTTACGCGTCTGGATGCGGCACGGGATCCGAACAAGGGCGGTGGGGCGGGTTTGGGGCTGACGATCACGGTGGACGTGGCGCGCAGCCATGGGGGGGCATTGCGGTTGGGTGACAGCGATATGGGTGGGCTGAAGGCCGAAATCGTGCTGGCGCGGTAGGTTACCGCGCCGCGCCCATGTTGATGACCCAATGCAGGCGGCTTTCAGGCGCATCTGAAAACGCAATGCCAACGCCAATATCCTGGGTGCCGCGCATCAGGATATTGTCGCGGTGATGGGGTGAATTCATCCACCATTGCACGGCGCGTTGCGACGATTCGAACCCGCGCCCGGTATTTTCATTGGCAAGGGAAAAGGCGTAACCGGCGCGGCGCAGGCGGTGCTGCAGCATCGAGCCGTCAGATGACCGGTGTGTCGTTTCATGGCGCTTGGCATTGTCGCAGGCGTGGCCTTGGGCGGCCTTGACCAATTCGGCATTCAGTCGCAGGGCAGGCAGGCCACGTGCAGCGCGTTCAGCGTTCACGTCAGCAACGACCTGGGCACGCAGTTCAGACATGTTGCCGGGCAGATCGCAAGAGCGGGCTTGCGCGGTTGCAGGCAACATTGTGCAGGCCATGATGGCAAGCGTGGCAAACAGCCGGGATTTTTGCATGATCACACCCTATTGGTTGGATACGGCAGTCTTGCTGCAATTCTGGGCCGTTTCAGGGCAAAATGCAGGGGGGATTTGGGCAATTGCTGCGGTATTGGCACCAATCTGCCAGAGCGGCGGCTTGCTGCGGCGATATTCTGCCAACGGGGGGCATTGGAAGCGTGACATCAGCCTGTGCGGGGCCAAGGCAGACGCTGAAGCGGTTGTCCGGCCGCGTTCACAAGGTTGCAAGGCGTTGTGTCAGCATCTTGCGCGAGTGGGGTGCAGTCTGGCACTGCGTGACAGGTAACCCCGGGGAGCGGCATGTTTGATGGCGTGATGCGCAGTTTGATTGACCCGCCGCTGAATGCGGTGGGCCGCAAGATTGCGGCGCGCGGCATTGGCGCGGACAGCGTTACCATGTTCGGGCTGGCTTTGGGCTTGTTGGCGGCGGCCATGATCGCCTTGGGCAGCGCGACCATTGTGGCGCTGTTGCCGTTGCTGGGCAGCCGTCTGGCCGATGGTCTGGATGGGGCTGTGGCGCGTGCCAGTCGGAAAACCGATTTCGGCGGGTTTCTGGATATTGGCTGTGATTTTCTGTTCTACGGGGCCATCCCCTTGGCCTTTGTGCTGCGCGATACCGGGGCCAATGGCATGGCGGGGGCGTTCCTGCTGATGACGTTTTATGCCAATGGGTCAACCTTTCTGGCCTATGCCATTCTGGCCGAAAAGCGTGGCATGCAGACGGCGGCGCGTGGCGATAAGTCGCTTTATTTCACGGCCGGGCTGCTGGAGGGGACAGAGACGATTGCCTTCTTTGTCGTCATCTGCATCTGGCCATGGGCCTTTGCACCGCTGGCCTGGATCTTTGGCGCGCTGTGCCTTGCCACGGCTCTGGCGCGGGTTTTGCTTGCGCGGCGGGTATTCCGCTAGGGTTGGATCATGGCCACCCAATTGCGCGCAATCTGAAGCCCGGCCGCATCGGCAACGCGCCCATCGCTGGCCGATGCTTTCGGGTGATCAGCTACCCATCCCGGTTGCATCCGTTCTGTCGCCTCAGGAAAGGTGCGTGTCCAGTCTGCCACCACGGCGCGCGAAGCCTCAAAGTGAAACTGCATGCCATAGCCTGCGCGCCCTATGCGAAAACACTGCTGCGCCGCCCCGGTGGAACTGGCCAGCTGCTGTGCTCCATTCGGCAGGGTAAACGTATCACTGTGCCACTGAAAGATCGGAAACTCTGCCCCAACCCCGCCAAAGATCGGGTCATCCCGCCCCGCCGCGGTTTGCGCCACCTTTACCCAGCCAAACTCGGGCGCCGTGCCCAAACGGTTTTCCGCGCCATACCCCCGCGCCAGGATCTGTGAGCCCAGACAAATGCCCAGCACCGCCTTGCCTGCCGCACTTGCCTGCCGCATCAGCGCGGCCAGCCGGGGCAAGTAGGGGTGAAGGCTGTCATCCACAGCTGACTGTTCGCCCCCGAACACCACCAGCGCGTCAAACCCATCCGGCCCCTCTGGCAGGCGCTGATCCGCAAAAGGCCGCCACAGATCAACCAGCGCGCCCGCCTCATGCAGGGCCACGCCCACCTGCCCGTGATGTGTGATCCGGGTGTTCTCGACGATGGCCACGCGCATGAAACATTCCCCGGTTTGCCGCAACGCGCACAATATGCAGGGGTTTGGGGGCTGCAAGCAACAAATGGCCTTGTCATTGGCCGCGCTGCATGGAAAGGGGACGCGGCAACACTGACCCATCCGCAGGAGACCCCGATGGAGATTCGTGAAGCATTCACCTTTGATGATGTTCTTCTGGTGCCCGCAGCAAGCGCGGTCTTGCCCAGTGATGCCGATACGTCAACCTTTGTGACCAAGGCCATCCGCATGAACATTCCCTTGCTGTCATCGGCGATGGATACGGTCACCGAAGGGCGCATGGCGATTGCCATGGCGCAGGCGGGCGGGATCGGGGTTATTCACCGCAATCTGGACCTTGAGGCGCAGGCCAATGAAGTGCGGCGGGTGAAGCGGTTTGAATCGGGCGTGGTCTATGCGCCAATCACGCTGACACCGGACCAGACGCTGGCCGATGCCAAGGCGCTGATGGACCGCTACAACATCACGGGCTTTCCGGTGGTTGATGCGCAGGGCCGGGTGATGGGCATTGTGACCAACCGCGACATGCGCTTTGCCTCTGATGACAACACGCCGGTGCGGGTGATGATGACATCGGAAAATCTGGCACTGCTGCATGAACCGGTTGACCGGGATCAGGCGATTTCCCTGATGAAGGCGCGGCGGATCGAAAAGCTGCTGGTGACGGATGGCGCAGGCAAGCTGACGGGTCTGCTGACGCTGAAGGACAGCGAGAAATCCGTGCTGAACCCGCATGCCTGCAAGGATGAGATGGGGCGTCTGCGGGTGGCTGCGGCCAGCACGGTGGGCGATGCGGGCTTTGCGCGCAGCGAGGCGCTGATTGACGCGGGCGTGGACATGGTGGTGATCGACACGGCCCATGGCCATTCGGAAGGCGTGGCGCGGGCAGTGGAACGCATCAAGAAGCTGTCGAACACGGTGCAGGTGGTGGCGGGCAACGTGGCCACGGCCGAGGCGACGCGGGCGCTGATCGGGGCAGGGGCGGACGCAGTGAAGGTGGGGATCGGGCCGGGCAGCATTTGTACGACGCGGATTGTGGCGGGTGTGGGTGTGCCACAGCTGACGGCGATCATGGATGCGGCGGGGGCTGCGGGCGATATTCCGGTGATTGCGGATGGCGGGATCAAATTCTCGGGCGATTTTGCCAAGGCGATTGCGGCGGGGGCATCCTGCGCAATGGTGGGCAGTGCGATCGCAGGCACGGATGAGGCGCCGGGTGAGATGATTTTGTATAACGGGCGGTCGTTCAAATCTTACCGGGGCATGGGGTCTTTGGGGGCCATGGCGCGCGGGTCTGCGGACCGGTATTTCCAGAAGGACGCAGCGTCTGACAAGCTGGTGCCCGAAGGGATTGAGGGGCAGGTGCCCTACAAGGGGTCTGTGGCGGCTGTGCTGCACCAGATGGTGGGCGGCCTGCGGGCGGCGATGGGCTACACGGGCAATGGCACGGTAGCGGCAATGCGGCAGAACTGCCGTTTTGTGCGGATCACGGGTGCGGGCCTGAAGGAGAGCCACGTGCATGATGTGCAGATCACGCGCGAAAGCCCGAACTATCGCGTGGGCTGATATGCGTGTTTTATCAGTATCTTGCGGTGCCAAGTTAAGATGACGCCTGCCGCCCGACTATCGGCTGCGATCTTTGTGCTGGACCGCATTCTTGCGGGCACATCACCAGAGCAGGCCCTGACGAACTGGGGCCGCGCAAGCCGGTTTGCCGGGTCTGGTGACAGGGCGGCCTTGCGTGACCTTGTGTTTGATGCGCTGCGCTGCAGGCGCAGCTATGGCGCACTGGGCGGGGCCGACACGGGGCGTGGGCTGATTCTGGGCGGTATGCGGGCGCGTGGCGAGGATCTTGGGCTGTTCTCGGGGCAGGGCCATGCCCCCTCTCCGGTGGCCGAGGATGAAGGCGGTGCTATGCCATTTGGGGCAGCGGCGCTGGATTGCCCTGATTGGCTGATGCCGCTGTTTGACGAAAGCCTTGGCGATCAGGCTGCATCGGTTCTGGATGCCTTGCGCAAGCGGGCGCCGGTCTTTGTGCGTGTGAACAGCTTGCGGGCCACGGTGACACAGGCGCAAGCCGCCCTGCAGGCCGAGGGGATTGTCACGCGTGTTGTGCCAGATGTGAACACAGCGCTTGAGGTAATTGAAAACGCAAGGAAATTGCAGAAATCAGCGGCCTATGCGAACGGCCTTGTGGACCTGCAGGATGCGTCCTCGCAAGCGGTTATTGCGGCATTGCCTTTGGTCGCCGGCATGCGCGTGCTGGACTATTGCGCAGGTGGGGGCGGCAAGACGCTGGCGATGGCCGCGCGGCTGCGCGGGCCGGTAGATGCCCATGACATTGCGGCCCGGCGGATGGCAGACCTGCCCGTGCGTGCCAAACGGGCGGGGGCAGACGTGCATGTCTTGGACCGCCCGCAAGGCAGCTATGATCTTGTGCTGGCGGATGCACCCTGTTCGGGCTCGGGCAGCTGGCGGCGCGACCCCATGGGCAAGTGGAACCTGACGCCGGCACGGCTGCACGAATTGCACGGCCAACAGGCGGATGTTCTGGCAAAGGCTGCGGGTTACGTGCGACCCGATGGTCTGTTGGCCTATGCGACATGCTCGCTGCTGCGATCAGAGAATCAGGGGCAGATTGCACGTTTTCTGCAGGAAAACCCCGAGTGGAGCGAAGTCGGCTGCCAGGCCTGGACGCCACTTGGCGGTGGCGATGGCTTCTTTCTTTCAATGCTTGCGCGAAAAAATTTCTGATCCATACAACCTTTGGCTGTTTTTCCTTTGTCATTAAGGGCACCTTAACCCTTGACCGTCCTGATATGCGGCGGAGCAGTCCGTGGGGGATTAAGGTGATCAGGTCAGCCGTCACAGTGTCAGAGGTGTTTCAGACAGCAGACCGCATGTCATCGCGGGTGGTGGTCTTGCTTGGGCTGGCCGCGGTCTTTGCGGTGATGGCGGTTGTGATTGGCGATCAGGCCGTGCGTCTGGCCTGTGCGGTTGCGGCAGGCAGCCTGCTGGCGCTGGTGGCGGTGGTCAAGACGATGAGCCGTATGGCCAGCCGACCGACACCGATGCTGGACAAGGCGTTTTACGATCTGGTGGGTCAGGATGCGGCACCTTGCTTTGCGACCAACGACATCGGCCAGATTGTTTACCAGAATCTGGTCGCGATCGAACGGTTCGGTGAACGTGACGCAGCAACGCTGGTGTCGGTGTTGAAGTCTCATTTCACCTCGCCCGAGGCGGTGCTCTATCGTCTGCAGAACCGGGCAGGGCATCAGGGCCGCGCAAGCGAAGATCTGGTCACACGCCGAGGCCATTTGCGGCTGTCTGTGCACAAGGTGACCGAAGGGCAGTTTCTGTGGCGACTGGAAGAATTCCGCGATCGTGTCACGGCGTCTCGGGGGGGTGATACGCTGAGCCTGCCGATGTTTGTGGCCAACAAGTCAGGTGTCGTGCTGTTTTGCAACGATGCCGCGCGCAGGCTGATATCCGGGCGGCCCAAGCGGCTGGAAGATGTCTTCAGCACGGACAGGCTGCACAGCGGCGAAGAGGTGACTGTGAATGCGGCTGAAGGGCCCATTCGCGCGATCCTTGCCGAGGTCGAGGGGCCAAGCGAACGGCGCGAGATCTACCTTTTGCCGGTCACCAACCGGGCGCAAGACAAAACTCAGCTGGCTGATTTTGAAGAATTGCCGGTGGCCCTGATGAAGTTTTCACCCGGTGGCGCGTTGATTGCGGCAAACCGCGCGGCACGCGAGCTTGTTCCGCTTGAGACAGTCGAAGGCATGATGGCGCATGAACTGTTCGAGGGTCTTGGCCGCCCGGTTGCGGAATGGCTGGCCGATGTGGTGGAAGACCGGCTTCCCGGCGGGTCAGAGGTGCTGCGCGTGCATGGCGCAAATGTGGAAACCTTCTTGCAGTTGACCTTGCGGCGAGTCATCGAGTTTGGCCGCCCGATCGTCTTGGTTGTGTTGCAGGATGCGACCAAATTGAAAACGCTTGAGGCACAGTTCGTGCAAAGCCAGAAAATGCAGGCAATCGGCCAGCTGGCCGGTGGTGTGGCGCATGATTTCAACAATCTGCTGACAGCAATTTCAGGCCATTGCGACCTGTTGTTGTTGCGGCACGGGCGCGAAGACACAGACTATGGCGACCTCGTTCAGATCAGCCAGAACGCAAATCGGGCTGCGGCGCTGGTCAGCCAGCTTTTGGCGTTTTCACGCAAGCAAACGCTGAAACCCGAACGCATGTCCTTGCAGGATGTGCTGTCTGATCTGATGCATCTGTTGACGCGGCTTGTCGGGGAAAAGGTGCGCTTGCGTCTGGCCCACGCGCCGGATCTGGGGGCAATCCGGGCCGACAAGCGGCAGTTCGAACAGATCATCATGAACCTTGTGGTGAACGCACGCGATGCCATGCCGAACGGGGGCACGATCCGCGTTGAAACCGAGGCATTGACGCTGACAGAGGAATTGCAGCGGAACCGTGCGCGGGTGCCTGCCGGCGATTATGCGGTGATCAGGGTGCAGGATACAGGCATCGGCATCCCAGACGACAAGCTGGAGAAAATATTCGAACCTTTTTACACGACCAAACGACAAGGCGAGGGCACAGGTCTTGGGCTTTCAACGGTTTACGGCATTGTCAAACAATCGGGTGGTTTCATCTTTGTCGACAGCACCGTGGGGGAAGGCACGCTGTTTTCCCTGTATTTCCCGATCAACGAAACCGTCGACACAGACCGGGCGGCCTTTGTTGCGGCACCGCGTCTGACCCCGCGCAATGGCCAGGGCACGGTCTTGCTGGTTGAAGATGAAGCCCCCGTACGCGCTTTTGCTTCACGGGCCCTGCGTCTGCGCGGCTATACGGTGATTGAGGCCGACTGCGCGGAAGAGGCTCTGCGCGCATTGGAGGACCCGCAGGTCGAGGTTGATGTCTTTGTGACCGATGTGGTGATGCCGGGTATGGATGGGCCAAGCTGGGTGAAAGAGGCGCTGATCACGCGGCCAAACGTGCGGGTGGTGTTTGTGTCAGGCTACGCCGAAGATGTCTTGTCCGAAGAACAGGCGCGCATCCCGAATTCGGTTTTCCTGCCCAAGCCGTTTTCGCTGAACGAGTTGACAGTTACGGTGCAGGGCGCGCTTCATTGACGGTCGGGATCGCGGCATAAAGCGCGAAATCGGCCGCCGCACGCGTGTGCAAAAGCTGTTGCGTGGCATCAGAAAGCGTCAGTGACGCAAGGGGTGACACGTTGACATGTGGCAGGATGATTTCACACTGCAACCGGTCTTCCAGAAAATGCACGAAACTTCCGATATCTGCATAGCGGAACAGGTGGTCCAATCCGTCTGGGCCGGTGCCGGGTGACAGAAAATCAGATTGTGTGCCGAATGCTGCATGCAATGGCGGCCGGTTTGCACACCAGTCTTGCACGAAGCGGTCAAAACTCAGCTCGCGGGTGCTGTAAGGGCCATCTGCGTAGTCGTCCTTTTGGTAAAAGCGATACCAACTGCCCAGCCATTCCTGAGGCGCGCGCATCAGGGCGACCGCTGTAAAGGCAGATCCTGCCGCAGATTCAAGATAGGGCCGGACAAAGCGCTGATAATCCCGCACCGATGTGTGCTTCAGCGCTTCTGGCCGCTGGACCGACAGGGCCGCCAATGATTCGAGTGCTGTCGCCACAGCTGTTGATCCGGCCTTCGGCGTTGCCAGCACCACAAGCCGCTGCTCCCAGAAAACCAGCATATGCCCCATCTTTCTTTGTTGCCGCCCGTTTTCACGGCTGTTGGTAACTATCCCTTAATTGTTCGATGAAAAAGATCATTTACCGAAAATTCGATTGAAATGTTCCGCTTTTGTGCTCATATAGCGAGAACACTTGGGGAACAAACCGAAACGTTGCCGCCCGGTTGCGGCTGTGAAATAAGGAAGAACAGAATGTCGGCAGCTACCCTTATTGACCTTGGCGGAAAGCGGGAAATGGACAAGCAGAAAGCTTTGGAAAGCGCGCTCGCGCAGATCGAACGGCAGTTCGGCAAGGGCTCGATCATGAAACTGGGGGCCAACAGCCCGGCGATGGACATCGAGGCGACGTCGACCGGTTCGCTTGGTCTTGATATCGCGCTTGGGATCGGTGGTCTGCCGCAGGGCCGTATCATCGAGATTTACGGGCCGGAATCATCGGGGAAAACCACGCTGACGCTGCATGTGGTGGCTGAGTCGCAGAAAAAAGGCGGGGTCTGCGCCTTTGTGGATGCGGAACATGCGCTTGACCCGCAATATGCCAAGAAGCTGGGCGTCAACCTGGATGAACTGCTGATCTCGCAGCCGGACACGGGCGAGCAAGCGCTGGAGATTGTGGACACGCTGGTACGTTCGGGCGCGGTGAACCTGATCGTCGTGGATTCGGTTGCTGCCCTGACGCCGAAGGCCGAACTGGAAGGCGATATGGGCGATATGCAGATGGGCAGCCAGGCCCGCCTGATGAGCCAGGCCATGCGCAAACTGACGGCCAGCATCGGGCGGTCCAACTGCATGGTGATCTTCATCAACCAGATCCGCATGAAGATTGGCGTGATGTTTGGCAGCCCTGAGACCACAACGGGCGGCAATGCGCTGAAGTTTTATGCCAGCGTGCGTCTGGACATCCGCCGCACGGGGTCGATCAAGGAAAAGGACGATGTGGTTGGCAACACAACCCGCGTGAAAGTGGTCAAGAACAAGGTGGCACCGCCCTTCAAGCAGGTGGAATTCGACATCATGTATGGTGAGGGCATCTCGAAGACGGGCGAGCTGATTGATATCGGCGTCAAGGCCGGCGTGGTGGAGAAATCCGGCAGCTGGTATTCGTTCCGGGATGAGCGCATCGGGCAGGGGCGTGAAAACGCGAAGCTGTTCCTGAAATCCAATCCGGCCATTGCGGCCGAAATCGAGGACAAGATCCGCGCCTCGAACGGGTTGGATTTCGCCGTTGCCGAAAGTGGGGCAGGCGAAGACGTCGTCGATATGTAAGGGCGCCTTGCAAAAATCAGAACAGGCCCGGTCGCAGCCAGCGCCGGGCCTTTTTGTTGGTCAGGGCGCGGCCTGTGGTGGACAGCCCCGCGCATGGCGGCTACATCAGGCGGCAACACGAAAAAGGGGCGCTTTTGCATGCCAAGTCTGAACGATATCCGGTCAACCTTTCTGGACTTTTTCCGCCGCAACGATCACCGCGTGGTCGACAGCAGCCCGCTTGTGCCGCGCAATGACCCGACACTGATGTTTGCCAATTCCGGCATGGTGCAGTTCAAGAACTGCTTCACCGGGGTGGAGACGCGCGATTACAAGCGCGCGACAACGGCGCAGAAATGCGTGCGCGCCGGCGGCAAGCACAACGATCTGGACAATGTCGGCTACACGGCGCGCCACCATACCTTCTTCGAAATGCTGGGCAATTTCAGCTTTGGTGACTATTTCAAGGATGATGCCATCCGCTTTTCATGGGAATTGCTGACAAAGGACTTCGGCATCAACAAGGACCGGCTTTGCGTCACGGTCTACCACACCGATGATGAGGCGGCCGATATCTGGAAGAAGGTGGCGGGTCTGCCCGACCACCGCATCATCCGCATCCCGACAGATGACAATTTCTGGCGCATGGGGCCGACCGGCCCTTGCGGCCCCTGCACCGAGATTTTCTATGACCATGGCGACCATATTCCCGGTGGCCCGCCCGGCAGCCCGGATGAAGATGGCGACCGTTTCATTGAAATCTGGAACAACGTCTTCATGCAGAACGAACAGTTCGCCGATGGCACGTTGCGCCCGCTGGACATGCAAAGCATCGACACGGGCATGGGGCTGGAACGCATTGGTGCGCTGCTGCAAGGCAAGCATGACAATTACGACACAGACCTGATGCGCAGCCTGATCGAGGCGAGCGCGCATGCCACAAGCTCTGATCCCGATGGCCCGGGCAAGACGCATCACCGTGTGATTGCTGACCATCTGCGCAGCACGTCCTTCCTGATTGCCGATGGCGTGATGCCATCGAACGAAGGGCGCGGCTATGTGCTGCGCCGCATCATGCGCCGGGCCATGCGGCACGCGCATATGCTGGGGGCAACGGACCCTGTGATGCACCGGCTTGTGCCAGCACTGGTGCGGCAGATGGGCGGGGCTTACCCGGAACTGGCACGCGGGCAAGCGACGATTGAGGAAACGCTGCGGCTGGAAGAGACGCGCTTCAAGCAGACGCTCGACCGCGGCCTGCGACTGCTGGATGATGAACTGGCACGCCTGCCGGAAGGGGCCGACTTGCCGGGCGCGGCGGCGTTCAAGCTGTATGATACCTATGGTTTCCCCTTGGATCTGACGCAGGATGCCCTGCGCGAAAAGGGCCGGGGTGCGGATGTGGCGGGCTTTGATGCGGCGATGGCCGAACAAAAGGCCAAGGCGCGGGCGGCCTGGGCGGGTACGGGTGAAACGGCAGACGCCAGCATCTGGTTCGATCTGGCCGAAACCCATGGCGCGACCGAGTTTCTGGGCTATGACACCGAGGTTGCCGAAGGGCAGGTGCTGGCCGTGGTTGCCGGTAATGATGTGGTGGCAAACGCCGCCGCTGGCAGCCGCGTGCAGGTGATTTTGAACCAGACGCCGTTCTATGCGGAATCGGGTGGGCAGGTGGGTGATCAGGGCATGCTGGTCACGCCATCAGGCAGCATGCGCGTGACGGATGTGAAGAAATCCCAGGGGCTGTTCCTGCATATCGGCGAGGTGACGGATGGGGTGATCGCCGCCGGGCAGGGCGCGCAGCTGACGGTGGATCACAGCCGCCGCAGCGCCATTCGGGCGAACCATTCGGTCACGCACCTGCTGCACGAGGCCTTGCGGCGCGCTTTGGGTGACCATGTGGCACAGCGCGGCAGCCTGAACGCGGCTGACCGGATGCGCTTTGACTTCAGCCACGGCAAGGGGCTGTCGGCGGCGGAACTGGCACAGGTGGAAGGCGAGGTGAACGCCTACATCCGCCAGAACACGGCTGTTGAGACGCGCATCATGACGCCGGATGACGCACGCGCGATCGGCGCGCAGGCGCTGTTTGGCGAGAAATACGGCGATGAAGTGCGCGTGGTGTCGATGGGCACCTTGGCGGGGTCGGGCAAGGGTGCCGATGGTGCAACCTATTCGCTGGAACTGTGCGGCGGCACGCATGTGACGCGCACGGGCGATATCGGGGCCTTTGTACTGCTGGGCGACAGTGCGAGCAGCGCAGGCGTGCGGCGGATCGAGGGGCTGACGGGGCAGGCCGCACTTGACCATCTGCGCGGTCAGGATGCGCGGTTGTCGGATGTGGCGGCCATGCTGAAAACCCATGCGGGTGAGGTGGTTGAACGGGTGCGCGCGCTGGCCGAAGAACGCCGCGCTTTGCAGAACGAAGTGGCGCAACTGCGGCGTGAGCTGGCCATGGGCAGCGGCAAGGCGGGTGGCGAAGAAGCCAAGCTTATCAATGGGGTAAAGTTCGTTTCTCAGGTGATTTCGGGCGTGTCTGGCAAGGATCTGCCGGGCCTGATTGATGAGATGAAGGCCCGGTTGGGTTCAGGCGCGGTGCTGCTGATAGCCGATACCGGTGGCAAAGCGGCGGTGGCGGCGGGCGTGACGGCTGACCTGACGGCGCGTCTGTCCGCTGTGACAATCGTCAAGGCGGCAGCCGAGGCGCTTGGCGGCAAGGGCGGCGGCGGGCGGCCGGATATGGCGCAGGCGGGTGGCGCGGATGTGGCCAACGCCGAGGCGGCGATCAAGGCGGCGGAAGCCGTGGTGGGGGGATAACATGCCAACAGCTTTGTGGATTGCGCATGTCGAGGTGTCAGACCCGGTTGCCTATGGCGAATATGCCAAGGGTGCCACGGTGGCGATTGCCGATCATGGGGGCGTGTTTCTTGCGCGCGGTGGGCGCTATGTGCAGCTGGAAGGAAATGACCGGCCGCGCAACGTGGTGGCGCGGTTTCCCAGCCTTGAAAAGGCAGTGGAGTGCTATAACTCGCCCGCCTATCAGGCAGCATTGGCCCATGCGAAAGGGGCAAGCGTGCGTGACCTGATGGTGGTTGAGGAAATCGGCGACTGATTGCAATCGCTGTATTTTTCCCCGCGCATTTGGGAAAAGTCATGGTATTGTTACAAAAAACAAGACCTAGGGGCCGGGCAATGTTGACCATCAAAGGGGCACGCTGATGTGCCGTTGGGCCGCTTATGCGGGCGCACCGATATTCCTGGAGGATATCATCAGCCGCCCGCAGCATTCGCTGATCCACCAAAGCCATCACGCGACGCAGTGCCATACGGCGACGAATGCCGATGGTTTTGGCGTGGCCTGGTATGGTGACAGGGCTGAGCCGGGGCTTTACCGCGATGTGATGCCAGCATGGAGTGATCCGAACCTGCGCAGCCTGACGGCGCAAGTGAAATCGGGCCTGTTTCTAGCGCATGTGCGGGCCAGCACGGGCACGGCGACCAGCCGCAACAACTGCCATCCGTTCACGCATGGCGCGTGGTCCTTCATGCATAACGGGCAGGTGGGCGGCTATGATGCGTTCCGCCGAGATGCCGATATGATGATCCCGGATGATCTGTACCCAGCACGCAAGGGCGCCACGGATAGCGAGGCGCTGTTTCTGGTGGCGATTGCCGAAGGGCTGGCCAATGATCCGCGCGGGGCGTTGGAACGGGCGTCAGCGCGTTTTATCACACTGGCGCGGGCCAAGGGGCAGGGGCCGCATCTGCGGATGACGGCAGCGCTGTCGGATGGCAAGCGGCTTTATGCGGTGCGCTATGCAACGGATGAGGCCGCGCCGTCGCTGTATTACCGCTGGTCAGAGACTCGCGCCGGTATGGCCGTGGTGTCGGAGCCTCTGGACGCGGGCGAAGAAGGCTGGTGCAAGGTACCAGAGGCAAGTTTCTGCACCTTCAACGGCGCTGATGTGCTGGTTGAACCGTTCTTGCCCTGCCGTCTGGCACAGGCCGCATGAAAAAACCCGCCTTTCGGCGGGTTTTCATTCAGCTTGCGCGGGCCTGACGCTTGCGATCATTCGGATCAAGGAAACGTTTGCGCATGCGAATGGCCTTGGGCGTGACCTCGACCAGTTCATCATCGTCAATATAGGCAATCGCCTGTTCCAGTGACAGGCGCACAGGCGTGGTCAGGCGCACGGCTTCATCCGTGCCCGATGCACGTACGTTGGTCAGCTGCTTGCCCTTCAGCGGGTTCACTTCCAGATCATTGTCGCGGTTATGTTCACCAATGATCATGCCGGTGTAAACCGGTTCCTGCACGCCAATAAAGAAATGCCCGCGATCTTCCAGCTTCCACATCGCGTAAGCCACCGAAGTACCCGATTCCATCGAAATCAGCACACCCTGACGGCGGCCCTCGATCGTGCCCTTGTGCGGCGCCCAGTCGTGGAACACGCGGTTCAGCACGCCCGTGCCACGCGTATCGGTCATGAACTGGCCGTGATAGCCGATCAGCCCGCGCGAGGGCACATGTGCGATGATGCGCGTCTTGCCCACGCCTGCGGGTTTCATTTCCACCAGATCGCCCTTGCGTGGGCCTGTCAGCTTTTCAATCACTGGCCCGGTGAATTCATCATCCACGTCGATGGTGACTTCTTCAACGGGTTCGCATTTCACGCCGTCAATATCGCGGAAGATCACGCGCGGGCGGCTGATGGACAGCTCAAACCCCTCGCGGCGCATGTTTTCGATCAGCACGCCCATCTGCAATTCGCCACGGCCTGCCACTTCAAACGCATCGCCGCCGGGGGTATCGGTCACCTTGATCGCCACGTTGATCTCGGCTTCCTTCATCAGGCGTTCGCGGATGACGCGGGATTGCACCTTGTTGCCATCCTTGCCAGCGAGTGGAGAGTCATTGATGCCGAAGGTTACCGAAATGGTTGGCGGATCAATGGGTTGTGCCGGAAGCGCCGTGTCGATTTCCAGCGCGCACAGCGTATCGGCGACGGTGGCCTTGGTCATGCCTGCCAGGGTGACGATATCGCCTGCTTCGGCGGCATCAATGGCGGTCTGGGTCAGGCCGCGGTAGGCCAGCACCTTGGACACGCGGAACTGTTCCAGCTTGTCACCCGTGCGCGACAGCGCCTTGATCGTCTCGCCTGCCTTCAGCGTGCCCGATTCCACACGGCCTGTCAGAATGCGCCCGATGAACGGATCGGCTGACAGCGTGGTGGCCAGCATGCGGAACGGCTCGGCCCGGCGCGAGATTTGCGCGGGTTGCGGCACATGTTTCAGCACCAGATCGAACAGCGCGGACAGGTCCTTGCGCGGCCCATCAAGGTTTGCATCGGCCCAGCCCGAACGGCCCGACGCATAAAGCACCGGGAAATCCAGCTGGTTGTCATCAGCGCCAAGGTTGGCGAACAGATCGAAGACCTCGTTCAAGGCGCGGTCAGGCTCTGCATCGGGCTTGTCGACCTTGTTCAGCACCACGATGGGGCGCAGGCCCAGTGCCAGCGCCTTTGACGTGACGAACTTGGTTTGCGGCATCGGCCCTTCAGCGGCATCCACCAACAGCACGACCGAATCCACCATGGACAGGATCCGCTCCACCTCGCCGCCGAAATCGGCGTGGCCGGGGGTGTCAACGATGTTGATCCGCGTGCCCGCCCATTCAAGGCTGGTGCATTTGGCCAGAATAGTGATGCCACGCTCACGCTCAATATCATTGCTGTCCATGGCACGTTCGGAAACGGCCTGATTTTCGCGGAATGCGCCGGACTGTTTCAGCAGTTCGTCCACAAGGGTGGTCTTGCCATGGTCAACGTGCGCGATGATGGCGATGTTGCGAAGCTCCATCGGAGGGGTCTCTTTCAGATCATTTGGGTTGGCGGGGCCATACAGGCTTTGGGGGCTGATGGCCAGAGGGAGTTACGTCGCGATGTAGCGGTCACGACGATGGTTGATGGCAATCACCAGATTTACCACGAATGCGCCTAAAAAACTGACAGCAACGGCGTGAATGTCCAAAAACAACAAGGCAATCGTAAACAGCACAACATCAAAGCCAAGCTGCACCCAACCTGCGCGCCAGCCAAAGCGGTCTTGCAGATACAGGCCCAGAATGCCAATGCCACCAAGACTCGCGCCATGGCGGAACAACGCAAGCAAGGCTGAGCCTGAAAGAAAGCCAAAGATCACCGCGCCGAGCCAAGGGTTGATGGTGCCAAACTGGAAATGCGAGGGCATCCAGATTGAAAGTGCAGACAGGAGGCCGACGGCAGCAAAGGTTTTCAGGGTAAAGGCGGGCCCCATGCGCAGATAGCCAAGATAGTAGAAGGGAATGTTGACGGCAAAGAACACCAGCCCAAAGCTCCAGCCGGTGGCATAGGAAAGCAAGACGGCAAGGCCGGCTGTCTGGCCGGTGATCAGGCCAAGATGGGTCAGCAGGGTAATGGCGAAGGCGGCCATGGTGCTGCCATACGCAAGGCCCTGGGCATCATCCAGCAGGCTGTGTTGGCGGGGTTCGGTCATGTGGCAATATACCTGTCGCGACGATGGTTGATGGCCAGAAACAGGTTGAAGACAAGCGCCCCAAGGAATGACCAGGCAACGATATGCCAATCCAGAAAGAACAATGACAAGGCGAAAAGGGCGGCATCAAAGATCAGCTGGGCATAGCCCGCCTGAAAACCCGTGCGGTCCTGCACGATCAGCCAGATGATCGAGGTGCCGCCAAAGCTGCCACCATGGCGGACCACCGACAGGGCGGCATAACCAAATAGGGTGCCAAACAGGATGGCGGCAAAAGCGGGATGAATGCTGTCGAATGACAGCCAGCGCGGCAGGATGGCCACGGCCACAGACAAGCTGGCCACGGTGATAAATGTCTTGATGGCAAAGCGCAGGCCCATGCGGCGGTAGCCAAGCCAGAAGAAGGGCAGGCTGACGGCAAAGTAGACGGCAGCAAAGGGCCAGCCGGTTGTATAGCTGATCAGGGCGGCGACCCCGGTGGTTTGGCCGGCGACAAAGCCCATGAATGTCAGGATATGGATGCCGACGGCCGCCAGAAACACGCCAAAGGCCATGCCTTGGGCATCTTCGATCAGGCTGTGGTGGCCGGGGTCCGTCATGCGCGGCGGGATAGCTGCCGCCGCGCATTAAGTCAATATACTTGACCTAAATTCAGCCTGCGAGGGCCTTGTTCAGGTATTCATCCACCTTTTCCAGATAGCCGATCGTGGTCAGCCATTTCTGATCGGGGCCCACCAGCAGTGCCAGGTCCTTGGTCATGTAACCATCTTCCACCGCGTCCACCGTGACCTTTTCCAAGGTCGTGGCAAAGCGCATCAGTTGCGCGTTGTCATCCAGCTTGGCGCGGTGCTTGAGGCCCCCCGTCCAGGCAAAGATCGACGCCACCGAGTTCGTGCTGGTGGCCTTGCCCTGCTGATGCTGGCGGTAGTGGCGGGTGACGGTGCCGTGCGCCGCCTCTGCCTCAACCGTCTTACCATCGGGTGTCATCAGGATAGAGGTCATCAGGCCAAGGCTGCCAAAACCCTGCGCAACCGTATCTGACTGCACATCGCCGTCATAGTTCTTGCAGGCCCAGACATAGCCGCCCGACCATTTCATCGCCGATGCGACCATATCGTCAATCAGGCGGTGTTCGTAGTGAATGCCCTTGGCCTTGAACTGGTCTTCGAACTCTTCGGCATAGACCTTGGCGAAGATATCCTTGAACCGTCCGTCATAGGCCTTCAGGATCGTGTTCTTTGTTGACAGATACACGGGCCAG
The DNA here is from genome assembly GCA_046049665.1 of Pseudomonadota bacterium. GTDB lineage: Bacteria > Pseudomonadota > Alphaproteobacteria > Rhodobacterales > Rhodobacteraceae > JAAFHS01. Next base: position 1,550 of record JBJOQW010000164.1, on the reverse strand, counting down.
CCCTTCAGCAGGCCGTAGTTGAAGGATGACCGCGCGAAATCGTGGATGCTGTCATCCAGGTTGTACATGCCCATGAACACGCCCGAGGACGGCGCCGAATAGACATCCTTTTCAATCACCGTGCCGTCTTCGCCCACGAATTTCATCGTCAGCTTGCCTGCACCCGGAAAGCGGAAATCGGTCGCGCGGTACTGGTCGCCAAAGGCATGGCGGCCCACGACGATGGGTTGGGTCCAGCCGGGCACAAGGCGCGGCACGTTCTTGCAGATGATCGGCTCACGGAAAATCACGCCGCCCAGAATGTTGCGGATCGTGCCGTTGGGCGATTTCCACATCTGTTTCAGCTTGAATTCCTCGACCCGCTGCTCATCCGGCGTGATGGTCGCGCATTTCACGCCCACGCCGTATTTCTTGATGGCTTCCGCGCTGTCGATGGTGATCTGGTCATTGGTGCGGTCACGCTCCTCGATCCCCAGATCGTAGTATTTCAAGTCAATATCGAGGTAGGGCAGGATCAGCTTTTGTTTGATGAAATCCCAGATGATCCGGGTCATTTCATCGCCGTCAAGCTCGACCACAGGGTTGGCGACTTTGATCTTGGTCATCTAGAGGCTCCGCTGGTTGGGATTCGTTGCAGGGGTCATAGCCGAAAAGGGCAGGGCGGGGAAGATGGTATGCAACGGTATACCGTTAAGCTTTTGTAAAATACACTGCGGTCTTTTGTTTCACCCAATCCCACAGCCTTGGCGCGCCACGGGCGATTTTCACGCCGACGCGCGATTCAAGCTGTTCGGCAGTGACGTTGTATTCTACCCATGTCCCACCGCCCGACATCAGGTTCGCCATCACCGGCTGCACGCGGTCCAAGGACTTGGCGAATATGGCGTCTGGCGTTACTGCGGCCTCAAACTCTTGCCACAGCGCGCGAAGATCATCGCACAAATCATTGGGAAGCATGCCGAATATGCGATCAGCTGCCCGTGCCTCGGCTGCAAGTGTCTCCGCACTGCTATGGGCTGCACCGTTTGCCGAATGAATGGGCACATCGCCCACGTCAATTTCGACCAGATCATGGATCAGCAGCATCCGGATCACCCGGTTGATATCCACGCCCGGCCCCGCCTGATCCGCCAGCACCAGCGCATACAGCGCCAGATGCCAGCTGTGTTCGCCCGAGTTTTCACGCCGCGAGCCATCAACCAAGGTTGTGGCACGCAGCACTGATTTCAGGCGATCCGCCTCATTCAGAAAGGCGAATTGCGCCTCCAGCCGGTCGCTCAATGGCCGGTATCCGGCGCGCGGGGGGCCACGGGGGCCTCGCCGCCTTCTTTGGCCGCCTTGATTGTCTGCTCCAGAAACTTGCGCCCGCGCCGTTCGGCCAGACGAAAGCGCATGCAGGTCATGAACGCCTCTTGCACCGTTGGCGATGCCGCCAGCAGCACCTTGGCTACCTGTTCGTGCAGGCGGTCATCGCCCAGATCATCCATCGCGCGCAGCACGTCTTCGGACAGCTTTTCAGCCAGTTCGTCAATCAGGGCCATCAGCGGCTG
>JBJOQW010000163.1:0-18191 GCA_046049665.1 Pseudomonadota bacterium | reverse complement strand
AAATGCGCGGGGCCGATTGCGGGGATTTCGCGCATATCGTGGGCCTGCCCGCCTTCTGGGTGGGGCTGATGTATGATGACGCAGCGCTTGATGCGGCATGGGATCTGGTCAAGGGCTTCAGTGCCGCCACACGCGAGGGCCTGCGCGTTGCAGCCTCTGAAAAGGCGCTGGCGGGTGAGGCGGACGGGGTGAAACTGCATGATCTGGCCCGCGCCGCTGTGGCCCTGTCACAGGCCGGGCTTGCTGCGCGTGGCCTGGGCGAAGAGGTGTATCTGGCGCCCATGGTTGACAGTGTTGCCACGGGCCAAGTGCAGGCCGACAGGTTGCTGGATGCCTATAACGGGGCGTGGGGCGGGTCTTTGGCCCCGGTTTATGCCGCTACGCGCCTTTAAGGGCACCGGTTGCCTTTGCACAAATTCTTGATTGAAAGTTAACGTTGGGTTAGCCTGCCCTGGCCGAAAGGCGTTTTTCGGCGTATGCGCATTTCATTTTGCAATCATTGAACAGGAAAGGACACTTGCATGCGTGAGTTTGTAATCAAATCTTTGGACGTGCTGATCTGGGTTGTCGGCGGGGTTATTGCCATCGGTGGCGTTGTCGGGGGCCTAGTCGCCCTTGCGAATGGGCAGATGCAGGGCATTGCCTTCATCATTCTGGGGCCGATCTATGCCATTTTGTTCTGTGGCATGTTCTTGCTTGCCGTGGGCGTTCACAACAACACCCGCCGCACCGCCGAGGCGCTGGAAAAGCTCGCATCGCGCTGATCGCGGGCTTTGGGGATACAGGGGAGGCGGTCCGTGCTGCGGGCCGCCCTTCTGCTTTACTGAGGGGAGTACTTTTCTAGGGCCAGTGCTTTACTCAGGCCAGTGCTTTTCTTAGGCCAGCACGGGTTCCATCGGTGTGGGTGCCGCCGGACGCGGGCGCACAATTGCCTTCAGGTTTCCCAGGGCATGCGCAAACCCAAGGCCCAGTGTCACACAGGCCAGCCCCACGGCCAGCAGCGTGATCACCGCCAGTTCAGCCGCATCGGCATTGCCCGCCAAGGCCGGGATCACCGCCGAAACAAGGATCACCCCGCCCATGCCAATGGCAATGAAGCCTGCGGTAATGGCCACACTGCCCGCACGCGCAGCGGCCCCGGTTTGCGGGCAATCACCCATGCTGCGGCCAACCTGCAGGATCATGCGGCCAAGGGCGATCAGTGTGGCAAGGGTAACGGCGAAATAGGCAAGAATGGCAAGTGTCATGGTCGTCTCCTTTCAGGGGTGTTTTGGTGCGGTCAGGGCGCTGTAAAGCCAGCCGGTTGTGCCGGCCCACAGCGTGGCGAACAGGGCCGAAAAGCCGCCCACCGTCAGAATTGCGGGGACTTCCGCAGTGGTTGCGAAGATTGAAGCGCCAAGGATTGCCCCGGCCGTCAGGAACAGGATGGTCAGCCCGCCCCAAACCGCGCCGCGCGCGCCCGTGACAGGCCCGGTCAGCGCCATCCACAGCGCCATGGGCGTGCCAATGACAAGGTAGGGGATGCCGCCCACGATCAGTGCAGCCACCGGGATGAGCATGGCCCAGAACGTGCAGGCCGTCACCAACAGCGGACCGCCGATCATGGCCACGGCAAAGGCACCAATCCGAAGTGGTTGAATTTCAGTATTTTCTGACATCACAGAAATCCTTTCGCAAAATTTTTTACCGCTACTTCGGCAGGAACCGCGCGACCTTTGCGCCAAGTTTCACCGCGGCCAACTGCACGGCGCGGGGCAGGCGGGCGATATCGCGGTACCAGTCATCAAACATCTGCATGGTATCCAGCGTGTCTTTCATACGCTTTTGCACATGGGGTGGCGTCGCATCAGTCTGTGCCGCGGCTGCAACTTCGCGCAGTGCGGCCAGCGTCGGCGCATATTCCCGTTCACGCCGCCCTTCGATGACCACGTTCACCAGTTCGAACATGTCCTGCACCGATGTGAACATATCGCGCCGTTCGCCCAAGGGGCGGCTGGATTTTACCAGCTTCCAGCCCTGCAATTCCTTCAACCCGGTTGACACGTTTGACCGCGCAAGTCCCAGCGTTTCGGCAATTTCTTCGGCATCCAGCGGTTCAGGTGCGATGTGCAGCAAGGCGTGGATCTGCGCGACCGACCGGTTGACGCCCCATTTCGCGCCCATATCCCCCCAGTGAAGGATGAAGTCGTGCATGGCGGGGGTCAGGTGCATGTCGAATCGCTCAGCTATTTCTGTAAAGACAGAAATACCAGAATTGACAGGAAGCGCAAGCAAAAGCTGGCGGTTTGGGGGCCAGCCCCCAAACCCCCGGGATATTTATGCCAATGTGAAGGGGGTCAGGCGCGTTTGCCTATACGGGGTTCGGTTCCGGTGAGGATGCGGTTGATGTTGGCGTGGTGGCGGACGATGACGAGGGTGGCGAGGATCAGGATCAATGCCACCATCTGGGGATAGCCAAAGACCCACGCCCAGACCACCGCGCTTGCGGAGGCAACCAGTGCCGAAAGCGATGAAATGCGGCTGACCGCCGCCGTGGCGGCCCAGGTGGCGCAGGCGGCAAGGCCCACGGGCCAGGCAAGTGCAAGCAGCGTGCCAAGGAAGGTTGCCACGCCTTTGCCACCCTTGAAGCCAAGCCAGACCGGGAACAGATGGCCAAGGAAGGATGCCAGTGCCGCCAGCTGCGCGGCATCAGGCCCCACCAGCGCGCGCGCGACCAGTACGGCAATGCCGCCCTTGCCCGCATCCAGCAGCAGGGTGGCCAAGGCCGCGCCCTTGTTGCCCGTGCGCAAGACGTTTGTGGCACCAATATTGCCCGACCCGATCTTGCGCAAATCGCCCAGACCAAGCGCGCGCGTGATCACGATGCCAAAGGGGATGGATCCCAATATGTATGCACATAATGCCACAAGGGCCAGGGACAGGGGCGCAGAGGTAATGTCAGGGATCACGCGGAAAAAACCTCTGCTCCGGCCACGAACGTCCGCAGCACCTTACCTTCCATCCGCGCGCCGTCAAAGGGTGTGTTCTTTGATTTCGACTGCAGCGTGAAGCGGTCCAGCAGGAAGGGTGCGTCGGGGTCAAACAGCACAAGATCGGCCGGTGCACCCACGGCCAAGCGCCCTTGCGGCAGGCCCATCCGCCGTGCGGGGTTCAAGGACAACGCGCGCCACAGCGTGGGCAGGTCCATGTGGCCCGCATGGATCAGGCGCATGGCGGCGGGCAGCAGGGTTTGCAGGCCAACCGCGCCCGAGGCCGCCTCTTCAAACGGCAAGCGCTTGGATTCTTCGTCCTGCGGCGTGTGAAAGCTGCCGATCACGTCGATCAGCCCGTCGGCCACAGCCTGCACCACGGCCAGCCTGTCATCCTCGCTCCGCAACGGCGGCGTCAGCTTGAAGAAGGTGCGATAATCGCCCACATCCAGCTCATTCAGCGTCAGGTGGTGGATGCTGACCCCTGCCGTCACATCCAGCCCGTTCCGCTTGGCCCGCTCCAAGGCAGGCAGGCTGCGTGCCGTGGTGATCTGATCCGCGTGGTAGCGCGCGCCGGTCATCTCGACCAAGGCAAGGTCACGGTCCAGCCCCATGCGTTCGGCCATGGGGTGCACGGCAGGCAGGCCGCGCAGGGATGCAAACTTGCCGCTGGTGGCGGCGGCACCTGCCGAAAGGCCCGCATCTTGCGGGTGGCCAATGACCAGCGCACCAAGGCCGCGCGCATAGGTCAGGGCGCGGGACAGGGTTTTGCTGTCGGTCACGACATGGTTACCGTCAGAAAACGCGATGGCACCCGCATCCAGCAGAAAGCCGATCTCGGCCATCTCGCGCCCTTGGCGCCCCTTGGTAAGTGCTGCGATATGGCGGATACGCACCGCGCTTTCGGTGGCGCGGCGGGTGACGAATTCCAGCAGTTCGGGCGTATCAATGGCAGGCGTGGTATCGGGCCGGGCGATAATGGTGGTGACGCCGCCTGCGGCAGCGGCAAGGCCAGCCGAGCGGAAGGATTCGCGGTGGCGTTCACCCGGCTCACCGATTTTCACGCCGATATCGACGATGCCCGGGGCAAGGGGGTGGCCACCGCAATCAATGATCTGTGCGCCCTTGGGGGAGGGGCCGTTGATGGCCATGATCAGGCCATCCTGCAGGGTCAGGCTGCCGGGGGTATCGGTGCCAGCCTCGGGGTCAATCAGGCGAGCGTTAGTCAGGTGGATCATCGTTTCGGTCATCCTGCAATCCAGATCATCAGCACGGTGAATATGGCCAGAAACAGTAGCACAAAGGTGGCCACCATGCCGCCGATGCGCGCATCGGACTTGGGCGCGCGGCCGCCTGCCAGCACGCCCTTTGCGGCCTGTGCGGGCAGGGTTTCAAAGCGGATGGCGGGGGTTTCTTCGGTGTAAGTGCCCATCAGGCGCAGCTTTGGATCGGGCGTCAGGGTTGCCGCCTGCCCGCCAAAGGCCTGCGAGCGCACCGCCATGACATAGCCACGGTAGGCATCCAGCAAATCGGCATCCGCCGCGATCTGGGCCTCAGTGACGGCATTGCCTTCGATCAGATAGGCGGCAAGGCCGATGGCCTCGACATCATCGGAATGAAACACATCCACCTGCGCCACATCGACCGGCACGCCCAGCAGGCGTTGGGCAGCATCGGCGCGCAAGGGGGGCACAACCTGACCGGGGTGCAGAACGGCATCCATGTCCCGCAGGGCCGCCACCTCGGCCAAGGTCAGATCCAGCGCGAAGACGCGCAGGGTGTGGCGTTCGTTGGGGGGGATGATGAGAAAGTCAGTCATGTCGCGTTTACGTTGGTCGACCAAGCGCCTTGTGCCGCCAGCCACGTTGCTTTTGCGTCTTTCAGCATAAGAAAGCCGGGTAGGTGCGGCTTTGGATTCCGGGTGGGGCCTGCAAAATAGACCGATGAAGCCCCTACCAAGCGGGGCGCGTGTGAATTGAGCGGCCACTCATAAGGAACCTGAGTCTGAGCTTCGTCAAAAATGAATGCACGAAGATTTGTGACTGCAAAGGTCTTTGTCTTGAGGTGCTGCGTCAATTTCTTGCGAAACATGAGCCCGAGCCAAAGCAAATAAGATGCGCCCACGATAAGTGCCACCATGAACGCAGCAAAGACATAGGACACGAAGGCATTTTGACCCTTGGCACTGCCAATCTTCAAAGCGACTTGATTAAGCTCATAAAGGCCAACAATTAAGGCCCAAGCAGCAATTATCATGGTAATGACTTGACCCTTTCGGATGTCCCAAGGCAGTGAGCGGGACAGGTACGGCGCGCCCTTCCAAAGCAGGATTTCATCGGGCAACAAGTGGTCTTCCAATCGGGCTTGTTTCCCACTCACACCATCACCCCCACCGCCGCCCGCCCGCGTTCGGCCCGCAGGTTGCGCGCCAGCAGGTCCATGCAGGCCATGCGCACGGCCACGCCCATTTCCACCTGTTCCTGAATGACCGAACGGTTGATGTCATCGGCCAAATCGCCGTCAATCTCGACCCCCCGGTTCATCGGGCCGGGGTGCATGACGATGGCATCGGGTTTGGCGTGGCTCAGCTTGTCAGCATCAAGGCCGAAGCGGTGGTAGTATTCGCGCTCCGACGGGATGAAACCGCCGTCCATGCGTTCCTTCTGCAGGCGCAGCATCATCACCACGTCGGCGCCTTCCAGCCCCTTGCGCATGTCGTCAAAAAGCTCACACCCGAAATCCTGCACGCCTGCGGGCATCAGCGTGGGCGGCGCGATCAGGCGCAGGCGGTTTTCCATCTTGCCCAGCAGGATCAGGTTCGAACGCGCCACGCGGCTGTGGGCGATATCGCCGCAAATCGCAATCGTCAGGCGCTGGATGCGGCCCTTGGCGCGGCGGATTGTAAGGGCATCAAGCAGGGCTTGGGTCGGGTGTTCGTGCCGCCCGTCACCGGCGTTCAGCACGGCGCAGTTGACCTTGCTGGCCAGCAGGTTCACCGCCCCCGATGCGCCATGGCGGACCACCAGCAGATCAGGGCGCATGGCGTTCAGCGTCATGGCCGTATCAATCAGCGTTTCGCCCTTTTTCACGGATGACTGGGCGACAGACATGTTCATCACATCTGCGCCAAGGCGTTTGCCAGCCAGTTCAAACGACGCCTGCGTGCGGGTGGAGTTCTCAAAGAACATGTTGATCTGGGTAAGGCCGGCCAGCACGTCGGATTGTTTGACGGTGCGGCGATTCAGATCAACATAGCGGTCGGCCAGATCAAGGATGGTCACAATTTCCGAAGGTGACATCTGTTCGATGCCAAGGATGTGGCGCGCGCGAAAGACCATGGTGCTGACCCCGTTCTGATGGGGCGCTTATAGGGGCGTGGGGGCAGGGCGGCAACGCTGTTTGCAAGTCTGGGGTGGGTTGTGGCGGCGTGGCCCGGCGGCCTATCCTGCGGGGATGGGAATCGGTGAACATCTGGAGACGTGGGAAGGCTGGCAGGCGGCGGTTCAAGCGCTGGCCTGGCAGGCCGAGCTTGGGGCGGTTGATCCCATCGGCGATGCGCCCATGAACCGTTATGATCTGGCGGTGGAGGTGGCGCGCAAGGCGGCACCCGTGGCCGAGGCTGCCACGCCTGCGGTGGTGGCGGCCCCGGTGCAGGTTGATGCGGTTGCGGTGGCGCAGGCGATGGCGGATGCGGCAGGCGATCTGGCGGCCTTGCGCGCGGCGATGGCGGCGTTTGACCATTGCGATCTGAAGCGCGGGGCGCGCAATCTGGTCTTTGCCGATGGCAACCCGGCGGCGCGTGTGCTGGTGCTGGGCGAGGCGCCGGGGGTGAACGAGGACCGGGCAGGCCTACCGTTTGTGGGCGAGGCGGGGCAGTTGCTGGATCGGATGTTCGCGGCCATCGGGCATGCGCGCACCAGCCCTGATCCGGAGAGGAGCCTGTACATCACCAACGTACTGCCATGGCGCCCGCCGGAAAACCGCGATCCTTCGCCGGATGAAATTGCCATGTTCCGCCCCTTCTTGCTGCGCCATATCGCGCTTGCGGACCCGGATATGATTGTGACTATGGGCAACACGCCGCTGATGTGCCTGTTTGGCGAAAAGGGTATCCTGCGTGCGCGCGGCAACTGGCGCGAGGTACTGGGCAAGCCGGTGATGCCAATGACGCACCCGGCTTACCTGTTGCGCAACCCCGAGGCAAAGCGTGAGGCTTGGGCAGACCTGTTGAGTTTGCAAGCGCGGTTACGGGGATGACGCACGTCATGGCCTTTTCGGACCTGCACGCAAGGTCGGCGCTGGTGCCAGACTTGCTGGCGGCAGCGAAAACCGCCGATCTGGTGATCGGGGCGGGCGATTTCTGCAACATGCGTCAGGGTCTTGGCCCGGCGATGGCAGAGCTGCAGCCGATGGCGCATAAGGCAGTGTATGTATGCGGCAACGCTGAAAGCGCGGATGAACTGCGGGCGGCGACGGCAGCGACAGTGCTGCATTGCACGGGGATCACCAAGGCCGGGGTCTTGCTGTTCGGGCTGGGTTGCGCGGTGCCGCCGACACCGTTTGGCAGCTGGTCTTGTGATTTAAGCGAAGCAGAGGCGGCCGGGCTGTTGGCGGCGATGGGTCAGGTTGACATTCTGATCACGCATGCGCCGCCGAAAGGGGTGGCTGATGTGTCATCCTCGGGGCGCTCGCTTGGGTCAGAGGCGATACGGGCGGCAATCGAGGCGCTGCAACCCAAGTATTGCCTGTGCGGTCATGTCCATGACAGCTGGGGAAAACGCGGGCGGATCGGCATGACCGAGGTGGTCAATCTTGGACCCAAGCCCGTATTGCTGGAGGTTTAGGCCATGCCGACAGGGGTTGCGATGTTGCTGGCCTTGGCAGCGCGCTGATGGAATTGGGAGGGTGGTGATGGGGCGGATTGATGAAACGAAAGATTTCGTGCCGGTCCGCATTGCGGTGCTGACGGTATCCGACACGCGCACGGCTGCGGATGACAAATCAGGCGATACGCTGGTCGAACGGCTGACAGCTGCGGGACATGTGCTTGCAGCACGGGGGATTGTGACGGATGACCGGGACACGATTGCAGCACAGCTGCGGGCGTGGTGCGCGGATGCAGCGGTGGATGTGATCCTGAGCACAGGGGGCACGGGCCTGACGGGGCGGGATGTGACGGTTGAGGCGCACCGGGACGTGTATGAAAAGGAAATCGAGGCGTTCGGGACGGTGTTCACGATGGTCAGCATGGCCAAGATCGGCACCTCGGCGGTGCAATCGCGCGCTTGCGGGGGCGTGGCGCAAGGGACGTATCTGTTCGCCTTGCCGGGCAGCCCGGGGGCCTGCCGTGATGCCTGGGATGAAATCCTGCAATGGCAGCTTGATTACCGCCACCGTCCTTGCAACTTTGTGGAAATCTTTCCGCGGCTGGAAGAACACAAGCGGCGCAAGTAGCACACGGAACCGTGGTGGCAGTCTGGCTGGCAATTGGCGCGGGATGGCCTAAGATCATGGTCAGGTAACAGAGGCGGCAATGCGGTTCTTTTCGCGCAGCATGATGGGTGTGTTTCTGGCAGCGGTGACGCTGGCCCTGCTGCTGGCAGCGGGGCAGGTGATTGTGTCGGCAGCGGCCTCTCGCGCGGGGGGTGGCGGGCCGCCTGTGGCTGCAGAGGAACGCGTCTTCTCGGCGAATGTGATCCGGGTTGAACCGGGCCAGATAGCGCCGGTGATGACAGCCTATGGCGAGGTGCGGGCACGCCGGACATTGCAGCTGCGCAGTGCGGGTGGCGGGGTGGTGGTAGATCTGGCACCGGGGTTTGAGGAAGGGGCAAGCGTGGCGGAAGGCGCGCTGCTGATCCGGCTTGATCCGGCAGATGCGACATCAGCGCGCGATCTGGCGCAGGCGGGCGTGCTGGAGGCTGTGGCGGATGAGGCGGCGGCCAAGGCGGACCTGACCTTTGCGCAGGATGATCTGGCGGCGGCAGAGCGGCAGTTTGACTTGCGCGAACAGGCCAAGGCGCGGCAGGACGATCTGCGCGAACGGGGCCTAGGGTCTGATGCGGCGGCTGAAGAGGCAGCTCTTGCGCTGTCATCGGCAGAGCAGGGGGTGCTGTCGCGCAGGCAGGCGGCATTGCAGGCGGAAGCACGGGTGGAACTGGCAGCCTCGGCCCTGCAACGCGCGCAAATCGCGCTGGCGGATGCGGAACGCGCGCTGCGTGACACGGCGATTCATGCACCATTTGACGGGCGGTTGACGGCGGTGAATGTGACGCTGGGTGGACTTGTCAGCCCGAACGAAGTGCTGGCTGAAGTGATTGACCCCTCGGCGCTGGAGGTGATGATCCGCCTGTCAGCCTCGCAGGCCGCGCAATTGCCTCCGCTGGAGACAGCGCCGACGCTGTTCACGGTGCAGGCCGGGGAAAACCTGTCAGGGCAGGGCATTCTGACGCGCCAAGGGGCAAGCGTGGGCGAAGGCGAAAGCGGGCGGGTGGTGTTTGGTGCGCTGCAACAGGCCGAAGGGCTGCTGCCGGGCGATTTCGTGACCGTGGCGCTGCGCGAGCCGCCGTTGCAGGACGTGGCCGTGGTGCCATCAACGGCGGTGGGTGCAGATGGCAGCGTGCTGGCCTTGGGCGCAGAAGACCGGCTGGAGGTGCTGCAGGTCAGCGTGCTGCGGCGGCAGGGCAATGATGTGATCATCGCGCCAGATACGGCGGCGGGGCGCGAGATTGTGGCGGAACGTTCGCCTTTGCTGGGGGCGGGCATCCGCATCAACCCGGTGCGCGCAGGCTGGGTGACGCTGTCGGAAGCGGAACGTGCTGACCTGATCGCGCGTGTGCAGGCGGCGGCGATGGCAGAGGATGAAAAGGCATCATTGGTCGTGCAACTGGAACAGGCACAGGTGCCGCAGGCATTGATCGACAGCCTGCAACAACCTCCGGCGGGGGGCTGATCCGATGGCGCGTTCGTCACAGGCTGGCGGCGGGCTGATTACCTATTTCACGCGGCATGGGACGGTTGCGAACCTGCTGCTTGCAGCGCTGCTGGTGCTGGGCCTGTGGGCGGCCAGCCTGATCCGCGCGCAGTATTTTCCTGACGTGGTGGTGTCCGAGGTCGAGGTTTCGGTCAGCTGGCATGGGGCCGGGGCTGATGACGTGGACCGTGGTATCGTGCAGGTGCTGGAACCGGCGCTGCTGGCGGTGGATGGGGTGGCCAATGTCTCGTCGCGCTCACGCGAGGGGCGGGCGTCGATTGATCTGGAATTCGCGCCGGGCACCGATATCGCCGAAGCGACCGACACGGTTCAGATGGCGGTGGACGCGATCACCACCTTGCCCGATGCGGCGGACGATCCGGTTGTACGCCGGGGCCAATGGCGGGATGGGGTGACAGACATTGTCATCACCGGACCGGTGGGGGCGGACCAACTGGCACGCTTTGCAGATGAGCTGGTCGGGCGGCTGTTTCAGGCGGGGGTGACGCGCACCACGATTCAGGGGCTGGTGGCACCAGAAACGGTGGTCGAGGTGCCCTCAACCGCGCTGCTGCGCCACGATGTGACACTGGAACAGATCGCACAGGCGATAGCGGCACAGGTGGCCACGGCACCTGTGGGCGATGTTGCGGGCGGCTCGGCACGGGTGCGCACGGGGCAAGAGCGCCGCACGGCAGATGAGATTGCGGCGATTGTGCTGACATCGGCCCCTGATGGCACGCAATTGACGATCGGCGATGTGGCCAGCATCCGGGTGGACGGGGCCACGCGCGGGCGCGCGGCCTATGTGGGTGATAACCCGGCGATGAGCATTCGCGTGGACCGCACGCCCGAAGGCGATGCGATTGGCATGCAGGAAGATGTGCGCGATGTCGCCGAGGCGCTGCAGGCCACGCTGCCGCCGGGTGTGACGGTTGATCTTGTGCGCACAAGGGCTGAACAGATTACCGACAGGCTGGCGCTGCTCCTTGATAACGGCTTGATGGGCCTTGGCCTTGTACTGCTGCTGTTGTTCCTGTTTCTGAACGCGCGGGCGGCACTGTGGGTGGCAGCGGGCATTCCTGTGGCCATGTTTGCGGCTGTGGGGGCGATGTATCTGGGCGGTATCACGCTGAACATGATCTCGCTGTTCGCGCTGATCATCATGGTGGGTGTGGTGGTGGATGATGGCATCGTGGTGGCCGAACACGCTGATTTCCGGGCGCGGGTGCTGGGTGAAGACCCGCTGACCGCCGCCGAATATGGCGCGCGGCGGATGGGGGCGCCGGTGGTGGCATCAACGCTGACCACGGTGATTGCCTTCTGGGGGCTGGTGGTGATTGGCGGGCGCTTTGGTGACCTGATCGCAGATATCCCGTTTACGGTGATTGCGGTGCTGCTGGCATCATTGGTGGAATGTTTCCTGATCTTGCCGCACCATATGATCGGCGCGCTGCGGGCGGTGAATGACAAGCCATGGTATGATGCGCCAAGCCGCGCCGTGAACCGGGGCATGGTCTGGTTTCAGGAACGGGTGATGAAGCCGTTGATGCGGTGGGTCATCATCTGGCGCTATCCGGTGCTGGCGTTTTCGGTGTTTCTGCTGGCCACGCAAGCGGCCCTTTTCATGCGCGGCGATGTGCAGTTCCGCTTCTTCAACGCGCCGGAACAATCCAGCATAGCGGGCAATTTTGCGATGCTGCCGGGGGCCACGCGGCAAGATGCCCTTGCCATGATGCAGGAACTGCAAAGGGCAACGGATGCGGTGGCGGCACGGCTGGAAGATGAACATGGCACAAATCCGGTGACCTATGTGCTGGCGGAAATCGGCGGTGGAACTGGCCGTGGGCTGGCCAGCGCGGAAACCAAGGATGCTGACCTGCTGGGGGCCATTTCCATTGAACTGGTGAACCCGGATGCGCGGCCCTATTCCAGCTTTCAGTTCATCAGCCAGTTGGAAGAAGAAATCCGCCGCGCGCCTTTGCTTGAGGAATTGTCATTCCGGGGGGGGCGGTTCGGGCCGGGGGGCGACAGTATTTCGATTGATTTGTACGGCAGCGATTCGGTTGGCCTGAAGGCGGCCGCAGAAGACCTGAAGGCGCAGCTGGCGCAGTATCCGGAAGTTTCGGCGCTGGAAGATAGCCTGGCCTATGACAAGGAAGAGCTGATCCTGAACCTGACGGCGCAGGGGCAGGCGCTTGGCTTTGCGATTGATGATTTGGGCCGCGCCCTGCGCGACAGGCTGAACGGTATCGAAGCGGCCACCTACCCTGACGGCCCGCGCGCAGCGTCCATCCGGGTAGAGCTGCCTGCAGGCGAACTGACGGCCGATTTCCTGGATCGCACGCAGATGCGCGCGCCAAGCGGCGTCTATGTGCCGCTTGCCGATGTGGTGACTGTGCAGCGTCAGGCGGGCTTTTCATCGGTGGTGCGTGAGAACGGCTTGCAGGTGGTGACAGTGTCGGGCGATCTGGCCGAAGATGATGCAGACCGCGCAGCACTGGTTGATGCGCAGATGCGCGACGTTATCATTCCGGCGGTTGAATCGCGTCATGGCGTGGCGACCCGCCTGTCCGGGTCCGCGGCAGAAGAGGCGCGGTTTCTGGGCGGTGCATTGCAGGGGCTGATCCTTTCGCTGATCGGCATTTACCTGTGCCTTGCATGGATCTTTGAAAGCTGGACAAGGCCCATGGTGGTGATGAGTGTCATTCCCTTTGGCCTGATCGGCGCGATCTTCGGGCATTGGCACTGGGGTGTTCCAATGTCGATGTTTTCCATCGTCGGCATGATCGGGATGACGGGGATCATCATCAACGATGCGATTGTGCTGATCTCGACGGTAGATGAATACGCCGTCAAACGCGGTATCAAACCCGCGATCGTGGATGCCGTGGCTGACAGGTTCCGCCCGGTGCTTCTGACGACGGCCACCACGGTGCTGGGCCTTGCGCCGCTGTTGTATGAGCGCAGTTCGCAAGCCGAGTTCCTGAAGCCGACGGTGATATCTCTGTCCTATGGGCTGGGGTTCGGGATGGTGCTGGTGCTGCTGGTGATCCCGGCCCTGCTGGCGGCACAGGTGGATCTTGGCAGGGCGTTGCGTTCCGGGCGGCGGGGGATGCGGGCCGGGCCGGTAGGATTTGTGCGGGGCGCGGCCGGGGCAGCCGGTGTTGCCGTGCTGGCAATCTGGCTGCCTGCCCTGACCGGTTTGCCGGGGCTGCCCGGTCTGCCATCAGGTGGGGCGGCTGCGGTTGGGCTTTCAATCATGGTGGCCGGCGCGATATGTGCTGGCGCATGGCTTGCAGGGCGCAGCGTGCTGCGGCCGCGCAGGCAAGCTATTCGGCCGCACAACCCCTGATTTCCACAGCTTGCGCGCCCCCCAGCACGGTAAGCACGATGGCAGACCGGTCCAGCGCAAAGGGTGCGCCTGAGGGCCCCACAAGATCGGCCGCAGCAGTGAGCGTATTGCCAGAGCGCATCACGGCACTGTCGGATGTCCAGACCTCGGGCAGGCCCGGTTCGATGACGACGGTCTCTGTGTGCCCTGCCGGCGGCATCACGACCGTTGCGGTCAATCGCAGGCCATCAGATATGGCTTCGGTTGTGCAACTGACGGCATCAACGCCGCCCGCCTGCGCGCTGATGGGCTGGTCACGCAGTGCGGCCTTGATGGCCGGGTCACCCAGACCGGGCTGAGTCAGCGTGACGGAAAGTTCAAGCGAGGCAGGCACGCAAATATCTTCACACACGCCAATATCAACACGGGCGTTCAGGACAATTGGTTGGCCGGGGTCAGTTGCGGTGACTTCGATCGGCAACAACATGCCATCATGATACCCGATGCTTTGCATGCCTTGGGAATGAAACACCTTTGGCGTGGGCCAGTGCAAGGCGACACTGCGCAGGTTCTGCGACGCGCTCCAGTCGAATTCTGGCGGGATGCCTGCTTCACCGGGGCTGCGCCAATAGGTTTTCCAGCCGGGTGCCAGGGTCAGGCTGAGGGCGGCCATATGCGTGCCCCGGTCGGTGGACCAGCCGGGCAGAAGGCGTGCGTCCAGAACAACCTCTTCAGGGTTGGCAAGGGCCGGGGTGGCGCAGAATGTGACAAGTGCGGCAAGCGCGAAGGGTATGTAATTTGACATGCAGCGGACCATAAGCGCCGCCCCGCGCAAGGAAAGTCACAAATGCTGGAACCACGCTTGTGTGATTGCGCTTGGCGCATTGTTGCATCATTCTGGCAGGATGGACCTTGCAGGAAAGCTGCTGATTGCGATGCCGGCGATGGGCGACCTGCGGTTTGCCCATACAGTGATTCTTGTCTGCGCGCATTCGGGTGATGGATCAATGGGGCTGATTCTGAACCGTCCGGCAGAAGACCTGACCTTTGACCACCTGTTGCAGCAGCTGGGCATCCCCCGGGCGGCTGAGGGGCGGGATATCCGCGTGCATTTCGGCGGGCCGGTCGAGCGGGGGCGGGGCTTTGTGCTGCATTCGGCGGATTATCAGGGCGGGCAGGCGACGATGCAGGTGGAAGGCGGTTACGGCATGACGGCAACGCTGGACGTACTGGAGGCGCTGGCGCAGGGCGAGGGGCCGAAGGTGGCGATCCTTGCGCTGGGCTATTCGGGCTGGGGTCCGGGGCAGCTGGAGGCAGAGATCGGGCGGAACGATTGGCTGACGGCGGATGCGCCTGCGGAGCTGGTGTTTTCGGCAGACCATGCGGGCAAGTGGACGGCGGCGCTGCGGGGGATGGGGATAGATCCGGTGACGTTGAGTGCGGCGTCTGGGCGGGCGTGATGGGCAGGCGAACGCTGCGTTAATTCAATGGGTTAGCGGGTGTTTTTGATGTCTTTCTTCGGTCTTTATCGCGTCTTCTTTCCGTCTCTACGCGCGCAGAGGAAGAATTGCGTTAACCATGTTTGGCGAATCGGGTTCTGCGCTGGGGAGTGGTGCGCTGTAGCGCACCCTACGCTGGGTGTGATCTTGGTTACCGGGCGTTAAGAATTGCGCATTAGCCTGCGTGGCATGTCGAATTACCAGCGTCCAAATGTGCCCGGTGCGACCGTATTCTTGACGGTGACCCTTGCAGAGAAGGGTTCGGATTTGCTTTTGCGGGAAATCGCGGCGTTGCGGGATGCGGTGCGGGTGACACGCGAAAGGCGGCCATTCCGGATTGACGCATGGGTGGTGCTGCCGGACCATATGCATTGCGTCTGGACCTTGCCTGCCGGGGATGCGGACCTTGGGGGGCGGGTTGGGCAGATCAAGGCGGGGTTTTCCAGGGTGCTGCCGGAGGGGCGGTTGCGCGCGAGCCATATCCTGCGGCGCGAGAAGGGGATATGGCAGAGGCGGTTCTGGGAGCATCATGTGCGCAGCGGTCAGGAATTTGATGCCTGTGTGCGCTATTGCTGGGCCAATCCGGTCAGGCACGGGCTGGTGCGCGATGTGAAGGATTGGCCCTATTCGTCATGGCATCGCGATGGTGCCGCGTAGGGTGCGCTACAGCGCACCTTAGGCCTTTGGTGCTGCGGTGCGCTGTAGCGCACCCTACGCAGGGCGGCAGGCGTCATTCGCCGTAGGGCACCCAGACTGTTTTCACCTCGGTCGCGGCGCGCAGGAACGCCTTGCCTTCGCCATCTGCCCCAAGCCAGTCGCGGCTGCGGCCATGGTTTACCCATGTGCGCTTGATGTTGGTGGCCGCTTCACGCTCGACCATGCCTGACAGGGGTGCCGTACCGAAATACCACACACTGTCCACATCCATATGCCCCGCCAGCGGTTTGGCCAGATCGGCATGCGCGCCTGTCACGATGTTGACCACGCCTGCGGGCAGGTCTGACGTTTCCAGCACCTGATAAAAATCCGTGGCGGCCAGCGGGTGCGGCTCGGACGGCACCAGCACGCAGCTGTTGCCCATGGCAATGGCAGGCGCCATCAGGCTGATGAAGCCCAGAAGCGGCGCCTCATCCGGGCAGATGGCCCCGATCACGCCGCAAGGTTCGTTCATGGCAATCGCCACGCCGCGCAGGGGCACGGATTTTACCGCGCCATCGTATTTGTCGGCCCATGCGGCATAGGTGAACAGGCGTTGGATGCTCGCCTCTACCTCGGCCTGACCCGGCTTGCCGGTCATGTCAGCCAGACGCGTGGCGAATTCGCCGGCGCGCGCCGACAGGTTTTCAGCGATGTAAAACAGGATCTGCGCGCGGTTATGCCCGGTGGATTTGCCCCAGCCCTTTGCCGCATGGGCGGCCTCAACGGCATTGCGGATATCCTTGCGGTTGCCAAGGCCGACATGCCCCAGCAGTTTGCCGCGGGGCGCGGTGACGGCGCGGGAATAGCCGCCATCGGGGCGGGCCTGTTTGCCGCCGACAAACAGCTTGGCCGTGCGGTCAAGGCCACCCGTGGGTTCTGTGACTGCAGGCATGGCGGCAAGGGGTTTCAGTGCCTTGGTCGTGCCTGCGGGTTTGACATAGGCCATCAGCCCTTCCCAACCGCCTTCACGGCCAAAGCCGCTTTCACGCACACCACCAAAGCCTGCGGCGGCGTCGAACATGTTGGTGCCATTGACCCAGACAATGCCCGCCTTGATTTTTGGGGCCATATCAAGGGCAAGGTTGATATTCTCGGTCCAGACAGAGGAGGCAAGGCCGTAGCGCGTGTTGTTGGCAAGGGCGACGGCTTCCTCGGGTGTGCGGAAGGTCATGGAAACCAGCACGGGGCCGAAGATTTCTTCCTGCATCAGGGTGCTGGCGGCGGATAGGCCGGTGATGAGGGTGGGCGGGTAGTAGCAACCTTCCGGCACGGTGCAGGCGGCGCGGTGGGTTTGCCCTTCGGTATTGGCATCGACCATGGCGGTGATGCTGGCAAGCTGCGTGGGGTCAATGATGGCACCGACATCAATGCATTTGTCCATGGGATCACCCATGCGCAAGCCGTCCATGCGGCGTTTGAGGCGTGTGTGAAAGCGGTCTGCGACACCTTCCTGCACCAGAAGGCGGGAACCGGCACAGCAGACCTGGCCCTGATTGAACCAGATGGCATCAACAAGGCCTTCGACGGCGCTGTCCAGGTCGGCGTCATCAAAGACGATGTAGGGGGATTTGCCGCCAAGCTCGAGGGTGAGGGCCTTGCCAGTGCCTGCGGTGGCCTGCCGGATGCGCTTGCCGACAGAGGTGGAGCCGGTGAAGGCGATCTTGTCAACGGGGGCGTCAACCAGCAGGGCACCGGTGGCGCCGTCGCCGGTGACAACGTTCAGCACACCTTTGGGCAGGCCGGCCTCGCGCGAGAGTTCGGCGAAGAGGAGGGCGGTGAGAGGGGTGAATTCGGCGGGTTTGAGGATGACGGTGTTACCGGCAGCCAAGGCAGGGGCGACCTTCCATGCAAGCATGAGCAGGGGGAAGTTCCAGGGGATGATAGCGCCGCAGACGCCGAGGGGGGCGTGGTTGGGCAGCTCAGAGTGCATCAGTTGGGCAAGGCCTGCGTGGTAGTAGAAGTGTCGGGCGACAAGGGGGATGTCGATATCGCGGGATTCGCGGATGGGTTTGCCGTTGTCGAGGGTTTCAAGCGTGGCAAAGAGGCGGGCGTGTTTCTGCACCATGCGGGCAAGGGCATAAAGGATGCGTGCGCGGGCATGGCCGGGGGTGCGCGCCCATTTTGCTTGCGCGCGGCGGGCAGCGGCGAGGGCTGCGTCCAGGCTGGCCTGTGAGCCCTGGCTGACCATGGCGAGGGGCTTGCCGGTGGCGGGGTTGTTTGTGGCGAATGTCGCCTCGGGCTGGGTGAAGGCGCCGTCGATCCAGTGGCCGAAGCTGGCGTTATGGCTGGCGATCCATGCCATGGCCTCGGCGCTGCTTTCGGGGGCGGGGCCATAATCCATGGTGGCGAAGATGTCAGAGACGGTCATGGTGGTGGTCCTTTGGCGCGGCGTGGGTGGTGGCGGCCAATAAATTGCGCGCGTTCGGCGCGAAGACTTCTTGTCTCGCCTCTGCGCGCGAAGGGCGCGCAACCGGCTCGGGTGGGCCTCCGGCGGGGATATTTGTGAACAGGTGAAAGGCCGGGTCTGGGCGGTGCATCACTTAGCCCATGGCATGGCGGTTGGCGGCGGAGTAGTGGCCGGTCAGGTGGTGTTCAAGCTGGCGTTCGATATCGCCGAGCAGGGACGAGGCGCCGAAGCGGAAGAGGTCAGGCTGCAGCCAGGGGTGGCCGAGTTCATCTTTCATCATGGCCATGTAGAGGAGCGCGTCCTTGGCCTTGGC
>JBJOQW010000162.1:0-12195 GCA_046049665.1 Pseudomonadota bacterium | reverse complement strand
ATGTGCGCACGGCCTCGGGTCCAGCATTGTAGGCTGCAACGTCCAACTCCAGGCTGCCAAAGGCGGCCAGTTGTTAGAGAAGAGAGCGAGCCCCACCGTCGAGGTTTGCGATGGCGTCGGCAGGATCAACGTTGAGGTAATCAGCCGTGCCGGGCATCAGTTGCGCGAGTCCAAGGGCACCAGCATGGCTGACAGCGCCTTGGGTATAGTTGCTCTCAACCTTGATCATCGCCTGGAAGAAGGCGGCCCACTCAGCCGGCGAAAGCTCGAGCCGCGCGAGAGCCGGATGATCCTGATAGCGGGTGGAAATCAACCGGATCGACGGAAGGACATCCCGTGGGGCTGCAACGCCTTTAGTGCTGTACGACACATCAGCGGTGGCATCAGCCCCCTCCCCTTCCCGGGTCTCTTCTTCAACCGGTTCAGGGCGGAGCGGTACAATCAGCTGTCCCTGCCCGTCGTAGCGCAAGACAGATGTATCAAGCGACGCAAGTTGGACGTCACCGCCCTGCCCTACCGGCTCATTCCAGCGGATCACCTCCGCCCGGGACGCTCCGCATGCCAGTGCAGACAGCACCAGCGACAGCAGGCACGTCGAGATGGTCGAGGTTGAGCTTGCCGAAGGCGAGCCCGAACATGCCGATTGGCGAATTAACGATCCGTTCCCGCGCAAGGGCCGTGACCAGAAGGAAACGCTCACCAGTTGGGCTGACAACGTAGAACAGCCATTCCCCAGAGAAGCGCTGGTCGGGGTTGGGCGCAGAAACACACTCGATCTCAACAGTCGCTCCTGGGGTTGCGGCCAGCTTGCGGAAGTCACGCTCCAGCAAGACAGGCAATGCGCGCCGTTTGGTATTCATGGGGTCCCCTCGGATCATCTGTTGGGAACGGTGTATCGCAGATTTCTTGGTGAGGCGATGCCTAACAGAAAGTATGGCGCATTCAACACAAAAATGACAAACACGATGAAAGAAGGCTGTGAGCGCCGACGGATGAAGGATCGGATGCTCGGCCAAGGCCAGCAGTCAGAGCCTTCCCCAGTCGGAAAAATGGAGCCGGAAAGTGAGCGCGCGAAGTTGAAAAAAGCCCAAGAAATATTGAGATTCTCTCCGCCTCAGGGCGCTGCGTCTTGGTTCCACAAGGCGCACTCAATGCGCCGACGGGCTCGGCTTCTGGCTGCGATCTGCGTGATGGTCTCGGTGAGCTGCACCGCCTTTGCACAACCAGAGGTGATTCGCTGTCTGGCGCCCGAGGTACCGATCACCGCCCTGCCCGAGGCGGTTCTCTCAGAGTACCGCGCAGAAATCACGGCCGAGTTCGAGGCGTATTTCGCGGAACTAAGCCACCACATCGCCTGCCTTGACGCCGAGCGCAGCCGCGCTCTGTCCGAAGCCAGCTTGGCCACCGAGGCCTATTCAGCCTTCCTCAACATGCCCCCAGCCCAAAAGGACCTCCCGTGAAACCTCTCCTCCCTGCCCTGCTCCTTGGTCTTGGCCTCTCAACCGCAACCATCACACCGGCAGCCGCCTACCCTGTCGACTGTGCGATCCTCTTGTGTCTAGCCGGGGGCTGGCCCGCATCTGCGGAATGCGCCCATGCCCGGGCGGTGTTCATCCGCCGCATCACGCCGTGGCCGATCGAGCCGCCACTGCAGATCTGGAACTGCCCGATGCGGGCGAGTTTCCGCGGCGAGCAGCGGCCGATTGAACGCCTCTACGACATCGCATTCCGGGCTGATCTGGTTCAGCCAGCTGTGTCGCTTCCGGGTGTCTCGGTCGAGCCGATCCTTGTCGACGCTCAGGCAGACGTCGACATTTCTGATGCGGCTTTCGACTTCGTGCGATCGATCAAAGTATTTGAGATTACCTACTATCAACATCGCGGCGCAGATGGAGACTGTACCAGGCGGGAAAAGGTCTACATGGGTAGCTACGGGGTACAAGGAAGCTATAGTCGTGATCGGAGCAACGTGTCCGCCGTTCCGACCGCATCAGATTTCGCTGTGCCGAACGACTGCCGCGATTACCGGTATCGTTCGGTCTTTGTCGAATGGCGGGATTATGAGGGCAACTACGGCCATGAGGAGGTGCATTACTAACCGCAGCGATTTCCGCCCTTAACCAAGTCGGAAACCCACCCCCAGACACCGAAACGACGCCAGACCATAGGTCCGATGCCGCGCTGATTTCCTCGTGGTAGTGGGAACGTTGCGCGAGCTTTGGACCCGTTCAACCCGCAAATGCCTTTGCCGGAACGAAATTTTGCACGCCTCATGGTCTGGTGTCGTCCAAAGACGAAACGATACATCATGGAATTCAAGACCGGCGCCATTCTGCGCCGCTTTACCGAAAGGGACCGTTCAACTACCTGGGGTGCATTCGGAAACAGGTTCTTTAACCTGCTTCCGGCTTGCTCACTTCCAATCCGATCAAATCAGTGCGGCGGCAACGTTCGGGGGGCTAGCAGATTGACGGGCGCTGCCGCGAGACCCTTGTGAGAGCCTACAAACGAGGCGTCGCCCGTGGAGGACATGGTACAGGCGAACATATTCAGCCACCGACGCAGGCGGGATTGCAGACACTGCGGATCGTCCCAATATTGCAGTTCGAACGCGGCGATCAGGTCTGCCCAGATTTGACGCCGCTCGGCCGGGACGAAATCCCAGACCAGCGGCCCTGCACTGCGGGCGGCATACCAGTCAGTTAAAAGGTCGATCATCGGGAGGCCCCGCGGGCAGGCCGGAGGATTGTAGGCCGGAAGGTGGACTGGGTCTTCCCTTATTGAGAGTGCGAAAAGGTCGTCAACCGTACGGCCCGAAATGAACTGGCGTAAATCGTCGGGCCATTCCCGGGCCATGAACCGGCGCTGCACCAGTTCGCGGATGTGGAAATACAGGAACTGGGGATAGCTGGTGGCGGAAAGCCAGTCGCGACTGGCGTCGCCCTCGGGGGATTGATTGGCATAGAAGTGAAAGAAGGCGTCGAAATCCGGCATGTCGATCATATGGACGGTCATGTCCAGGGCCTTGCCTTTGGCGGACAGGGTTAGAAAAGCGGGCGGAAAGGCCACGGGGGATGGTGCCGCGATGTTGGTCAGGCGATGTGCGCCATGGGAGACCTGCGCGGTAACCAGATAATGCAGGTGACCTGAGATATGTGTCGTAACGCCCGTGGCCGCCACCCGGGCGGCCGTCTCGGGCGTGGGGTTGCGCAGGGCTGACGCGGTGCGGCCGAACAGGGCGACTTCGTTCGAATAAGTGTCGCGCAGCACGTCGGCGACGGGATAGTGCGAAAAGCAGATCAGCGTCTTTCCACCCGCCGCCGCCCGACGCGCGACATCGGCCATCCAGTCCAGAAGGAACGGCTTCAGCCGGACCAGCGCGTTCCAACCGGCATTGGTGCTGTCGTCGAAGGCATCTTCTTGGCGGTTGTCGGGGCGGCCATTGCGCGGCTCGAACACGTTCGCGTCGACGGACAGAAGCCAGAGCCCCTCTTCAGGCTCGACCAGGTAGGACGTGTCGATCTGGCGATGCCGGACCGTGCCGTCGGGCGAAGCCAGAGTGAACATCCGGCTTTCCTGGGCGTCGTCCGGACCGAACGGGCTTTCCCAATGCAGGTCGCTGGCGCTGCGCATCAATCCGTGGTCGCGCCAGAGGTCGATCAGGCCGCCGTAACCCCGGCAGGCCATTCGGGGATCGTGGACCGTTGCGGCATCCGCGCGGCTGGAGACCTTCACGCGCCCGCCGTCTGCCGTCAGGAACGTCTTGGTGTGGTGCCGCCCGCTCATGCCGTAGACGTCGTGGTTTCCGGGCGTCAGGAAGAACCGCATACCGTGCCGCGCCCGGTAGTCGGCCAACAGGGCAAGGGCGCCTGCCATGCTGGGCGCTTGGCCATCATCGGTCAAATCGCCGGGAATAATGACCGTGCGGATGCCCTGTGCCGCGCAGGCATCGAGCGCCCAGGGCAAAGCGAGGGCGCTTTCGTTGTAGATGCGGGTCGAGGCTGCGCTGTCCTCTCGGCTGCGCAGGCAGGCGCCGGCCCCCCCCCGGAAAGTCACACCGTCAATGGGATAGCCGGGGAAAAGCTCGTGATAGTGTGGGTCGGCCAGCACGGCAAAACGATGCATCGGTCAGCTGCCCTTGACCTCGCCCTTCAGGCGCGTGTCGCCCAGCGCTCCGATATCATCGAGTATCGGATAAGCGACCGAGATCAGATGCGCATTGACCCGTTTCAGATCGCGCAGAATGTCCAGGTGGAGGCTTGAGGTTTCCACCGTTTCCACCCGGCGGTCGCGCAGGCGTTCCATGTGATGTTCGGCGGAGTCGGCCTCCATCTTGCGTACCTCAACCTTGCACTGCATCAATTGGCGGGCCAAGTCCGGATCGCGGGAAAGAAAAACGCTTTGCGCCACCTCGAGGATCTCGATGGTGCGCTGGTAGAAACTGGAAATCTCTGCCAGCCCTTCGGTCGAAAAGGACAGGCGGCGGGTGTTCTTCTTGGTGGCGATGTCCGACAGGCCGCTGTCAATGATGTCGCCAATATGTTCCAGATTGACCGCATAGGATAGGATCTCGGACAGCCGCCGAATGTCTTCAGCATCCAGTTCCTCACGGCTGAGCCGTGCGAGATAGTCCTTGATCGCGCCATGCAGGCGGTCGACCTCGTCTTCAGCGGTCGAAAGACGCTTTTTGGCTGCGTCGTCCGGGCCGGCCAGGGTAGTAAGGCTCAGCCGCAGCATCTCGCCCACCAGATCGCCCAGACGCAGCGTTTCGCGTGCTGCTGCGGTCAAGGCAATCCTCGGCGCCGACATGGCGCTGGCGTCCAGATATTTCGGCCCTGATTGGCCCTGCTCGGGGGCCTTCATCCAGCGTTCGACCACGGCGGTCAGCGGTCCCAGAAGCGGCAGGAACACTAGCGCAAGGACGACCGAAAAGCCGATATGGGCAGCCAGGACAAGGCTTGCGGTGCTGTCGACTTGGGGCATCAGGACCGGCGTCACCCAGGGCGCGGCCAGGGTCAGCGCGATGGCCCCCACGCCGCGAAGCGCAAGGTTCGTGGCCGCAAGCCGCCGCGCCTGCACGCCTTCGGCCATCACCGCCAGATAGGGTGGGATCGCGCCGCCCAGATTGGCGCCAGCGACCAGCACGAGGGCAAGTTCCGGCGTGATGACCCCGGCCTGAGCAAGTAGCATCACGAAAAGGACGGTCGCAAGGCTGGAAGATGCGAGCGCAGAAAGACCGGTGGCGAAGATCAGCGCGAAGATCGGGGCCTGATCCAGCCCAGTGAGGATCTGGCGCACGGTGACGGATGCGCGCATCGGCTCGGTCGCTTCTCCCAGCAGTTCCAGTGCCAGCAGCATGAGGCCAAGCCCGAGGATGGCCTTGCCGATGCCCTTGCCGCCCGCATTGACGCTGCGAGAAAACACCAGCGCACCGATCAGGATCAGCAACGGCGATAGCCAGTCGAGATCAAGCGACAGGAAAGCAGCGACAAGGCCGGTGCCGATGTTCGCCCCCAGCATCACCGCCTGACCGATCACCCCCGCCAACAGATCGCGCGCGGCGAAGGACGCAGTAATCACCGCGGTCGCCGTGCTTGACTGCACCACCAGGGTTGCCAATAGTCCGGCGATCAGTGCCTTGACGCGGTTTGACGCACCGCGCGCGATCCAGATCCGCAGTGAGCTGCCAAAGGCGCGCAGCGTGCCCGTCTTGATCAGCCGCAACCCCCAGAGGAGAAGCGCGCCCGCGCCAAGAATGTCGATCAGGATTAGCGTGGAGACGATGTCAAAGACCCTCCAGCTGGTCGATGGCCGCCGACGCCCGTCGCGCCGCGTCGATCAGCACCGGCTTTGGCGCCTTGTAGTATTCATCCTTCGGCAAGCCACGCATTGTGCGGGCATGGTCAATCGCATGTTCAAGCGTAGGAAACTGGTCCGGTTGCGCCTTGTGCAGGAACAGCGCGGCCAAGGCGATGGACCGGCTGCGCCCGCCGCGGCAATGCACCAGCACATGGCCGCGTGCCCGGCTGGGATAGCTGATCCGCTCGGGCAGGACCTGCTTCAGCGCACCGTCCAGGATGTAGTACCCGGCCAGCATCATGTGAACCGGATTGCCAGGCCCGTCGATCAGGCCGATCTTGTAGCTGCGGATCGGCGCATTCCCGACAGCGCATTTGCCGGGCTCGGCCGGAATGGTCGGGTCGGCGACATAGTTGATGTCAAGATTGACCGCGCAATTCACCACCACGGTTATGCCCGTCTTTGCCAGGGTCACGACATCCCGGGCCCCGTCGGCGTTGCCAACGTAAAGCGAAATGCTGTCCGCGCCAATCCCGGTCGAGATCAGGCTAAGCGGCGGCAGCGGGACCGAAGGTTTCTTGTCCTTCGGGTCGGCATCAAGAAGGCTGGTCATGCGTGGAACGTCCGATCAGGCCTATGGACCCCGGTGGTCCAGCTGGCAGGTAAGTTATTTGGTCAAAGTCTAGCGACAACCCGCTTCGGGCGCCGCACACAAATCATTGCACAGCTGTGCAAAGACTGTCAATATCCGACGCGGGGTTGTTGCAGGTCTCTGGCTTCGATAGCTTGCAAGGGCTTAGTGACGCAGGAACAGACGCAATGGGACCCAGGCGCTTCGATGGAAAACCCGACGATTTGCAGACAGGATATGCGATGACGATGACGAGCAGCGGAAAACCAAAGCTGCGCTCATTTGTCAGCGCCCAACAGGTTGCCGACCTGGCCGGGGTGTCGCGCTCGGCCGTGTCGCGGACTTTCACGGATGGGGCCAGCGTTTCGGAACCGACCCGGCAAAAGGTTATCGCGGCCGCTGAGGCGCTGGGTTACCACGTCAACCATCTGGCACGTGGGTTGATTCAGGATCAGTCGAACATCGTCTGTCTGGTCGTGACGGATGTCAGGACCCCGCATCAGTCGCGGATGATCGACGCGCTGACCGGGCGGCTGCAGCGGGCGGAAAAGGTGGCCATGGTGATCAACACGTCGGGCGCACCGGAAAGCGTCGAAAAGGCGCTGCGCCAGACGCTGGAGTATCGCGCCGATGCAACCATCGTGCTGTCAGGCAAACCACCCGCTTCGCTGATCCAGACCTGTCTGAACAACGGCCAGCACGTTATCACCCTGAACCGTGACGATCCGATGGTTGGCCCCGAGACGATCATCGTCGGCAATCGCGCCGCCGCGCGGGAAGCGTTCCTTCACTTGCGGTCGGCGGGGTGCCAGCGGATTGCCCTTGTCGCATCCGATGTCGGCACCGAAAGCATCCTGGCGCGTCAGGCCGGGTTCACCGCCGCCGCGGCCGAGGCCGGTGTCGCGGTCCAGCTTGTCCGGCACGGGCCGACAAGCTACGATTCGGGCGTAGACATCGCAAGGATGCTGCTGGGGCCGGATACCCGGCCGGATGGCGTCTTTTGCGTGACGGACCTTCTGGCCTGCGGGTTCATGGATGCCGCCCGCAGCGAGTTTGGCCTGGCTGTGCCCGACGATCTGAGCGTGATAGGCTTTGACGATATCGAGCAGGCGGGCTGGTCATCCTTTGCGCTGACCACATTTTCGCAACCTGTCGACCAGATCGCCGACTGCATCGTGAACTTGCTGAATGGCCCGCCCCCAACAGGCGCCCGGCGCGAACCGATCGAGTTTCCGGCGGAACTGGTCTGGCGCAAGTCGGTACGAGGTGTGCCGGCCAAACCCTAGAGCGCGCGCAACGCGATACCGGTGGCACGGCTCATCAGGTCAGCAAGCCCCGGGGCGGCCGCCAGAACCGCCCCGCCCTTCTGCAGTCCGTATGTTTCAAGGAAGGCTCCGACGCGCCCCCCGGCCTCTTCCACAAGAAGAAGGCCAGCCAGGCAATCCCAGGCGTTCATGTGCAGTTCGGCATAGCCATCCGACCGACCGTCTGCGACATAGGCCAGCCCCAAGGCCCCGGTTGCGGCGCGACGGACGTTGACACCTTCATCCAGCATCGCAGTCAGCGCAGCCAGGTAGGTTTCCGTGGGCACCCTGTTCGACCAGCCGAATTCCAGCGTTGCCGCATCGAGATTTATCGTCTGGGAAACCTTGATCTGCACACCGTTGCGGGTGGCACCCCTGCCTTGCCGCGCGGCATAAAGCTCGTCATGACTAGGATCATAGATCGCGCCAAGACGGACTTCGCCAGCCGCGACATAGGCGATGGAAATGCAGTAATGCGGGATGCGCCGGGCAAAATTTGCTGTGCCGTCAATCGGATCGACGACCCAGACCGGATCGGCGACAAGGCCGCCCGTCTCTTCGCCCAGAAACCCGTCCTCTGGAAAACGGGCCTTGATGCGGTTGCGAAGCAACTGTTCGACTGCAGCATCGGTCTCGGTCAGAAAGTCCTGCGGCCCCTTCATTCCGACCTGAGGGGCCGAGGCCTCGGTGAAGGCCTGGCGGGCCAATGCCCCGGCTTCACGGATCAGATCGGCCAGAAACAGCTCGCGGGCGGTCAGCGCCATGGGATCGTCTGCCGAGGGCCCGGCAGCGGTATGCAGGAGATCAGGGTTTGGACGGTTCATGAGTCTCTCTGACATTCTGTTTCCGGTTGGGCGCGGCCAGGGACAACCGCAAGCAAAGCGAACGAGAAGTGAAGGGGAAGCGCGCCGGAGCCAAGCAGCTGCCCCTATCGCGTCTTCCCCGCGCGATGAATTGGCCGGGACAGGCAGCCCCGGCCAGAGGGGCGATTAGCGGACGTAGTTCACCCGCCAGAAATCCTGCCAGTCCTGACGCATGTCGAAGTCGGTCATCGACGTGGCCGAGGTGTAAGGCATGATCTCACCCAGCACGTTCGCGACACCCGACGGATCATCGGCATTCACCGGCACGGCCGTGTTGGCCGAAATCTTGCCGTCGTTGGTGTAGGGCTCGATCCCTTCTGCGGTCATCATGAAGTGCAGGAACAGACGCGCGGCGTTGGGGCTGTCGGTCTTGGTCGAGACCACCCCGTAGCCCGGATAAAGCCAGCCCGAAAAGGGCGCCATGCCGGTGCAAAGCGCCATCTTCAGGTTCTCTTCCTCGATGTCGCGGTATTTCGAGGTCGAGATCAGGCCGAAGAACGGCTCGGCCTGTCCGGCCGCACCGATGGCCTCGGCAACGGTCGAATCCGAGTCCGTCAACAGCGGAGCGTTTGCCGCCAGCCCCTTGACCCAGGCCTTCGTGGCCGAGCCTTCGGTGGTTTCCAGGGGCTTGCCGAAGTGGGCGGCATAGGCTTCGGCAACCTGCGCGTCGAAGTGCATTTCCATCTGGTTGAACCAGTCGGTCATCGACGGCGAGCCGAGCGGGTCCTGGAAGGCGATCTTGCGGGCCCATGCGGGCTCGGTCAGTTGCCAGATGTTGGTGACCGGGCATGCCTGATACACCTCGGTGTTGTAGGTCCAGACCTGCGGTGACGAGGTGATGACCAGCGGGTTCTGCAATTCGGCCGGGATGGTCGCGGCAAGATCGGGCGGCACCCAGCTTTCGACCAGACCCAGAGGCACAAGTTGGGCCATGATCGGCGGCACATCGGTAATCATTGCAACGTCGCCCACGATGTTGCCCGACTGCCCCTCGCGGGTCATCAGTTCGATCTGCTGGCCGCTCGACACCTTGGTGCCGTTCGCCGGAATGCCATATTTGGCGGTAAAGGCCTCAGCGATGTCCTCGATCTTGCCGGAAGACGCATAGGCGGTGATCGGCGGTTCGGTCTTCGCCACGGCAATCAGCGCCTCAAGGTTAAAGCCTTCGGCATCCCAGGCGTTCTGGGCTTGGGCGGCACCCGCTACCATCAGCGCGGCAAGTCCCGTACCGATCGTCAGGGCGGCTATCCTGTGCCGGGCGGTCCGGAAATTGGTTTGCAGTGTCATGTTCTTTATTCCTCCCTTGGTTTCCACGTGTCAGGCAATCTTCTTGCTGGTCGTCAGGTCGGGACCCGCAGCCAGCATCGCGTCGGCTTTCGCGATGCGGTTTCCATCGGCATCAAAGGCATGCAGCGCACTGGGCTGGACCCAGAACCATGCCTTTGCACCATCCTTGATGCGGGGCGGCACATGGGTCGTTGCAAAGACCTTCGAAGTTGCCGTGTTCATCTCAAGGATCCAGCTTCCACCCGTGGGCAAGACGCCGGTAACTGTCACTTCTGCGCTGAAGGCGCCCGCTGGCACATCCTCGGCCCGTTCGGTGACCACAATCGCTTCGGGCCGCAGGCCGATTGATCCCACCTGATCCAGCGCCGGGAAGTGGCTTGAAAGGTAGCCCCGTGCGGCCGCCGCAAGATGGGTGTCCGATGGCATCTCGATGATGTTGATGGGCGGGCTGCCAACGAATTCGGCGACAAAGCGGTTGGCCGGGCGGTCGTAAATGTCGTTCGGCGTGCCGACCTGCTGCAGGCGCCCCTCGCTCATCACCGCGATCGAGGTGGCCAGTGTCATCGCCTCCCATTGGTCATGAGTCACGAAGACAATGGTCGTCTTGAATTCCGCGTGCAGACGTTTCAGCTCCGCGCGCATTTCCAGACGCAGGCGGGCATCAAGGTTCGACAGCGGTTCGTCCAAGAGGAGGACGTTGGGGTTCACTGCCAGCATCCGCGCCAGTGCGACCCGCTGCTGCTGCCCGCCCGACAATTGCGTCGGATAGCGGTCGCGGTACTTCTCGATCCCTAGCGTCTTCATCACTGCATTCACGCGCGCCTCGCGCTCGGCTTTGGGCACATTGCGCAGGCGCAGGCCAAAGTCGGTGTTGCGTTCGATGGTCAGGTGCGGCCAAAGCGCGTAGCTTTGGAAGACCAGTCCCATCTCGCGCTTTTCGGGCGGCACGAACGTGGCGGTGGCCACGTTGTCCACGACCCGGTCGCCTACCTTGATCTCGCCCGAAGACAGGTTCTCAAGGCCCGCGATCATCCGCAGGGTGGTGGTCTTGCCGCAGCCCGAGGGGCCAAGGAGGCACATGAACGATCCGTCCTCGATTTCGAGGTTCAGGTCGGACACCGCGTTGGCGCTGCTTTTGCCATAGCTTTTGTCAGCTGCGCGCAGGGTAATCTTGGGCATTGGTCTTAACTCCCCAGTCCATCGGCCAGGTTGGTCTTGGTGACCCTCTGCGCCAAAATCGTTCCGAAATAGGCCACCAGCGAGATGATCAGAACCACCGCGTTGGCCGCCTGCGTGTAGCTGTAGTCCACCAGCCGCATGGCATAGGTTGTCATGACGTCGGTGGATGGCACGGCGAGCATAACGAACAGGCTCAACCCCTTGATCCCCGAGATGAAAGGCAGAAGAACACCCGTCACCAGCGCGCCCTTCTGAATCGGCACGATGATGTCCTTCAGGCGGCGGAACCAACCCGCACCGGCGATCTGCGCGGCTTCTTCGGGGTCCTTGCCCAGCTGCATCATCGACGAGATCCCGGCGCGCGAGGCATAGGGCATCTGGTCGGCGATCAGCGCGAGCATCAGGATGGCTGCGGTCCCGTAAAGCGCCGGGATCGGCCCGCGCTGCACGGCGAAGAGCGACAGGTAGGCAGCAGCGAAGGCGATCCCCGGCACGAGATAAGGCAGAAAGGTGACTTGGCGCAGGAAGATCGACAACGGCCGGACCGGCGTGCGCACCACAACATAGCCCACCAGCAGGCCCAGCAGACCCGAGCAGAGCGATGCAAAGCCAACGATGGTCAGCGTATTGTAAGCAGCGTTCCACAGGTCGGGTGACAGCAGGATGCCAGTCGGCAGGGCGATGGTCGGCAGATCGGGGCCGATCCAGTAATCCAGGGTAAAGTTCGACCATTCGAACTGGCCCGGCGTGATCATCACGGTCGAGATGGCCAGCGTGAACAGCGGCAGCGCGACCGAAATCAGGAAGACCCCTGCGGCAAAGCCCGTGGCAGGCAGGCGCCACTTGCCAAGGCTGCTCCGCCGCGCCATCGCGCCCTTGCTGCCCACGGTCACGAAGCGGCGGGATTCCCGCACCACATAGATGTCGATCATCAACGATATCACGCCGATCAGCATGATCGCCCCGGCCAGCACCGCTGCCACCCCGGTCTGGCGCGACCCGATGCTTTGATAAAGCGACGTCGCCAGCATGTCGAAATTCACCGGCGAGCCCAGAACGTAGGCCGTGCCGAACTCTCCCAGGCATTTCGCGAAGATTAGGATGATCGCGCTCATCAGCGAGGGCAGCATCA
>JBJOQW010000161.1:0-11215 GCA_046049665.1 Pseudomonadota bacterium | reverse complement strand
GCGCCGCCTTCACGAAGCGTGCTTTCCACAGCGCCTCCTCCCATTCCCCTGCCGCCGTGGAGCCATGTACCACGCCGCCCCCCACGTTCATCACGATATCCCGCCCCGTCACCGACAGCGTGGCGATACGGACGCTGAAATCCGCCCGCCCGTCCGGCGCCATCCAGCCCACCGCCCCGCAATACACCCCGCGCGCCCGGCGTTCGACCGTGCGGATGATCTCCATCGCCCGGATCTTTGGCGCGCCCGTCACTGACCCGCAGGGGAACAGCGCCGCCATCAGCCCCGCCATGGACGCAGGCCCCGCAAGCTGCCCCTCCACGGTCGAGGTCATCTGATGCACCGTGCTGTAGGTTTCCATCGCAAACAACGCAGGCACCCGCACCGACCCCACCTTGGCAAGGCGCGAAATATCATTGCGCAAAAGGTCCACGATCATCAGGTTTTCCGCCCGGTCCTTGACGCTCGCGTTCAAGGCCGCCGCTATCGCCGCATCGCGGGCGGGGTCCGCGTCACGTGGCGCTGTGCCCTTCATCGGGCGCGTCACGATCCGCCCACCCGCATCAGAGGCAAAGAACAACTCCGGGCTGCGTGACACCACCACCGGCCCCACCCCCAAGTCCACATAGGCCCCATGCCCCACCGGCCCCGTCCGCCGCATCGCCCCAAACAGACCCAGGGCTGTGCCCTGTTCCAGTACTGACCGCATCGGAAAGGTCAGGTTCACCTGATAGCAGTCGCCTGCCGCAATCCAGTCCAGCACCCGCGCCATGGCCCCGTCATACCCCGCGCGGCTGACCAGCGGGCGCGGTGCCGCCATCTGCGTCGCCAGCCCTTCTTCTGCCGCCTGCGCCAAAACGCCATCCGCCGCCACGGGCCCCGCAAAAACCCCGAACGCAAGCAATGGCCCCGGCCTGCGCCGTGGCATCAGCGCCCGCAGACGCGCCTCCAGCGCATAGCCAAGCTCATAGGCCGCATAGCCTGCAATCCAATGTCCCTCGGCCCGTGCCTGATCCAACGCATGCAGCGCGCCCGGCACCTCACCTGCCGTTTGCGCCACAATCAGCCGCTTGGCCCCTGCAAAAAGCGCAGGCTGCCCCATCGGCCCATGTTCCACCAAAATCACCGTCCACGCCCCCGGCCACCTCGTTGCGCCCAGACCTAGTGCCCCCGGACTTTGCCTGCCAGCCCAATTGCCACCCCCATAGCGCACAATTGCGACGCGCCGCAGGTTTGGATCACAGCCACGGGCCCTTTGCCCTTGACGCAATCCCGGCCAGCCCACAGCATTGCCCCCATGACCTACCTTATCATCAAGGCCGCCATATCCGGCATCCTGATCGCCCTTGCGTCCGAGGTGGCCCGCCGCCAGCCCGGCATCGGCGCCCTGATCGCCTCACTGCCCCTTGTCAGCGTGCTGGGCATGATCTGGCTCTGGCGTGATACGCAAGACCCGATCAAGCTGGCCGACCACGCGCAGGCCACGCTTTGGTTTGTTGCCCCCTCGCTGCCGATGTTTGTGCTGATTCCCGCTTTGCTGCGCCGTGGCATGGGTTTTTGGCCAGCCTTGATGCTGGGTTGCACGCTGACCGTCATGCTTTACCTCGCGGTCATGCTGATTGCCCGCAGACTGGGCATATCCCTGTAGCAAACACTCCCTTTCGCCCCTTGCGCCCCCGGCCCGCATGGCTATAACCCCGCAAGTTTTGCACGACATATGGGGGCCAAGATGCCAAAGCGGACCGATATCAAGTCGATCATGATCATCGGCGCGGGCCCCATTGTTATCGGACAGGCCTGCGAGTTTGACTACTCCGGTGCCCAGGCCTGCAAGGCGCTGCGCGAAGAGGGCTACCGCGTCATTCTGGTCAACTCCAACCCCGCCACCATCATGACCGATCCGGGGCTGGCTGACGCCACCTATATCGAACCCATCACGCCCGAAGTCGTGGCCAAGATCATCGAAAAGGAACGCCCCGATGCGCTGCTGCCCACCATGGGCGGGCAGACCGGGCTGAACACCTCACTGGCGCTGGCCGATATGGGTGTGCTGGAAAAATTCGGCGTCGAACTGATTGGCGCGAAACGCGAAGCCATTGAAATGGCCGAAGACCGCAAACTCTTCCGCGAGGCGATGGACCGGATCGGTCTGGAAAACCCCAAGGCCACCATCATCGCCGCCCCCAAGGTGAACGGCAAGTACGACATCGCCGCCGGCGTGGCCGAGGCGATTGCCGCCATCGAATACGTGGGCCTGCCCGCCATCATCCGCCCCGCCTTTACGCTGGGCGGCACGGGCGGCGGCGTGGCCTATAACCGTGATGATTACGAGGCGATCGTGCGTTCGGGGCTGGAGGCCAGCCCCGTGGCCCAAGTGCTGGTGGATCAGTCGCTGCTGGGCTGGAAGGAATACGAGATGGAGGTGGTGCGCGATACCGCCGACAACGCCATCATCGTCTGCGCCATTGAAAACATTGATCCGATGGGCGTGCACACGGGCGATAGCATTACCGTCGCCCCGGCGCTGACGCTGACCGACAAGGAATACCAGATCATGCGCAACGGCAGCATTGCCGTGCTGCGCGAGATTGGCGTGGAAACAGGCGGATCGAACGTGCAATGGGCGATCAACCCCGCCGATGGCCGCATGGTGGTGATCGAAATGAACCCCCGCGTGTCGCGCTCATCCGCGCTTGCGTCAAAGGCCACAGGCTTCCCGATTGCTAAGATCGCCGCCAAGCTGGCCGTGGGTTACACGCTGGATGAGTTGGACAATGACATCACGCGCGTCACGCCAGCTTCCTTTGAACCCAGCATCGACTATGTCGTCACCAAAATCCCGCGCTTCGCCTTCGAGAAATTCCCCGGCTCCGAGCCAAACCTCACCACCGCCATGAAATCCGTGGGTGAAGTCATGGCCATCGGCCGCACCATCCACGAATCCCTGCAAAAGGCGCTGGCATCGCTTGAAACCGGCCTCACCGGCTTTGACGAAATCCACATCGACGGCGCACCTGACCGCGCCGCCATTATCAACGCCCTGTCCAAAGCCACCCCCGACCGTCTTCGCGTTGTCGCCCAGGCCATGCGCCACGGACTCAGCGATGATGACATCAACCACGCCACCGCCTTTGACCCCTGGTTCCTTGCCCGCATCCGCGAAATCATCGACGCCGAGGCCGAGGTGCGCAGCGCGGGCCTTCCCGTCACCGCCCCTGCCCTGCGCCGCCTCAAAATGCTCGGCTTCACCGACGCCCGCTTGGCCAAACTCACCGGCCGCGACGAAGGCCAAGTCCGCCGCGCCCGCCGCAACCTTGGCGTCAACGCCGTCTTCAAACGCATCGACACCTGCGCGGCGGAGTTCGAGGCGCAAACCCCCTACATGTATTCCACCTACGAAACCCCCGTCATGGGCGACGTGGAATGCGAAGCCCGCCCTTCAACTGCCAAAAAGGTCGTCATCCTCGGCGGCGGCCCCAACCGCATCGGCCAAGGCATTGAATTCGACTATTGCTGCGTCCACGCCTGCTATGCCCTCACCGCCGCTGGCTATGAAACCATCATGGTCAATTGCAACCCCGAGACCGTCTCCACCGATTACGACACCTCCGACCGCCTCTATTTCGAACCCCTCACCCTTGAGCATGTCCTCGAAATCCTCCGCGTCGAACAGGAAAACGGCACCCTGCACGGCGTCATCGTCCAGCTTGGCGGCCAGACCCCCCTGAAACTCGCCCAAGCCCTTGCCAACGAAGGCATCCCCATCCTTGGCACCACCCCTGATGCCATCGACCTCGCCGAGGATCGTGAGCGTTTCCAGCAGCTTCTCCACAAACTCGGCCTCAAGCAGCCCCACAACGGCACCGCCCGCTCCCGCGACGAAGCCTTCGCCGTTGCCGCAACCGTCGGCTACCCCCTCGTCATCCGCCCCTCTTTCGTCCTTGGCGGCCGCGCCATGGAAATCATCCGCGATGACGCCCAGCTGGAACGCTATATCCGCACCGCCGTGCAGGTTTCCGGTGACAGCCCCGTTCTGCTTGACAGCTACCTTTCCGGCGCCATCGAGGTCGATGTTGATGCCCTCTCTGATGGCAAACAGGTCCACGTCTGCGGCATCATGGAACATATCGAAGAGGCTGGCGTGCACTCCGGCGATTCCGCCTGCTGCCTCCCTCCCCATTCCCTCAACACCGCCACGATTGACGAACTCAAGCGGCAGACCGTGCAGATGGCCCTCGCCCTCAATGTCGTCGGCCTCATGAACGTGCAATTCGCCATCAAGGACGGCACCATCTACGTGCTCGAGGTCAACCCCCGCGCCTCCCGCACCGTCCCCTTCGTCGCCAAGGCCACCGACAGCGCCATCGCCGCCATCGCCGCCCGCGTCATGGCTGGTGAGCCCCTCTCCAACTTCCCCCTCCGCGCCCCTTACGCACAGGGCGTCGGCCCCGATACCCCCCTGCCACTGGCAGACCCGAACACCCTCGCCGATCCGCAAACCCCCTGGTTCAGCGTGAAGGAGGCCGTCCTCCCTTTCGCCCGCTTCCCCGGCGTTGACCCCGTGCTTGGGCCTGAAATGCGCTCCACGGGTGAGGTCATGGGCTGGGACCGCACCTTTGCCCTCGCCTTCCTGAAGGCGCAAATGGGCGCAGGCACCGTCCTGCCCGACGCCGGCCGCGTCTTCCTGTCGATCAAGGACATGGACAAAACCGCAGCCATGGCCGCCGCAATGGCCGATCTGGTGACGATGGGGTTCGAGCTGGTCGCCACCAAAGGCACTACCCAGTGGCTATCGGCCCAAGGCATCGCCGCCACGCTGGTGAACAAGGTCTATGAAGGCCGCCCGAACATTGTTGACCGGCTGAAGAACAACGACATCGCGCTGGTGATGAACACCACCGAAGGCACCCAAGCGATTTCTGACAGCCGAGACATCCGCCGCGTGGCGCTGATGGACAAGATCCCGTATTTCACAACCGCCGCGGCGAGCATCGCCGTTGTGGCGGCGATGAAAGCGCGGGGCGAGGGGTATGGGGTGCGGACGTTGCAGGGGTGAGGAAATCATTGCCAATACCACTGCCAAGGTGTATTGTTTTATCAAAAAAGAGGCAGCAGCAGTGGGAATACTATCCAAAGAAAAGATAATGGATCTGGTTGAAAAAGGCTCGTTGAATATTGAGCCATTCGATCCATCAAAAGCTGAGCCAGCTAGCTACGATATGTCTTTAGGCAGTGTTTTGCGCGCTGGTCATGGCAGGGTCAATATAACTGAAAGCAGCGACTTCGTACTTGAGAGCAATACCTGGGCGTGCATAGCGTCTCGTGAAGTATTGCGCCTACCAAACAATGTAAGTGCTCGATATGGGATTCCGTCGTCGCTAGCTCGTCGTGGGCTGATCGCATTTGGAGGACCACAGATTGATCCCGGCTATAGAGGCAAGATATTTGTATCCGCTTACAATCCTACGCTAGAGCCAATAAATCTGAGGTTTGGACAAGACTTCTTCACAATAATTTTTGAACAAGTTGAAGGAGAGTGCGAGGGTTATGCTGGCACTTACCAAGACCAGACAGACTTTCCCGTTGCTGATGTCGAAATGATGATGCGGATGCGGAGCAAAAACTTGTCGGATGTTATTGATCGCGTCGAAACGCTGGACGGCAGTGTGACCAACCTAGCAGCCAACATGAAGACCTTAAACGACTCTGTAGCGACGATAACAACAGACCTGCATGAACTTAAAGTGGTAATTAAGGACTACTTGCCTTGGGTCAAAATCATTTTTGGTATCGTTGGTATTGCGGGCGCGGCAATTGTTGGTGACACTGCTATCAATTGGTTCAATGGTCCTGATCAATAGCCAACCGTAGGTCAAGATTTACCCAGACTCTGTCCACAAACACAGGGCCGCGCCCGACCTCGGGATGGCGCGCCGACGCTGATTCTAGGCACTTTATTCCACAACCCCTCTCACCGCAGTTCTGCTGGCAACCGTTGCAAAGCGCCCTCCCGGGGGGGGTGAAGGGGGACCGTGGCCCCAGTGGGGCCGCGTAAGCCCCCTGAACGGGCCATGCCATTGGTTGCTCGGACCAATGGCGCAACCAATGGCATACCCGGCGGGCTTCGCCCTTGATT
Organism: Pseudomonadota bacterium; assembly: GCA_046049665.1. GTDB lineage: Bacteria > Pseudomonadota > Alphaproteobacteria > Rhodobacterales > Rhodobacteraceae > JAAFHS01. Next base: position 5,079 of record JBJOQW010000161.1, on the reverse strand, counting down.
CCGGGCCAAGGGGGCGCTTGTTGCTGGCGTTCTGCCCTACCCCACCCGCGCAACTTTGCACCCCGTTGCGCAAACCCGCATACCTACGCGCGTAGAGACGAAAGGAAGACGCAATAAAGACGCGTTCAAGACGGCCCAAACGGCCCCGCTTGCGGCCCCCGCGTCCCCCTGCTACCCCTGCGCCATGCTGTCTTATCAACACGCCTTTCACGCCGGGAACCTTGCCGATGTGCACAAGCACAGCCTGCTGGCCTGCGCCCTTAACTATCTGACGCAAAAGGATAAACCGCTCACTTATATCGAAACCCATGCGGGCCGCGGCCTGTATAACCTTACATCAGCGGAATCCCTGAAAACGGCCGAGGCTGCGGGCGGTATTTCCATTGCCGATCAATGGTTTACACCAGATCACCCCTACCATCAGCGCCTGTCCGAGGCCCGCGCCATGCACGGCCCCCACACCTACCCCGGCAGCCCCCTGATCGCCGCCCTCAGCTTGCGTGACACAGACACCCTCCACCTCTGCGAACTGCACCCGACCGAGGTCCAGCACCTGCGCCACAACGCCGCCCCCTGGGGCGCGCATGTCTATGATTCTGAAGGGTTTTCCAAGGCCCTCGCCCTCTGCCCGCCTACGCCCCGGCGCGGGTTGATGCTGATCGACCCGTCCTATGAAATCAAAACCGACTACACCACCATCCCCAAATCCATCGCCCAGATAAACCGCAAATGGAACGTCGGAATCATCATGCTATGGTATCCCATCCTGACGGATACACCACATATAGCCATGCTGAACGCCCTGACCGAGGCCCACCCCACGGCCCTGCGGCACGAGGTGCGCTTTCCCCCGGCGCGCGATGGGCACCGGATGGTGGGGTCCGGCATGTTCATCATCAACCCGCCCTATGGCCTTGATTCCGAAGCACAATTCCTGACATCCCGATTCAAGGACCTGCACTGATGTTTGACGCACTTCTGAAGCGCCTGCTGGCCCCCAACCCCGCGCGCCTGCCCGAACCCGACGCCCAACGCGCCCTTGCGGCCCTTCTGGTGCGCGTGGCGCGGGCGGATGGCGACTATGCCCAACTGGAAATCTCTAAGATAGATCAGGCACTTGCATCTCAGTTCCGCCTTTCCCCCTTAGCCGCCGCCGCCCTTCGTGCCGAGGGCGAGGTGCTGGAAACCGAGGCCCCCGATACCGTGCGCTTCACCCGCGCGCTGAAATCCGCGGTCAGTCTGGAAGACCGGATGGGCCTGATGCAGGCGCTGTGGGCCACGGCTCTTGCCGATGGCGCGCGCGATGCTGAAGAAGACCGCCTGCTGCGCCTTGTGGCCAACCTGCTGGGCCTGACGGATGTGGAAAGCGCGCTGGCACGCCAAAAGGCCACCGAATGATCGCCAGCCTGCCGATGTATGACCTGCCCCCGGTTCAGGCGGCGAATGACCGTCTGTGGGCGCTGATCCGCGATGGCCTGCACGCGCGCGGCATACCTGCCCCGGATGCTTTGACACGGGGGGCGGAAACGCTGTGGCCCCAGTGGCAAGCGCCTGATCTGGTGTTCAGCCAGACCTGCGGCATGCCTTACCGCACACGCCTGCATGGGCATGTGACGCTGATCGGGACGCCAGACTATGGCCTGCCGGACTGCCCGCCGGGGTATTACCGTTCGGTTTTTATTGCCCACCGCGATGATCCGCGTAACGACATCATGGGTTTTGACGGCAGCGACATGGCCTTTAACGAAGAGGTCTCGCAATCAGGCTGGTCTGCCCCGCTGACCCACGCGGCAAAACTGGGCATCCGCCTGCGCCCCACGCTGCAAACAGGCGGGCACCGCTTTTCGATGCTGGCGGTGGCCGAGGGGCGCGCGCCTTTGGCAGCACTTGATGCGCTGACGTGGGATTTGCTGCAGGACTGCGCGCCAGAAACCGCCATGGTCAAGGTCATCGGCCACACAGACCCTACGCCCGCCTTGCCTTTCATCAGCGCGGCGGGGGCCGATCAGCCGGTGATGTTTGCGGTGGTGCAAGCCGCAATCGCAGCCCTGTCTGCCAAGGATCGCGCCGCCACACGGTTGCGCGGGCTGGTGGCCATTCCGAAGGACAGCTATCTGGCCGTGCCCACACCATCGGCCTGACACAACGGCGTGATTGTCAAATCGTGCGGTTTTGTGGTTTTATCCAGCCATGCACAGGCCCTTTGCCCCCTTCATACCATGACCTGCACAGGCAGCATTGCCGCCATCTTTGGCGCACTGACCCTTGTTTCGGGCGAGCCAACGGTTATCGGCACGACCGGTGATTTCCCGCCCTTCACGCAACTTGATGCCAATGGCCAGGTTGAGGGGCTTGATCCCGATATCGGCAATGAACTGTGCCGCCGGCTTGCCCTGACGTGCCGCTGGGAAGTGACCGATTTTGATCAGCTGATCCCCGGTGTCATGGCGGGCGAGTATGATTTCGTGATGGCCGGCATGGCAAGTTCGGACGAACGCAGCCAACTGGTTGATTTCACGACAGATTATCAGACCAGCGAAGGCAATGATGATTTCGTGGGCATGCCCGGCGCACCTTCGCCCGATACCGCGCTGATTGGTGTGCAGTCCGGCACCATCCACGAACGCCACCTTGCCAAGACAGGCCGCAATTACCGCGTGTTCCCTACCCAGACTGCCACGATCGCCGCCCTCAGCGCAGGCAAGGTTGACCTGATCTTCGGCTCTTTCAGCGCCGCGATTACCAGCCAACAGCTGCTCGATGCCGGGTTCGAATACCTTTATGCCGAACCTGCGGGCGCGGATGGCCCCGCGATTGCCGTCTGCAAGGGCAATCACGATCTGCTGGCCCGTCTTGATGCAGCGCTCAATGATATGCTTCTTGATGGTACGATTGATGCTTTTTCAGCCCGTTGGAACTAAGCCTTCCTCACAAAGCCAGATTCTGCTTGCCTGCTGCCCCTTTCCCCCGCTATCTATGATTTGATCAAATTCACTTGGCGCTACGTCAGGGCCGCGCACCGCGGGCATCAGCCGATGTGAAGGGGATCGCAACAAAACGAAAGGACCAAGGGCATGGTCCGATGCAACCTTTCCTTGGTGCACCGGCGGCCCGGACAGTCGCATCATGATGAAAGATTACCTGCGTAAGCACCCCGATGTGCGCACCATCCGCGTCGCGGCCGCTGACCTGAACGGTCAGGCCCGTGGCAAACGCGTTCCTGCCCGCTTTGCCGATAACGTGGTCAAGAACGGCACGCGGTTCCCGTTTTCCGTGCTGAACCTTGATATCTGGGGCGAAGATATTGATGACAGCCCGCTTGTCTTTGAACAGGGCGATGTCGATGGCATCCTGAAGCCCACCGAGCGTGGCTTCATGCCCATGCCATGGCTCGAGGCGCCGACGGCCCTGCTGCCCATCTGGATGTTCCGCGAAAACGGCACGCCCTATGAAGGCGATCCGCGCCATGCCTTGCGCGCCGTGGTTGACCGCTACAAGGCGCGCGGCCTGACGCCGGTTTGCGCGATGGAGCTGGAGTTTTTCCTGATCGACGATTCCGGCAAAACCCTGCAAGTCCCGCCATCCCCCCGTTCCGGCAAGCGCCGCAAGGCCGCCGAAACGCTGTCGATCCGCGCACTCGATGCGTTCGATACCTTCTTCACCGATCTGTATGATGCCTGTGAAGCCATGGATATTCCCGCCGATACCTCCACCTCGGAAACCGGCCTTGGTCAGTTCGAAGTGAACCTGATGCACTGCGATGATGCCCTGCGCGCCGCAGATGACGCATGGCTGTTCAAGATGCTGGTCAAGGGGCTGGCGCGCCGCCACGGCTTTGCCGCCAGCTTTATGGCCAAGCCTTATGCCGAATATTCCGGGTCTGGCCTGCACACGCACTTTTCCGTGGTTGATCAGCACGGCGACAACGTGTTTGACAGTGGCGGGCCAAAGGGCACGGCCATGCTGAAACAGGCCGTGGCAGGCTGTCTGAACGCCATGCACGATTCTGCGCTGATCTTTGCGCCGCATCAGAACAGCTATGAACGCCTTGTTCCCGGCAAACATGCGCCAACGGCCATCTGCTGGGGCTATGAGAACCGTACAGCGGCCATTCGTATTCCGGCGGGCAACCCTGCGGCACGGCGCATTGAACACCGCGTGGCGGGGGGCGACGTGAACCCTTACCTGATGCTGGCCTGTATCCTTGGGGCAGCACTCGATGGCATTGAACAGCAGATGGAGCCGCCAGCGGCCATTACCGGCAACGCCTATGCGGACAGTGATCTGGCGCAAATCCCCGATAGCTGGGATGCGGCGATTGATGCGTTCGAATCCAGCAGCATCGTGCCGCGTTTCCTGCACCCCGAACTGATCCGCAATCTGGTGCAGACCAAACGGCAGGAACTGCATTACATCGGAGAGCTGTCCGATAGTGAGCGGGTTGAGCTTTACCTTGATACCGTCTGAACCCCGTGCCCCCTTGCCGTGCAGGGGGGCATGGCCTTAGGCTTTTGCCAAACAACAGGAAAATCACATGCAGATCGGCATCCTGCAAACCGGCCAATCGCCCGATGCGCTGAAGGCGGATATGGGCGATTACCCCGATATGTTTCAACGCCTGCTGGCAGGCCATGGCCTGACTTTTCGCACTTATCATGTTGAGGGCATGGATTTTCCATCCTCGGTGCATGATTGTGAAGGCTGGCTGATCACCGGGTCACGCCATGGCGCCTATGAGGATCATCCGTTCATTCCACCCCTGATGGATTTCATCCGCGCGGCCTATGCCGCCCATGTGCCCATGGTGGGCATCTGCTTTGGCCACCAGATCATCGCGCAGGCGATGGGGGGAAAGGTCGAACGCTATGCGGGCGGTTGGGCCGTGGGCCCGCAGGATTATGACTTTGGCGGTGAAACCGTCACGCTGAACGCATGGCACCGCGATCAGGTGGTGGCCAAGCCAGATGCAGCGCGGGTGATCGCCGGGAATGATTTCTGCACCAATGCAGCACTTCTGTACGATGACCGCGCGTTTACCGTGCAGGCGCACCCCGAATTCCGCCCGGAATTCGTGGATGG
>JBJOQW010000160.1:0-3537 GCA_046049665.1 Pseudomonadota bacterium | reverse complement strand
GGCTGCTGGGTGATCTGCACAAGGGCATGCGCGCCATGTTCACCATGATGAACGAAGCGCGCCTTGGCGTGGGCCTGCAGGGCTATGCGCAGGCCGAAGCCGCCTATCAGAACGCGCTGGCTTATGCCAAGGACCGCCTGCAGGGCCGTGACATTACGGGCGTCAAGAACCCCGCGGGGCCCGCCGATCCGCTGATCGTGCACCCCGATATCCGCCGCAACCTGATGGAACAGAAATCCTTTGTCGAAGGCGCGCGCGCCCTTACGTTCTGGGCCGCCAGCCTGATTGACCGCTCGGTGCGGCAAGGGGATGAGGCCGCCGAAGGGCTGGTCAGCCTGATGATCCCGGTGATCAAGGGCTTTCAGACCGACAAGGGTTTTGAAATGGCCGTGGCAGCCCAGCAGGTGTACGGCGGGCATGGCTATATCGAAGAATGGGGCATGTCGCAGTTTGCCCGCGATGCGCGTATCGCCATGATCTATGAAGGCGCCAATGGCGTGCAGGCGCTTGATCTGGTGGGGCGCAAGCTTGCACAGGATGGCGGCAAGCATGTGATGGCGTTCTTTGAAATGGTCAAAGCCGAATGTGCGGCGCATGCGGGTGATGACCGGATGAAGGGCTTTGTCGAACCGTTGAAACTGGCGTCCAAACAGCTGCAACAGGCTGCGATGTTCTTCATGGGCCAGATGAAAAACCCCAATGCCGCCCTGTCGGGCAGCTATGATTTCATGCACCTGATGGGCCATGTCTGCCTTGGCCTGATGTGGACGCGCATGGCCAAGGCCGCCTATGTGGCGCTGGATGCAGGCGATACGGACCGTGATTATCTGGAAGCCAAGATTGCCACGGGCCGCTTCTACATGGCACGGCAATTGCCTGCCTGCGGCATGCATCTGGCGCGGATTGAGTCGGGTGCCGAACCTGTGATGGCGCTGTCGGCTGAGGCGTTCTAGGGTGGGGCCACGATTTTTCGTCGAAAAATCGCCCTGTCCAAACCGGAGTTGCCCATGCCCAAACGCTTTCGCCTGACCCGCCGCTTTCCCGTCGCCATGACGGAAGATGGCTACCGAAGGCTCAAGCGTTTCGCGGCAGAGGCAGGTCTGGATGAGGGAGAGGCGCTGTCATTCCTGTTCGAACATTTTGACAGCGTCACGCATACGGAAAATCTGACCCACAGGTTGCGGCTGTTCAACGCCGAACTTGAAGACCGTAAATCGTAATCCGGAGAACCCGATGAAAACCTTTTTCAAAGCTGCCCTCCTTGCCTTTGCCCTTGCTGCAACCCCCGCTTTTGCCGAGCCCATCCCCGATGCCGAGCGCGCCGCCATCACCCAGCGCGTGGATGCGTTCAACGCGGCCTTCACCGGTGGCGATATGGCCGCCGTGTTCGACTACATGCCGGGCAAGATCCTTTCCAGCCTTGCTGCGCAATCTGGCCTTTCCGAAGAGGCGCTGATGGCGGCCATGAAGGAACAGATCGAAATTGCCATGGAAACCGTCACGATTGATGATTTCGGCATGGATATGAATGCCGCCACATGGGCCACCACGCCCGATGGCAGCCGCGGCTATGCCATGATCCCGACCTTTACCGTGATGACCGTGGACGGCGTGGGCAAGATGCGGTCCGAAGGTGATACGCTGTCATTTGAGGATGAGGGCAAGTGGTTTCTGGTGCGCGTGGATGACCCGTCACAGGTACAATTGCTGACCGCCAGCTACCCCGAATTCACTGGCGTCACCTTTGAACCGGCCAGCCTGACGGCCGTGGAATGACCATGCGCCGCCGCACCCCCGGGCCAAGTGCAATTGAGTATTTGGACAAAGAGAAAACCAAGAGAGTGCGCCCCGGCCCGAGGGGTCGGTCCAACCCATGTGAGAGCTTCACACACGAACCGGGGCGGCTTTCCCTTTGGCGGTCATCGGGACTCCTCCCTGTACCGCAGACAGACAGTCGCGCGATTCCGGTTAAAAATGCGTTACGTGGTTTTCTCTTTGCAGAAATACTCAATCCAATGCGCGCCACACGCACCACCGCTGAAAGGCAGCCATGACCATGAAACTCTATTGTTTCGGCGAATCCGGCAATGCCTACAAATGCGCCCTCGCGCTGACGTTGGCCGATATCGCCTGGGACCCCGTCTTCGTTGACTTCTTCAATGGTGAGGCGCGTTCCGACGCGTTCCGCGCCATCAACCCCATGGGTGAGGTGCCTGTGCTGGTGGATGGCGACATCACGCTGACGCAGTCCGGTGTCATTCTTGATTATATCAGCAGCACATCCGGCAAGCTGGGCGCGCAGTCCGAGGCAGAGCGGCGCGAAATCCAGCGCTGGCTTTTCTGGGATAATCACAAACTGTCCACCGTCATCGGCACCACGCGGTTTCTGTCGAACTTCCTGCCCGAGGATAAGCGCCCCGCAGGCGTCATCCCCTTCATGCAGGGCCGCCTCAAGGCTGCCTACGGCGTTCTGAATGACCACCTCGCAACCCGCAGCTGGATGGTGGCCACAGCACCCAGCATCGCCGACCTTTCGCTGTGCGGCTATCTTTACTACCCCGAACCCTACGGCTTTGACCGCGCCGACTGGCCCCATATCAACCGTTGGCTTGATGCCATCGCGGGCCTGCCCGGCTGGAAACACCCCTATGATCTGATGCAGCGGGCCTTGCCGCCCGCCCCCCTGTGAAGGAGACCCCACATGTCCGAAGCCTATATCTATGACGCCGTCCGTTCCCCCCGTGGCAAGGGCCGCGCTGACGGGGCCCTGCATGAACTGACCTCGGTCGCCCTGTCGGCCAAGGTTCTGAACGCCGTCAAGGAACGCAACGGGCTGACCGGCCATGCGGTCGAAGACGTGATCTGGGGCAATGTCACGCAGGTGGGTGAACAGGGCGGCTGCCTTGCGCGGTCTGCCGTGTTGGCATCCGACCTTGACGAAAGCATTCCCGGCCTTGCCATCAACCGCTTCTGTGCCAGCGGAATGGAGGCCGTGAACCTTGCCGCCAATCAGGTGCGCGGCGGGGCTGGCCATGCCTATATCGCCGGTGGCGTTGAAATGATGGGCCGCGTGCCCATGGGCAGCGATGGTGCCGCGATCGCCGTTGACCCATCACTTGCCATGAAAACCTACTTCGTCCCGCAAGGCATTTCGGCCGATATCATCGCCACCGAATACGGCTTCACGCGTGATATGGCAGATGCTTTGGCCGTTGAATCGCAAAAACGTGCGGCAGCGGCATGGGCTGACAAGCGGTTCGAAAAATCAGTCATCACCATTAAGGATCAGAACGGCATTCCGATCCTTTCCACCGATGAATACATGCGCCCCGGCACTGACATGCAGGCGCTTGGCGCGCTGAAGGCGAGCTTCAAGGACATGGGTGAAGTCATGCCCGGTTTCGACAAGATCGCCATGATGAAATACCCGCATCTGGAACGCATCAACCACATCCACCACGCCGGCAATTCATCCGGCATTGTTGACGGTGCTGCTGCCGTTCTGATCGGTTCCAAGGAATTCGGTCAGGCGCATGG
>JBJOQW010000159.1:0-30973 GCA_046049665.1 Pseudomonadota bacterium | reverse complement strand
CACTTCCCCACCGCCCGCTTCTTGGTGGACCGCTTGCCCAAGGGCGACACCACGTCCACCTGCACGGTGAAGGTCTTTGTCCGGGCACCGACCACGACGAAGAAGCCGGGCTCCTCCGTGTCGCGCACGATGTATTGGCCGGAGGCGGCGGGCGGGAGCTTGTCCATCACTTCCTTGGAGAGCTTGGTGGGTTGCGTGTTCATCTTTTGTTCCTGTGGTGGTTCGGGCTAAGACGGTGCTAAGACGGGGCAGGCAGAGGTCGGGTTAGTCGGGCGGGGCTCTGTAAGCCCCCGTGTGGTCCGCAGTAACCCAGCCTTTACAGGCACTTGGGCACAACCCCGGGACTATACCGTAGGTTGCGCGGCGCGTCTAGGCTTACTGTTAATCAATTGGTCGTAGGTTCGATCCCTACCGCCGGAGCCAAAATTTTCAGATATAGCTACGGTTAGCCGCGTGCCGCCTTGCGCTGCACGGCAGGTGTCACGTGCGATTGGCGTTTGTGCGCACCCTTCACATGCGTTTAGTCTTGCGCCGATTGTGGCCGCAGTCTGTGACAGCGTCGCGCGCAAAGGTTGTCAAAACCTTAACGCGCGACTGCAAGCTATTGATATTGCTGGCTTGAAAAAGTGTCCCATCATGGGACACTCAGGCAGCGGCAGCCACCCGGTTCAAAACGCGCGCCATCGTTTCGCCCATCGCACTGGGGTTGGGTGCCACGGTGATGCCTGCGGCCGACAGGATTTCCACCTTTTCCTGCGCAGACTCGCCAAAAGCGCTGATGATCGCGCCCGCATGGCCCATCTTGCGGCCCTTGGGTGCGGACAGGCCTGCAATATACGCGACCACTGGCTTTCTCATGTGGTCGCGCACATATTCCGCGGCCTCGGCCTCTTGCGGGCCGCCGATTTCGCCGATCATCATGATCGCATCCGTTTCCGCATCAGCCTCGAACAGTTCCAGAATATCGCGGAAGCTGCTGCCGTTGATCGGATCGCCGCCAATCCCCACAGAGGTCGACACGCCAATGCCAAGCGCCTTCATCTGGCTGGCCGCCTCATATCCCAGCGTGCCCGACCGCCCGATGATGCCCACACGCCCCGGCATGTAGATATGCGGCGGCATGATGCCCATGAAGCCTTTGCCGGGGCTGATGATGCCCGCACAATTCGGCCCGATCAGGCGCAGCTTGCGGTCTGCCGGATAGCGCCGCAAAAAGCGCTTCAGGCGCATCATGTCCTGGCTGGGAATACCGTCTGTCACACAAACCGCCGTCTTGATGCCCGCATCTGCTGCTTCCATGATCGCGTCGGCGGCAAAAGGTGGCGGCACGAAGACAAGGCTCGCTTCCGCCCCCGTGGCCGCGACCGCCTCGCGCACGGTGTTGAACAAAGGGCGGTCAAGGTGCATCTCGCCCCCCTTCCCCGGTGTCACGCCGCCAACCACGTTGGTGCCATGCTTGATCATGTCGGCTGCATGGAAGGCGCCAATGCGGCCTGACATGCCCTGAACGATGACGCGGGTCTTTTCGGTGATGAGAATGGCCATGGTCTTCTCCTATGCAGCAAGTTTCGGACGGGCAGCAACGGCCTTGGCGGCAGCTTCTGCCAGCGTATCGGCAGTGATCAGCGGCAGGCCCGAGGATCGGATGATACGATTGCCCTCATCCACATTCGTTCCCGCAAGGCGCACGACGACCGGTATGGTCAGCCCCACTTCCTTGTAAGCCTGCACCACGCCCTCGGCGACCCAGTCGCAACGGTTGATCCCGGCAAAGATGTTCACAAGGATGACGCTGACGTTCTTGTCGGCCAGCACGGTGCGGAAGGCCCGCACCACGCGTTCGGGGCTGGCCCCGCCGCCAATGTCCAGAAAGTTCGCAGGCTCACCACCTGCAAGCTTGATCATGTCCATGGATGCCATGGCCAGACCTGCGCCGTTGATGATGCAGCCGATATCGCCATCAAGCCCGACATAGGCAAGACCATGATCACCGGCAGTGGATTCGCGCGGGTCTTCCTGGCTGCGGTCGCGCAGTTCGGCAACCTGAGGTTGGCGGAACAAGGCATTGGTATCAAATGACATCTTGGCATCAAGCGCCACCAGATCACCCGCGCCGGTAATGACCAGCGGGTTGATTTCCACCATGACGGCATCAAGGTCACGATAGGCGCGGTAGCAGGCCTTCAGGATGGTGACCATCTGGGCAATCTGGCCACCCTTCAGCCCCAGATCAAAGGCCAGCTCGCGCGCCTGAAATTCAGACAGGCCCACGGCCGGGTCAATTGTCATGCGACGCAGGCTGTTGGGATCGGATTCGGCCAGATCCTCGATCTCCATTCCGCCACGGGCCGAGGCGACAATCATGATGCGTTCGGACTTGCGGTCGAGCACAAAGCCCAGATACATTTCCTTGGCAATGTCCGAGGCCCCTTCGACCCAAAGCCGATAAACGCCCTTGCCGTTGGAATCGGTCTGCTTGGTCACCAGCTGCTTGCCGAACAAGGTGGCGGCAAAGGCCTGCACTTCTTCGGGCGAACGGCAAAGCTTAACGCCACCTGCGGCCCCCCTGCCCCCGGAATGCACCTGCGCCTTGACGACCCAGGCGCTGCCGCCCAACTCGCGTGCGCGGTAGCCCGCCTGTTCCGGGCTATAGGCCAGCCCGCCGCGCGGCACAGGCACGCCGAAACGCGCCAGAATTTCCTTGGCCTGGTATTCGTGAATATCCATCTGCGCGTCCCTTCCTGTGAGGGCCTGAAAATTTTAGTACTAAAATTTTCAGGCGTGCTTGGCGGCAATGGCGTCTGCCATCACCAGAATGTTGTTGGCCTGCTTTTCGGATGCGGCATCAATCATCTTGCCATCAAGGCTGGCAGCACCCTTGCCCATGCTTTCGGCCTTGCGCAGTTCTTCGATGATGCGGCGCGCCTTGGTCACCTCGGCCTCGGTCGGGCTGAAGATTTCATTGGCCAGTGCCACCTGTGACGGATGGATTGCCCATTTGCCTTCGCAGCCAAGCGCCGCAGCGCGCCGCGCGCCATCCTTGTAGCCTTCGGGATCCGAGAAATCCCCAAAGGGCCCATCAATTGCCCGCAAGCCATAAGCGCGGCAGGCAATGACCATCCGGCAGATCGCGGCATGCCACTGATCGCCCGGATACATCGGGTTCAGCCCGCCGATGTTCGTCGTGCGCGCCCGCATGCTGGCCGAATAATCCGCCACGCCAAAGTGTAACGCCTCCAGCCGCCCGCCGAACTGCGCAATCGCCTCGACGTTCGCCATGCCAAGGGCGGTTTCGATCAGCGCTTCCAGCCCCACGCGGGTGCTATAGCCCTTGCCCTGTTCGATCTGGTTGACCAGCGCCTCAACCATATAAAGGTCCGCAGGCACGCCCACCTTGGGCACCAGCAGCGTGTGCACGCGGGAACCGGCCTGTTCCATCACATCTACCACATCGCGGTACATGTAATGCGTATCCAGCCCGTTGATGCGCACCGACACGGTTTTACCCTTGCCCGCCCAGTCAATGTCATTCAGCGCCTGAATGCAGTTCTTGCGCGCCTGTTCCTTTTCTGGCGGAGCGACGGCATCCTCAAGGTCCAGAAACACAAAGTCTGCAGGGCCCGCAGCGGCCTTGTCGATCATCGCCGGGTTTGACGCCGGCACAGCAAGTTCGGACCGCTGCAAACGCGCGCGGCGCAGCGGGTAAAGCGTATGGCTCATCTGATATTCCTTAGGGTTATTCGGCCGCGATGGCAGGCGTTTGCAGGGCGCGGCCCGTAGAGAACCATTGCTGCGCTGCCGCCACGCCTGATCCGAAGCGGATGTTCACGCCTGCCTCGGACAAGGCCATTTCTGTCACGGAAAGGGCGGTCAGGACCATCCCTTCATTCAGATCGCCCAGATGGCCAATGCGGAACACCTTGCCCGCCAGTTGCGACAGGCCCGAACCGAGCGAGGTTGCATAACGGTCATAGGCAATGCGGATCACTTCGCGCGCATCCACATCGGCAGGAACACGGATCGCCGAGACGGTGTTGGAATAAAGCGCCGGGTATTCCGCCACCAGTTGCAACCCCCAGGCCGCCACGGCCCGGCGCACGCCTTCGGCAAGCCGCGCATGGCGCGCCAGCACATTATCCAGCCCTTCAGCCTTGATCCGGTCCATCGCCGCGCGCATGCCGTGCAGCAGTTGCGTGGGCGGCGTATAGGGGAAATAGCCGCCCGCATTCATCGCGACCATGTCCTTGAATTCAAAGTAGGCGCGGCGCATCGTGGCCGTTTTGCTGGCTTCCATCGCCTTTGGGCTGATGCCCAGCACACCCAGACCCGCCGGGCACATCAGGCCCTTCTGGCTGCCCGCCACCAGCAGATCCACGCCCCAGTCATCCATCCGCACGTCGATGGAGCCAAGCGATGACACTGCATCCACAAACAGCATTGCCTTGTGGAACGCCCCGTCCATTGCCGCGCGCACTGCCGCGATATCACTTGTCACACCTGTGGCCGTTTCGTTGTGTGTGGCAAACACGCCCTTGATCTCGCCTGCGCGGTCTGCCGCCAGATGACGCGCGAATTCGGCGACCGGCGTGCCTGTGCCCCAAGGCGCATCGACCACAATCACATCAAGCCCAAGGCGCTGTGCCATTTCCACCCACAGCGTGCTGAACTGGCCGTGACGTGCCATCAGCACCTTGTCACCGGGGCTCAGCGTGTTTGTCATGGCCGCTTCCCATGCAGCCGTACCCGACCCCGGCAGCAGCATCGCCGTGCCTTCGGTCGTGCGCATGATCATCTTGAGGTCTTCATACAGCGAAAGCCATTGTGCCCCGAAATCATGGGCGCGCATGTCCTGCATGGGCACGTTCATCGCGCGGCGCACATCATCGGGCACGTTTGTCGGGCCGGGTATGTAAAGATGGGTGATTCCGGTTTTCATGATGCCCTCCGCTTCGCTGATGCGCCCTTCTGACGCGGGGGCAGCGATGTGCAAAGGCAAAGCGCGTTCTGCTGTAAACGCGAAAGTTTACAAGTTGGTATTTTTGTAATATTGTAAAGATGACATACCCAGAATGTGTGCAGTTGTATGCAGAAAACCTTCATTGGCCCCCATTTGCGCCGCCTGCGGCTGGAACGCGCTGAAACCCAAGGGGCTATGGCGCGCACGCTGGGGATCAGCGCATCTTATGTGAATTTGCTGGAAAACAACGAACGCTCTGTTTCGGTGCAAGTCTTGCTGCGCCTGTTCGAAGCTTACGGCGTTGACTGGCGCGATATTGCAGATGATGACGGCGCGGGCCAGTTGGCCGATCTGCGCGCGGCCATGCAGGACCCGCTGTTTGCCGACAGCCGCCCCGACCTTGCGCAATTGCGCGCGGCCCTTGTCCATGCGCCAGACCTTGCCGCCGCCTTTCTGCGCCTGCACCGCGCGCATCAGGCGGCCACCGATCAGCTGATGGCCCTGACCGAGGCCGAGGCGCCAAACCTTGTGGCCACGCCCGAGGCCGCCGTGCACCACGTCTTTCGCCGCAACCGCAACCACTTTGCCGATCTGGAGCGCGCGGCCGAAGGGTTCTGGCCCGCCCCCGTGCCACGGGATGAGGTGTACACCGCCCTGAAGGCGCGCCTGCGTGACCGTGTGGGGGTGAATGTGCGACTGGTGAACGTGGCCGATCTGCCGGGCACCCTGCGCCAGTATGATGAAGCAAGCCGCGAGATTTTGCTGTCAGAGGCGCTGGATCATACCAACCGCATCTTTCAGTTGACGCATATGGCGGGCCTGTTGGAGTTACGCCCGCTGTTTGACGGGCTGGTGGAACGGTCGGGCATAACGGACATGCGCGGCATGTCGCGCCTGCGGGTGGAACTGGCCAATTACTTTGCCGCTGCGGTGCTGATGCCCTATGAGGCGTTTCTGGCCGGGGCGAAGGCTTCCAAATACGACCTTGACCATCTGGCCACGCGCTTTGGCGTCAGTTTCGAACAAGCCTGCCACCGGGCGACGACCCTGCAAAGGGATGGAGCGACGGGGGTGCCGTTCTTTTTCCTGCGGGTGGACAAGGGCGGGAACGTGACAAAGCGGTTCAACGCGACGGACTTTCATCTGGCGGAATATGGCGGGGCCTGCCCGCGGCTGGATGTGCACACATCGTTCCGCACGCCATCAAAGATCGTCACACAGTTCGTGGAAATGCCGGATGCGTCACAGTATTTCGTATTCTCACGCACGGTTGACCGGCCAACCTTTGAACGCTACGGGCAGGATAACCGGCTGGCAGTGGCGCTTGGCTGCACCATCGAACATGCCAGCGAGATTGGCTATGCCGAAGCCTTTACCGTGACGCGTGCCCGGATGGTTCCGATCGGCATCAACTGCCGCATCTGCCCGCGCGCGAATTGTGACCAGCGGGCGCATCAGGCTGCCGTTCTGACCCAACCCGTGGATGAACGAAGGCGCGGGGCCACGCGGTTTGATGGCTGAATCCCGCACAGGGCCTGTCAGGTCTTTGGCCTTTGCCGGTCAGGGGTGGCGGAACGCATCAAAGGCCGCGCGGTAAAGCGTAAGTTGCGTCGCCGTGTAGGCTGCAAAGTCCAACGGAAGGGGTGAATGCACCTCTTGCACCATGGACCACATCGCCTCACGCAGGGCACTTGCGGCCTTCATGGCACGATAGCGGTGCCACAGGTCAGCCGTTGGCGGTGCGCCGAAATATGTGGTCAGCACGCGCTTTTCCTGCGCATGGGTCAGGCCAGCATTGGCCAGCGCACCAAGGTCAAACAGCGGCGAATTGAAGCCCGCGTATTCCCAGTCAACCAGCCACATGCGCTGGCCGTCATGCAGAAAATTGGCTGGCAACAGATCGTTGTGGCCAAGGATCAGATCAATCGCCCCAACTTCCGCTTCAAGTTCGGCGGCGTCTTCCATCAGATCACTGGTCAGATACCGGCTGTTGCCGGCCCGCAAGGTTGCAGCATAATCGCGCAAAGTATGAAAAACCCAGAACAGCGGCGCGGGGCCACGCAGATGTTTTGGCACCTCGCGGTGTGTGCGGATCACGATGGCAAGTGCTGCATCAAGCTGGGCGTCATCGCACAGATCGGCCGCTGTCAGCGTGCGCCCCTCGATATGGTCAAACACGAGTGCGCCATCCGTTTGATAGCGCAGCACCGGTGCTACGCCCGCCGCATGGGCCGCCCGGCTGACCGCTGCCTCAACCTTGCGAAAAATGTGATGTTCGGGAATATCAGCCCCGATCCGCACGACATGCCGGCCTGATGCATCGGTCACGACGAAATTCTGGTTGGTCAAACCGCCCGCCAGCGGCACAAATGACATCTGCCCCTTCCAGATGGGTAAGGCTCGGATGCGGTCTTCCGGTGTCATGCGGCACCCCCTTGGTGAAAGGAAAACCTTTTGCCCAAGGGTTTGTCAAACAAAGCTGCCGCAGGATCAGACTTTTGCCAGATGTTCGAACAGCCGGGCCACGCCTTCGGCTCCGGGGTCGTTATGGCCTGCAAGCTTGTCTTCCGACAGATAGCTTGCACGCCCGGCCTTGGCACGCTTCATGGCGGCCGTGGCATTCGCGCCTGCACGTGCGGCGGTGGCTGCCGCAGCAACGCCTTGCGCAAGCGCATCAAGCGCCGGGGCAAGGGCATCAATCATGGTGCGGTGGCCGGGTGCGGCCCCCCCCACCTGCATCACCCGTTGAAGACCGGTCTGCAGGGCGCCGATCCAGTCTTTGCCACTGGCGCTGGCGTCCCCTGCGGCGGCAAAGAAGATTGCCAGCAGCACACCGGACGAGCCACCCATGGTTTGCGCAAGCTCACTCCCGATGGCGCGGTAGGCCTGTGTGATATCGGCCAATGGCAGGCCATCCAGCGCCTTTTCCAAGGCGCGCGCCGCAGTGGCCAACGTTGACCCGGTATCGCCATCACCGGACTTGGCATCAAGCAGGTTCAGGTCTGCCTCGGCCGCGATCAGCGCCTTGCAGCACTCGGCAATCAGGGCGCGGCGGGCAGGATGTGCAGAAGCGATGGCCTTCAGCGGTGCCAACCCATCGGGCAAGGGGCGGATGGCGACGGGCACGATGGTTTGCAAACCGGGCCATGCCGAAGGGGCCACCGGTGCGGCAAGCGCCTTTTCCTCGGCCTCGGTCACCGGCAGGATCGACACGGAAAAGCCCTGCATATCCAGCGATGTCATCAAGGCCGCGGGGCCGATGATGGCCTGCAGATGCGCGCCAAGCGCCGACGATGTCAGCTCGGCCGCAAGCACGGACATCTCAAGCGGCGTCGCCCCGCCCAGGTTGTTCAGCAGCGCCACATGCCGGCTGCCCTTTGCATGGGGCAACAGCTTGTCTACTACCATGGCCATGGCCGCCTTTGCGCCAGCAAAATCAACCTGTTGCACGCCCGCTTCGCCGTGAATGCCAAGGCCAAGCTCGGCCTTTCCGTCACCAATACGGTCTTCCTTGGGGCTGCCCGGAACGGTACAGGTATCAAGCGACATGCCAATGCTCGCCATGCCCGCAATCGCCTTTTGCGCGGCGGCAGTCACAGCCTCAAGATCTGCGCCCTGATCGGCAAGCGCCCCGGCAATCTTGTGCACAAACAGCGTGCCCGCCACGCCGCGCGCCTGCGGCAGGTGCGGCAGGGCCACGTCATCATCCACAATCACCATGTTCACGCGCAGCCCGAATGCCCGCGCCCGTTCGGCGGCAAGGCCAAAGTTCAGCCTGTCACCCGTATAGTTCTTGACGATCAGCAGGCAGCCCGCCTTGCCCGTGACCGCCAGAATACCCGCCAGCACCGCATCCACCGAGGGGCTAGCAAACACCTCGCCGCAGACCGCCGCCGTCAGCATGCCCTTGCCCACAAAGCCAGCATGGCTGGGCTCATGCCCGGAGCCCCCGCCTGAGACCAGCGCCACCTGCGACTTGTCCCAATCGGTGCGGACCACGACCTTGATATGCGGATAGCCATCCAGCCGCGCCAGATGCCCGCCGGATGTGCGGATCAGCCCATCAATCGCATCTGTCACAAGCGACTCGCGGCTGTTCATGAACTGTTTCATTATCAACTCCTTACGCGGGTTTCTTCAGGCAACGCGGGTGCCGCTGGCATCAAACCAGAGCGGGTTCTGCGGCCGGATGTGAATGGTGCTGCCGGATGTGTAGGTGGTGTGCGGTTCCGTCAGAGTGATCAGGTTGTGCGGCCCCATGTCCAGATGCAGGCGCGTCTGATCGCCCAGATGTTCCACCCGGCGGATCGTAGCGGGCTGACCATCACCTGTGGCGATATGTTCCGGGCGCAGGCCGATTTGCGTGGCATTGGCGGGGGCATTGCCAAAGGCCGTGGCGGGCAGCACGTTGATGCGCGGCTGGCCAAGGCGGGTGGCGACATACAGGTTGACCGGGTTGTCATAAATCTCGCGCGGGGTGCCGAATTGAACAAGGCGCCCCTGATCCAGCACGCCCACATGGCTGGCCATGGTCATGGCTTCGATCTGATCATGCGTCACATAGAGGAACGTCGCCCCCATTTCCGCATGAATGCGCTTTAGTTCCACACGCAATTCGGCGCGCAGCTTGGCGTCAAGGCTGCTGAGGGGTTCATCCATCAGGTAGATACGCGGGTTGCGCACAAGGGCGCGCCCGATGGACACGCGCTGCATTTCACCGCCAGACAGCTGCGTGGCCTTGTTGTCCAGCTTGTGATCTATATGAAGAACCTCTGCTACAGCCTTGATCTGGCGTGCGATTTCGTCTTCGGGAACATTCAGCACAGGGCTGCGCAGCGGGAAGGCCAGATTGTCACGCACGGTCATGTGGGGGTAAAGCGAGTACTGCTGGAACACCATCGCCACATCGCGCTGCGCCGGAGTATCGGCCAGAACGCTGGCCCCGCTGATGCGGACATCGCCCGTGTCGGGCTTTTCCAGCCCCGCAATCAGGCGCAGCATCGTGGTTTTGCCCGCACCCGTGGGGCCAAGCAGCACGACAAATGCGCCATCGGGGATGGTCATTGATACATCAGACACGGCCTTGGTTGCGCCGAAGGCCTTGGAAAGATTGGAAAGTTCGACCTCAGCCATAAAGCACCTTTGCGTTTGCAGCAGTGCGCAGGGCGCGGCCTGATGCGGTATCAAACAGCGACAGGGCCTGCGCTGTCAGGGCCAACCCGACGTTCTCACCCGGTTTCACAACCTTGGACGACGGGGCGCGGGCCTTGAGAATGCCATGGGCCGTGTCGATGGTGACGATCTGTGTGGTGCCAAGGTATTCCGTGGCAACGGTGCGACCCTGCAAATGGCCCGCGTCCGTCAGCTGGATATGTTCGGGGCGCACACCCAGGGCAAGTGCCTTTCCGGGGGCGTTTTCCTGCAGTTGCGGCAGGGCGATGGTGGCATCGCCCACCGTCACAACCTCGGCCCCCTGCCCCGCAACCCCTTCGAAACGCAGGAAATTCATCGCCGGGCTGCCGATGAAATCGGCCACGAACATGGTGGCGGGGTGATCGTAAATATCCTGCGGTTTGCCGAACTGTTCCACGACACCGTGGTTCATCACCACGATCTTGTCGCCCATCTGCATCGCCTCTAACTGGTCATGCGTCACATAGACCGTGGTGGCCTTCATGCGGTCATGCAAGGCGCGCAGTTCCTCGGACATGTGTTCGCGGAATTCGGCATCCAAGGCACCCAAGGGTTCGTCCATCATGAAGGCCTTGGGGCTGCGCACGATGGCGCGGCCAAGCGCCACGCGCTGACGGTCGCCCCCGGCAAGGCCGCCAACGGGCTTATCAAGGATGCTTTCAATGCCCAGAATCCGCGCCACCTCGGCAACCTTGGCCTTTACTTGGGCGGCAGGAACGCCTTGCGAAACAAGGGGATAGCTGATGTTCTTGCGCACGTTCATATGCGGATACAGCGCGAACATCTGAAACACCATGGCAATGTCGCGCTGGCTTGCGGGCTTCTGGCTGACGTCTTCGCCATCAATCAGAATCTCGCCCGAGGTTGGCAGTTCCAGCCCTGCAATCATGCGCAAGGTGGTGGTCTTGCCGCAGCCTGAAGGGCCCAGCAGCATGAAGAATTCGCCGTCCGCGATGGTGAAGGACGATCCCTTCACCGCCGTGAACGCGCCGAATTCCTTGCGCAGGTTGCGAATGACGATTTCGGCCACAGGGCTACTCCGGAAAATGGCTGGTGATGATGAACATCACGGTGCCAACTAGGGTGACGATGAAGCTGTAGGTATAGGCCCAGAGCGCGAAGGGTTGCATCAGCATGACCACGCCAAGGCCGATCAGCACGGAGGCAAGGTTCTCCCATGGGCCGCGCCGAAAGCGCATCAGGCCGGTTAAGAAATTGGTCATGTCTTGCCCCTTTTCGCCGTCTTGATCGCGTCTTCTTTCCGTCTTCTTTTCGTCTCTACGCGCGCAGAGACCGTGCGTTGCGCAACACCCCCCGTCATTTGCGCACCGCGCCGAATGTGATGCCGCGCAGCAGGTGTTTGCGTAGCAGGATGGTGAACACCATGACCGGGATCAGGAACAGCGTGACCCCTGCCCCCACGGCCGGCCAATCCTGCCCGCCCACGCCGATGATCGTGGGAATGAAGGGCGGAGCTGTCTGGGCGGTGCCGGAGGTAAGCAGCACGGCAAAGGCGTATTCGTTCCAGGCAAAGATCAGACAGAAGATAGCGGTAGAGGCGATGCCCGTGGCGGCCTGTGGCAGCACAACCTTTCGGAAGGCCTGAAAGCGGGTGTAGCCATCAATCAGGGCGGCCTCTTCATATTCGCGCGGGATTTCATCCATGAAACCGTGGATCAGCCAGACGGCAAGGCTGATGTTCACGCCGGTATACAGCAGGATCATGCCAAGGTGGGTGTCGGACAGGCCCAGTTCGCGGAACATCAGGAAAATGGGAATGGCGACGGCGATGGGCGGCATCATGCGGGTAGACAGGATGAAGAACAGAAGATCATCCTTGAGCGGCACCTTGAACCGGCTGAAGGCATAGGCGGCCAGTGTGCCAAGGATGATCGACAGAGCGGTTGAGCCAAAGCCGATGATGACGGAATTCAGGAAACGCTCACCAAACTTGGACGGGCCGACGATGACCATGTCACGGTCACGCACGATTTCATCATACCATGTCTCAGGCGGCGGCAGTGCGGCAAGGTCGTCGGCGGCGATGCGGCTGCGCGTGGTGAACAGGTTCACGTAGCCTTCCAGCGTTGGTTCGAAGATCACCTTGGGCGGATAGCTGATGCTGTCTGGCGGGGTCTTGAAGCCGGTCAGCACGATCCAGACCAAGGGCAGCAGGGTGATCAGCGCGTAAAGGATGACGATGGTGCCTGCGACCCATTTGGTGCGGTTCGACGGTTCGGTGATGGAAACAGCGCTCATCTTTCTTTGACCTTGTTCAGGGCTTTGACGTAGATGCTGGCAAGGCCAAACACGGTGACAAACAGGATGATGGCGTAGGCAGAGGAATAGCCGGTGCGCCACTTTTCAAACGCTTCACGTTTCAGGTTGATGGATGCGAGTTCGGTCACAGACCCCGGACCGCCGCCAGTAAGTTGGACGACCAGATCGAACATCTTGAAATTCTCGATGCCGCGGAACAGCACGGCCAGCATGAGGAAGGGCAGCACCATGGGGATGGTGATTGTCCAGAACTGCCGCCATTTGCTGGCGCGGTCCACCTCGGCGGCCTCATAGATGTAATCGGGTATGGATCGCAGACCGGCAAGGCAGATCAGCATGACGAAGGGTGTCCACATCCAGGTGTCGACGATGACAATCGCCCAAGGGGCCAGCGCCGTGGTGCCCAGCATCTCGAAACTCGACGCAGGTGTGCCGGTGAAAAACTCGACGATGTAGTTGAACAGGCCGATCTGCGGCTGGTAGAGAAAGGTCCAGAAGTTGCCGACAACGGCGGGCGACAGCATCATGGGCAGCACGATCAGCGTGGTCCACAGATCATTGCCCTTGAACTTCTTGTTGATCAGCCAGGCCAGGGTAAAGCCGATCAGCACCTGAAAGAAGATCGTCCAGATCAGGAAATGCGCCGTGGCCTGCATGTTGGCCCAAATGCCATCATCGGTCAGGATCTTCTGGTAATTCTCTAGCCCCACCCATTCCACTTCGCGGTTGGGCCGGTTGGCGCGATAGTCGGTGAAGGACAGATAGATCGTCCAGATTAACGGAAAGATGTTGATGGCCAGCAGTAGGAAAATCGTGGGGGCCACGAACAACCAGGCGATGGTGCGGTCGGACAGGCCCTTGATGCGGCGGGCGATCTGGGGCGGTGTGGCCCGGGCAGCGGCATCCATGGTGGAATGGGACATGGGCGCAGGGGCTCCTCTGCGGCGTGGAAACGGCTTGGAAAACGGGCAGCGGCCCGCGCGGATCAGAACCCCCGGCCATCAGGGAGTGACAATGGCCGGGGGTCTGGCGAAAGCTTAGAGCTTGCCTTCAGCCTCGAACACTTCGGTCCAGTCTTCGACCAGACCGTCAAGCGCCTCTTGTGCGGTGCCTTCACCAGCCACCACGTAGTTATGCATGCGTTCCTGCATGGCCAGCAGCAGTTCGGCATAGGCCGGCTCTTGCCAGAAGTCCTGCACGTTCGCCATGGCTTCAAGGAAGTCACCGGCGAAGGGCTGGCTGGTGACGAAGCCCGGGTCATTCAGCACCGAATTATGGGCCGAATAGCCGCCAAGCGCCCACCATTTGGCCTGCACGTCAGGCTGTGCGAACCACTTGATGTATTCCAGCGCACCTTCCTGATTGTCGGAATAGGACACCACGGAAATACCCTGCCCGCCCAAGGTGGACCCTGCGACGTTCTGGCTGGGGTTCACGAAGAAGTCGATCTTGTCACCGCCGGTGTTGGGATCGGCGTACAGACCGGGGAAGAAGGCAAACCAGTTCATTGCCATGGCGACCTGACCGGATTTGAAGGCATCCAGCGATTCCGTCATGTAGGCGTTGGTGTAGCCGGGTGGTGTGCAGCAATCATAAAGGCCCTTGTAGAATTCAAGGGCTTCCACCGCTGCAGGCCCGTTCACAGCGCCCTGCATGTCATAGGAACCGGGGGTGTTTTCATACTTGAAGCCCCAGGCGTAGAGGGCGCCGGTGATGCCCATGGTAATGCCTTCGGACCCGCGCTCGGTAAAGATCGAGGCGCCATAGACGGTTTGCCCGTCAATCTCGCGGCCCTGGAAGAACTTGGCGATTTCCATCAGCTCTTTCTGGGTCTTCGGTTCGGCCAGATCGCGGCCGTATTCGGCCTTGAACGCTTCCTGAATCTCGGGGCGCGCGAACCAGTCCTTGCGGTAGAACCAGCCATTCGCATCACCCATGGCGGGCAGTGCGTAATAGTTTGGCGTGCCCTTGGGCCAGGTCGAGTAGGCATACACCGTGGCGGGCGCGAAATCATCCATGCTGATGGCGTTGGCATCGAAGAAATCGTTCAGCTTGACGTAATGGCCGTTCTCGGCGCCGCCGCCGATCCACTGGCTGTCACCGATCAGAAGGTCACACAGCTGCCCGCCCGAGTTCAACTCGTTCAGCATGCGGTCAGCAAAGTTGGGCCATGGGATGAACTCGAAATTCATCTTGGTGCCAGATTGGGCTTCGAATTCCTTCGACAGTTCCACCAGCGCATTGGCCGGGTCCCATGCAGCCCAGCACAGGGTCAGTTCCCCCTCG
Source organism: Pseudomonadota bacterium (assembly GCA_046049665.1). Lineage (GTDB taxonomy): Bacteria > Pseudomonadota > Alphaproteobacteria > Rhodobacterales > Rhodobacteraceae > JAAFHS01. Next base: position 16,257 of record JBJOQW010000159.1, on the reverse strand, counting down.
GCCTTGGCAGAGGTGGCCGCGCCCAGCACAAGGGCCATCGCCGCAGATGCGGCAAGCAAACGTTTCGTCATCTTCTCTCCTCCCAGGTTGAAGTCGTGATTGGCGGGGTGATTCCCCCTGCCTTTTGTTCTTGAAGCCACCATGCGGCAGCCTTGCCCTGCTGTAAAGATATTTTTGAGGTACGTCCCTCATTTTCCTTCAAACGCTCTTCCGCCACGAATTCTGACGCGGGGTCAGTTGCCGGGGATCAGGTCTTCGGCCGGGTTTGCCGTGGGCATCACCGGGGCCAGATTTTCGCGCAGAAGGACGGTGATGTTGATCTGTTCCTGTCCGGCATCAATGCGCAAACGGTCGGTCTTGGCTTTCAGAACGCGCAAGGCGGACCGGGCCAGATGGCCCACGTCCTGCGCAATGACAGCATCTATGGAGCCATCCATCAGCGCGGCACGGGTGTGCGGGGTCAGCTCATGCGCAACAACGACGGCGCGGTGGTCAAGGTTTGCGGCGGCCAGGGCCTCGGTCACGCCACGGGTGCCCGCACCGGCCACGTAAACCGCAACAACGCCCTGATGCGAGGCAAGGCTGGCGGTGACGATCTACATGGTCAGATCGCGGTCATCATGCCCTTCGATCGAGGGCAGTACCTGCAGATGCGCAAAGCGTTCCGCCATGATCCGGTCAAAGCCCAGACGGCGTTCAACCATGTCGCGCGCCTGCATGGAACTGACGACCACGGCCACTTTTCCCGCCGTTTGACCAACAAATCGGCCCAAAAGCACGCCTGCCGTGCGGCCTGCGGCCTCATTATCAATGCCAACGAAATGGTCGCGCGGGGCCTGGGGCTGGTCCATGATCAGTGACACCACAGCCGTGCCTTGCGCGCGCAACCGGATGATCAGGTCGCGCACATCGGGTGTTTCATGGGCCATGATGGCACAGCCATCAAGCGGGGTGGCGCGAAATTCATCAACAGCCGTGACCAGCGCATGCGGATCGCGCAAGGGCGCCGTCACCACCATCACTTCACAGCTTTCAGCCAAGGGACCGTGGGCCGCAGCCTCGATTGCGGCGCGCAGTGCCAGAATGAACTGGCTTTGCACGTCCGGCAGCACGAACAAAAAGCGGTACACCCTTTGGCGCGCAAGGTTGGCCGCAGCGACATTACGCACATATCCCAACCGGGTGATGGCATCATTGACCGCCAGTATCGTCTTTTCGCGTACACCGGGGCGTGCGTTCAGAACGCGGTCAACAGTTGCCAGGCTGACACCTGCCTCGCGTGCAATATCATTGACTGTCGGCCGCACCGCTTCCCCCTGCTTTGGCGCACTATTCCCAAGAAACTGAGGTACGTCAATCAAAGCGTTTTGGACAGCCGCACTGCAAGGTCTTGCATCGGCCCATTTATTGGCCTATTTCCACCGGACGACGCAGGCTCGGCGGGTGGGCAGGCAGGCTATGCACCGGATTGCAAATCCGTGAAGATCGGTTCGATTCCGATACCCGCCTCCAGTTTCCCTTGGTTTTTCCCGGTTTTGTGGTGGCAAGTATCCGTCCCGCCGCTGCGTCATGTGCCGCAAAAGGTAACATAGGGCGCGAGTCCCTCTGGCGCGGGCAAGGCAAAGGCCTCTCGTCTGGTTTCAGGGGCAAAAGGATCTGTGATCGCTGCCAGCAGGGCATCAAAGGGCGCCATATCGCCGTGGGTGGCCGCCTCAAGCGCCTGTTCCACCAGATGATTGCGGGGGATGACGGCGGGGTTCACGCGGTTCATGCGGGCGGCTGCATCAGGCGCAAGGCGCGCCTGCCAGCGCGGCAGCCAAGCACGCAGCGTGCCCGCATCAGCAAACAGTGGCGCAAGTTGGCCTGCATCGCCCGTTGTCGCCGTGGCAAGGCGGCGGAAGGTGAGTGTCCAATCGGCCCCCTGCCCCTCCATAGCCGCCAGCAGCCCATCGGCCAGCGCGCCGTCACCATCCTCGGCACCAGCAAGCCCAAGCTTGGCGCGCATCACATCGACCCATGCCGCGCGGTACTGCGCGGCAATGCCTGTCAGGCGTTCATTGGCCAGATCAACCGCGCGGTCAGCATCCGTGTCAAACAGTGCAAGCAAGGTTTCGGCCAGCCGCGCAAGGTTCCAGCCAAGGATCAGGGGTTGGTTGGCATAGGCATAGCGCCCGGTATGGTCGATGGATGAAAACACCGTGCCGGGGGCGTAACCCTCCATAAAGGCGCAGGGGCCGTAGTCGATGGTTTCGCCCGACAGGGTCATGTTATCGGTGTTCATTACACCATGGATAAAGCCAAGGCCCATCCATTGTGCAATCAGGCGGCATTGGCGGGCGACCACCCCTTCGAACAGCGCAAGATAGGGATTCGGGGCCTGCGCCGCATCCGGGTAGTGCCGGGCGATGGTGTAATCGGCCAGCATGCGGATGCGCGCGCCATCGCCGCGGGCGGCGAAGAACTGAAAGGTGCCGACGCGGATATGGCTGGAGGCCACACGCGTCAGCACGGCACCGGGAATGGCGGTTTCGCGAAAGATCGTCTCGCCTGTGGCAACGGCGGCAAGAGCGCGCGTGGTGGGCACACCAAGCGCATGCATGGCTTCGGCAATCACATATTCACGCAAGACCGGGGCAACCCCGGCCTTGCCATCACCGCCACGCGAAAACGGGGTGCGGCCCGAGCCTTTCAGGGCGATGTCGCGGCGCTGGCCTGCGGTATCAATCACCTCACCCAGCAAGAGCGCGCGGCCATCGCCAAGCTGGGGGGAAAAGCCACCGAACTGGTGGCCGGCATAGGCCTGTGCCACGGGTTCGGCACCGGGCGGCAGGGATGCGCCGGAAAACCAGCTTGCTGCTTGGTGGTCCAGCAAGGCGGGATCAAGGCCAAGGTCGGCGGCAAGGGCCGTGTTCAGGCGCAGCAGCCGGGGATTCGGCGGGGTATCAGGGGCCTGCGGCAAGGACATGCCCGGCAGATCGCGGGCATAGCTGTTATCAAAGGCAATCGGGGGGGGATGCGCATCCATGTGCCAGATATGGCGGCAGGATGTGGGATAAACAAGAAGAATGGCCGCTGCAGGGCGGTCGCGATGAGATCGAGGTTGGAAAGTGGTCGGGGCGGAGGGATTCGAACTCTCGACCTACGGTACCCAAAACCGTCGCGCTACCAGACTGCGCTACGCCCCGACTGGCGCGCTGATAGGCGATCACGCGGCGAAAGAAAAGCCCCTATTCCGCAACACATGGAAAGGCTGCAACAGATTGGTCAATTGCCGGGTGCCGGATCACTGAACCTTCCGTAATGCCCATGCGGCGCGCCAGCCCGCCGTTGATTTCAAGCACGTATTTGATGTTCGTCCCGCCCGGAATGGGCGTGCGGTCCAGTGGCACGGCATTTTCGTGCACGTGCTGCACCCGCCCTGTCGGATCAGCAAAGATCATGTCCAATGGAATCAGTGTATTTTCCATCCAGAACGACACGTTGCCCGCGCGCGGATAGACAAACAGCATCCCCGAGGCCGCGGGCATGCTTTCGCGGTGCATCAAGCCCGTGCTGCGTTCGCCCGCGTCATCGGCAACTTCTACACTGAAGCGCGCAAGATTGCCTGCCTGCGTCTGCACATCAAGGCTGTCCAGACGGCATTCAGCCTGCGCTGCACCCGCCAGCCAGACCAGAACTATTGTCGCGCGGCAGATTCCCATGACACCACCTGCACGGCCATGCGGCCGCGTTTACCCTCGATGATCCGCAGGCACACAGCTTCGCCCGGTTGCAGATCAGCAAACCCCGAAGACCGCAGCACTTCAATGTGAATGAACACATCATCATTGCGGCCAAAGACATTGGCAAAGCCAAAACCCTTGCCCTTGTCGAACCATTTTACGCGCGCCGGTTCAAGGGGTTGGGCTGCAATCACCTCGGGTGTCGCCGCCCCGGCGTCTTCGGTCAGCGGAAAACTGCTTGCTGGTGGTGGTTCAACCGAGACAACCTCAACCGCCTGCACACCACGGGCGGTTTCCTGCACCCTGACAGTAATCCTTGCCCCATCCGAGACAGAGCTTTGCCCGAAATTCCGCAGCACATTGGCATGCAACAAAATATCAGACTGCGTGTCATCACTGACAATGAAGCCAAATCCCTTGACGGGATCAAACCATTTGACGTGGCCATGCACAATCGGCATCGCCTTTTCTTGCTCTTCCATGGCGTCGGCCGCTTCCCCAGATTAAGCCCACCCCGCAAACTTTGCATGTTTACGGCGATTTGTCATTGGGAATACGGTCCCGAAATCGTCCCGGTATCAATGTGAACCGCACAAGACTTGCCGCAGTTGACGTGAACGGCAAGCGGCCCTGTTGCTATGTCTTGATTGCGGGGCCAAGTGTCAAGGGTTCAGCCGCGTGATATCCCAACGGCTATTCACCGATTGCCGGGTCCAGCGAAACCGGTCGTGCAACCGGAATGCGCCATCGGCCCAGAACTCAATCTCCAGAGGTGTAATGCGAAAGCCGCCCCAGAACGGCGGACGCGGTGGGTTCAACCCGTGCTTGGCGGTTTGGCGGGCGACTTCGGCCACAAGGGCGCCCCGCGATGAAAGCGGTTTGGATTGATCAGACGCCCAGGCGCCAAGGCGCGATTTCAGGCTGCGCGAGGCGTAATAGGCATCGGCCGCAGCACCCTCTTCGCGGCTGACCAGACCGCGCACGCGCACTTGCCTGCGCAGTGATTTCCAATGCATCACGAACGCGGCTTTCCCTGCCTGTTCAATCTCTTGCGCCTTTTTGCTCGTGTAATTCGTGTAGAACACAAAGGCCGCAGGCTCGATATCCTTCAGCAGCACCATGCGCACATTCGGCATGCCGTCTGCATCAACCGTGGACAGGGCAATGGCGTTCGGATCGTTGGGTTCGGTGGCCTCGGCCTCGGCCAGCCAATTACGTGCAAGCGCGAAGGGATCATCACCCGCAAAGATGCCGTCACGGTCCGGGCCTGCTGTCGTATCGTTCATTCCATTAACCTGCTTTGCATTTTTTATCGTGACGTTGCGTTCCTGCCAGCGGCTTGAAGCATGGCGGCCTTTCGCCTAAACCATCCGGACAAGAACCAAGGTGGGCGGGGGACGGACAATGTCAACAGGGCTGATGGCAGGCAAGCGCGGGCTGATCATGGGGCTTGCGAACGACAAGTCGATTGCCTGGGGCATTGCACAGGCGATTGCAGCGCAAGGTGCTGAAATTGCGTTCTCTTATCAGGGTGAGGCGCTGAAAAAGCGGGTGGAGCCGCTGGCCGCCAGCATCGGCATGAAGGAATTCGTCGAATGTGATGTGGCCGATGAAGCGTCCATCGACGCGCTGTTTGCGCATCTGGGCCAGCTTTGGGGCAAGATCGACTTTCTGGTGCATGCAATCGGCTTTTCCGATAAAAACGAACTTCGTGGCCGATATGTTGATACCAGCCGCGCAAACTTTCTGATGACGATGGATATCTCGGTCTATTCGTTCACGGCCGTTTGCCAGCGGGCGGCGGCGATGATGAACCCGGGCGGCAGCCTGCTGACGCTGACCTATTACGGCGCGGAAAAGGTCATGCCGCATTACAACGTGATGGGCGTGGCCAAGGCGGGGCTGGAGGCCTCGGTCAAATATCTGGCCGAGGATCTGGGCAAGGACGGCATCCGCGTGAACGCCATATCGGCAGGCCCGATCAAGACGCTGGCGGCATCTGGCATTGGCGATTTCCGCTATATCATGCGCTGGAACGAGCTGAACTCGCCCTTGCGGCGCAACGTGACGCAGGAAGAGGTGGGCAAGGCGGCGCTGTATCTGCTGTCAGACCTTGGGTCGGGCACGACGGGTGAAAACCTGCATGTGGACGCGGGCTATCACGTGGTGGGCATGAAGGCGGTGGATGCGCCGGATATTGATGTGGTGACAGCCAAGGCACAAAAGGGCGAAGCATGACACTTGCAGCGTTTCTGGCCTTTGCGGGCCTTGTGATCTTTGCGGCCATATCACCCGGCCCTGCGGTGCTGATGTCGGCGCGCACGGGGCTGACCGAGGGGTTCCGCACGGGGGTGATGCTGGCCATGGGGATCGGCACGGGTGCCGTGATCTGGGCGCTGGCGGCGATGTTCGGGCTGAACCTTGTGTTCGAGGCAGCACCTTCGCTGCTCTGGGCGCTGAAGTTTGGCGGGGCGGCTTACCTGCTTTGGATGGGCTGGAAGCTGTGGCGTGATGCGGCCCAACCGCTTGACATGGAAGACAACCGCCCGGTGCCGCGTTCGCCCTTTGCGGCCTTCCGGCTGGGTCTGTGGACCAATCTGGCCAACCCCAAAGCCGCGGTGATGTTTTCGTCGATCTTTCTGGGCACCATCCATGCGGGCACGCCCGTCTGGGTGCTGGGGCTGCTGCTGGTGGTGATCTTCGCCTCCGAAACCATCTGGAATACGCTTGTGGCGCGCATATTTTCGCTGGAACGCACGCGGACGCGCTATATCAGCCTGAAATCCATCATTGACCGCTCGTTCGGGGGGCTGCTGGCCCTGCTGGGCGTCAAGATCGCCACCACCTGAAAGGGCCTGCCATGAATGACCGTCTGCCACATGAAAAAGGGTTCCATGTCAGCTGGGATCAGATGCACCGCGATGCCCGCGCGCTGGCCTGGCGGCTGGATGGCAAGGGGCCGGATGGCGGGGCCTGGAAGGCGGTTGTCGGCATCACGCGGGGCGGGCTGGTGCCGGCGATGATCGTGGCGCGAGAGCTGGATATCCGCATCGTCGATACGATTTCGGTCAAAAGCTACAGCCACCAGGCGCAATCCGAGGTGCGTGTGCTCAAGGCGCCGCAGGCGGATTTGATGGGCGATGGTGACGGCATCCTGATCGTCGATGATCTGGTGGACACGGGCAAGACGCTGGAAGTGGTGCGCAAGATGTACCCACGCGCGCATTTCGCCACGGTCTATGCCAAACCATCGGGCAAGCCGATGGTTGACAGCTATATCACCGAAGTGTCGCAGGATACCTGGATCTTCTTTCCATGGGACATGGCGCTGCAATATGTCCAACCGATGCGCGGCGCCGACTAGCGGCCGCTCTTCGTGGCCCTGCCGGGCCCTCATCGCTTGCGAAGACGCCCATTCGGGCGGATGAGCGCCCCCTGAAAGGATCATGATGGCCTTTATCCTGAACCCGGCCATGGCCGCCACAGACCCGCCACCGGTGATGGAGGCCCGCCGCTGGGCCGCCGAGGCGACCTTTCCACCAGACCGCCCCCTGATCAACATCAGTCAGGCCGCCCCAGTTGATCTGCCTCCGCTTGCCTTGCGTCAGGCCATTGCCGATGCCGCCCTGAACGACCCAGCCGCCCATCTTTATGGCCCCGTCCTGGGCCTGCCCGCCCTGCGCGAGGAGATTGCGCAGCAATGGACGAGCGCCTACGGCGGCATCATCACTGCGGATCACGTCGCCATCACCCAAGGCTGCAATCAGGCCTTTACCGCCGTCATGGCCACGCTTGCGGGTGCAGGTGACGAGGTCATCTTGCCGACGCCCTGGTATTTCAATCACAAGATGTGGCTGGATATGGCCGGTGTCGCCACCATTCCCCTGCCCCCCGGCCCCGGCCTGATCCCTGACCCACAGGACGCGCGCGCCCGCATCACCCCGCGCACCCGCGCCATCGTGCTGGTCAGCCCGAACAACCCCGGCGGCGTGGAATACCCCGCCGCCACCATTGATGCCTTCCGCGATCTGGCCCGCAGCCATGGCATCGCCCTGATCATTGATGAAACCTACCGCGACTTTGACAGCCGCCACTCCTTGGAAGGCGGGGGCGCGCCACATGCGCTTTTCACCGATCCGGATTGGGACGACACGCTGATCCAGCTTTATTCCTTTTCCAAGGCCTACCGCCTGACGGGCCACCGCGTCGGCGCTGTGGTAGCCAGCCCTGCCCGCCTTGCCCAGATCGAAAAATTTCTTGATACCGTCGCCATTTGCCCCAGCCAGTTGGGCCAGATTGCCGCCCTGTGGGGCATGCGCAACCTTGCGCAATGGCTGGCGGGCGAACGCGCTGAAATTCTGCGCCGCCGTGCCGCCATGCAGGACGGGTTTCACCAGTTGCCCGGCTGGCAACTGCTTGGCTGTGGGGCCTATTTCGCTTATGTCGCCCATCCGTTCGACCTGCCAAGCGATGCGCTGGCAAAACGGCTGGTCCATGAAGCAGACATGCTCATGCTGCCCGGCACCATGTTCAACCCGGCAGGGAAGGGACTTGGCGAATTGCGCATCGCCTTTGCCAATGTCGACAACACCGGCATTGCCGAGGTATTCCGCCGCCTTGCCGCCTTTCGCTGCTGAAACCCGGCTTGCCTGCACCCGCGCCGCACCCTAAACAGACCTCCAGCAAGACAGGATCAAAAGGGTCAGCCATGGCACGGGATACCGAAACAGACGCACCGCGCAAACGCGGCAAGGGCAGCCAGATTGCCGTATACGGCCTGCTTGCCCTGCTTGTTGTCGGGCTTGGTGGCTTTGGTGTTGATAACTTTGGCGGGCGGATTGCCCATATCGGCACGGTCGGCGACCGTGACATCAAGACTGAAGATTACCAGCGCGCCCTGCAACGCCAGATGGCTGATGTGAACCGCCAGTTTGGCATGCAGGCCAACATGGAGATTCTGCGGGCCTTCGGGCTTGACCAGCAGGTCTTGCAAGGTCTGGTCACCCGCGCTGCGCTGGACAATGAGGCCGCACAGGTTGGCCTGTCGGTCGGTGACGACGTGGTTGCCCAGGAAGTGCAAGGCATGACCAGCTTTCACGCCGGCACCAGTGGCTTTAATCGCGAAACCTATCGGGCCGTTCTGCAACAGGAAGGCCTGAGCGAAGGCGAATTCGAAACCGGCCTGCGCGAAGACATTGCCCGTTCTCTGTTGCAGGGTGCCATCGTGGGCGGCTTTACCGCGCCCGAGGCCATGACCGAAACCCTGTATCAATGGGTTGGTGAACGGCGCGGCTTTACCATGTTCCGCCTGACCGAAGCCAACCTGACCACGCCTCTGCCAGAGGCCAGCGCAGCAGACCTGCAGGCGTTCTATGACGCCAATCCTGATCGTTTCACGCGCCCCGAAGCCAAGCGCATCACCTATGTTGCGCTGTTGCCGGACATGATCGCAGATGAGATGCCAGTCGATGAAACCGCCCTGCGTGGTGAATATGACAAGCGCATTGCCGAATTCGTGCAGCCAGAGCGCCGCCTTGTCGAACGTCTTGCCTTTCCCGATGATGCCGCAGCCAGCGCCGCGAAAGCGCGGATTGATGCCGGAGGCACCTTCGAGGCCGAGGTCGCAGCCCGTGGCGTGCGGCTTGAAGATATTGATCTGGGCGATGTGGCCCCAACAGATCTGGGTGCGGCCGCCGATGCGGTTTTTGGCCTTGCCGAACCGGGTGTCGTGGGCCCCTTCCCCAGCGATTTCGGCCCCGCCCTGTTTCGCATGAACGCCGTGCTGGCGGCCCAGAACATCAGCTTCGAGGAAGCCCGCGAACAACTGGCCGGCGAAGCGATGATGGAAGCCGCCAGACGCGACATTGCCAGCCGTGCCGAAGCCATCAATGATGCGCTGGCCGGTGGCGCAACCCTTGCGGAACTGGCGACCGAACAGGGCATGCAGACGGCAACTTTCGACTATATCCCCGGCGCCCAGAATGATGAGGCGATTGCCGGGTACGAAGATTTCCGCATCGCAGCCGATTCCCTGACGGCAGATGATTTCCCCGAGGCACGCTCGCTTGATGATGGCGGGATTTTCGCGCTGCAGCTTGATGAAATCGTGCCGCCTGCGCCCATTCCACTGGCCGAGGTCAGCGATGACGTGGCAGCCGCATGGCGCAGCGATGCGCTGCGCAAGGCCCTTTCGGCACGCGCTGTCGAGGTGAAAGCCGCCATCGAGGCCGGAGCAACGATCGGCAGTTTTGGCATTGTATCCGTGACACCGGAAATTGCACGTGAAGGCACGCTTGACGGTGTGCCCCGGTCTGTTGTCGAGGCCGCCTTTGCCATGGAACCGGGCCAGCACCGCGTGATCGAGGAAAATGAATTTGTGGCCGTGGTCCAACTGGATGCCATCATTCCGGCCGCAGCCGACGGAGACGAAGCCGAGGCGCTGCGCCAGGCGCTTGCAGCGCAAGCGGAACAGGGTATCGCACAAGATGCCTTTGCCGCCTATTCTGCGGCCCTCGCTGCGCAAGCGGGTATCCAGATTGACGAAGCTGCCGTTGCCGCTGTTCAGGCGCAGTTCAACTGATGGCGCTGACACCTGAATTTGCCGCCTTCGAGGCGGGCTGGAACGCCGGACGCAACCAGTTGGTTTCTGCGCGGCTGGCGGCCGATCTGGATACGCCCGTGTCGCTGATGCTGAAGCTGGGTGAGGCGCGTACCGATACCTTCATGCTGGAATCCGTAACGGGTGGCGAGGTACGCGGGCGCTATTCGATTATCGGCATGAAGCCTGATCTGATCTGGCGTTGCCGGGGTGAACAGTCTGAGATCAACCGCGAAGCGCGGTTTGATGCGGCGGCCTTTGCCCCACTTGACGGGCACCCTTTGGCCACCCTGCGCGCGCTGATTGCCGAATGCGCGGTGGATATGCCCGATGATCTGCCCGCTGCAGCCGTTGGCCTGTTCGGCTATCTGGGCTATGACATGATCCGTCTGGTCGAACATCTGCCCGATGTGAACCCCGATCCGCTTGGCCTGCCCGATGCGGTGCTGATGCGCCCCTCTGTGGTGGCGGTGCTGGACGGCGTCAAAGGCGAAGTCATCATCGTGGCCCCTGCATGGGTGGCCTCTGGCCTGTCGGCGCGTGCGGCCTATGCGCAGGCCGCCGAGCGTGTGATGGACGCCTTGCGCGATCTGGACCGCGCGCCACCGGCACAGCGCGATCTGGGCGAGGCCGCACCGGTGGGCGAGGCCGTTTCAAACTTTACCCATGACGGCTACAAGGCCGCCGTGGAACGCGCCAAGGATTATATCCGCGCAGGCGATATCTTTCAGGTAGTGCCCAGCCAGCGCTGGACGCAGCGCTTTGAATTGCCGCCCTTCGCCCTTTACCGGTCCTTGCGGCGGACGAACCCTTCGCCCTTCATGTTCTTCTTCAACTTCGGCGGCTTTCAGGTGGTGGGCGCCAGCCCCGAAATCCTTGTGCGCCTGCGCGATGGCGAAGTGACCGTGCGCCCGATTGCAGGCACGCGCAAACGCGGGGCCACGCCTGAGGAAGACAAGGCGCTTGAGCTGGACCTGCTGGCCGACAAGAAGGAACTGGCCGAACATCTGATGCTGCTGGATCTGGGGCGCAATGATGTGGGGCGCGTGGCGAAACTGGGCACGGTGCGGCCAACCGAACAGTTCATCATCGAACGCTACAGCCATGTCATGCACATCGTCTCGAACGTGGTGGGCCAGATTGCCGATGGGCAGGATGCGCTGGCAGCACTGCTGGCGGGCCTGCCTGCAGGCACGGTGTCGGGCGCGCCCAAGGTGCGGGCGATGCAGATCATTGATGAGCTGGAGCCGGAAAAACGCGGCGTCTATGGCGGCGGCGTGGGCTATTTCGCGGCCAATGGCGAGATGGATTTCTGCATTGCGCTGCGAACCGCCGTGCTGAAAGACAATGCCTTGTACATTCAGGCCGGGGGTGGTGTGGTTTATGACAGTGACCCCGAAGCCGAATATCAGGAAACGGTGAACAAATCCCGTGCCTTGCGGCGTGCGGCAGAAGATGCGGGGATGTTTGTGCGGCGGGGGAATGGCGGATGATCTCACGGCGGGCGTTTGGGGTTTTGGCAGTGGCAGCACTTGCAGGCTGCGGACGGCGCCGGCGGGCCGAGCCCGAAGCGGCGGCCCCCGTGGCGAACCTGTATCCGGGCGAGACGCCAGAGATGCGGGCGCTGATCCGCAAATATGCGGATATTCACGACATACCGGAAAGCCTGCTGCACCGCGTGATCCAGCGTGAAAGCGATTATAACCCCGGCGCGCGGAACGGGCCCTACTATGGGCTGATGCAGATTCTGCCGCAGACGGCGCAGACGATGGGCTATCGCGGTGCGCCGGAAGGTTTGCTGAATGCCGAGACCAACCTGCAATATGCCGGGCGCTATCTGCGCGGTGCATGGCTGGTATCAGGCGGCGATGAGGCCGAAGCGGTAGGCTGGTATGCGCGCGGTTACTATTATGAAGCCAAGCGGCTGGGCCTGTTGGAAGAAACCGGCCTGCGGACGTAGAGACCAAAATCCTTTAGAAGGATTTTGGCAAATTTCTTCATAAGAAATTTGGCTACTCTGCCGCCACGCGCTTTGGTTTGAGCATGTCTTTCAGATAGCGCCCGGTATGCGATGCCTCAACCTGCGCCACCTGTTCCGGCGTGCCCGTTGCAATGATCTGCCCACCGCCATCGCCGCCTTCGGGGCCGATGTCGATGATCCAGTCGGCAATCTTGATCACATCCAGATTGTGTTCGATCACCACCACCGTATTGCCCTGCTCGACCAGTTCCTGCAGCACCTCAAGCAGCTTGCGCACATCTTCAAAGTGCAGGCCCGTGGTCGGTTCATCCAGAATATACAGCGTGCGGCCAGTAGAGCGGCGCGAAAGCTCTTTGGACAGTTTCACCCGCTGCGCCTCACCGCCCGACAGCGTGGTGGCCTGCTGGCCGACCTTGATATAGCCAAGCCCCACCTGACACAGCGCATCCATCTTTTCGCGGATGCTGGGCACGGCTTGGAAAAAGCCCTGAGCTTCTTCACATGTCATCTCAAGAACGTCTGATATGCTTTTGTTCTTGAACTTTATTTCCAAAGTCTCGCGGTTATAGCGTGCGCCTTTGCACGTCTCGCATGTCACATAGACATCCGGCAGAAAGTTCATTTCAATTTTCAAGACGCCATCGCCCTGACAGGCCTCGCAGCGCCCACCCTTGACGTTGAAGGAAAACCGCCCCGCCTGATAGCCCCGCGCCTTTGACTCGGGCAGGCCAGCAAACCAATCCCGAATCGGCGTGAAGGCCCCGGTATAAGTGGCGGGGTTTGACCGTGGTGTGCGGCCGATGGCGCGCTGGTCAATGTCGATGACCTTATCAAGGTGTTCAAAGCCCTTGATCGTTTCGCAGGGTGCCGGTGTTTCATGCGCGCCGTTCAGGCGGCTGGCCGCAGTCTTGAACAGGGTTTCAATCGTCAGCGTGGATTTGCCCCCACCCGAAACGCCCGTCACACAGACAAACTTGCCAAGCGGAAAATCCGCCGTGACGTTCTTCAGGTTGTTGCCCGTGGCCCCGACGACCGTCAGTTTCTTGCCATTCCCCTTGCGCCGCACCTTCGGCACCGCAATTTCGCGCGCGCCAGACAGGTACATCCCCGTCATGCTGTTCGGGTCTGCGGACACTTGCGCAGGCGTGCCGTGTGACACCACCTGCCCGCCATGCACCCCGGCCCCCGGCCCCATGTCGAACACATAATCCGCCGTGCGGATGGCATCTTCGTCATGTTCCACCACCAGCACCGTATTGCCCGCATCGCGCAGGTTTTTCAGTGTGGTGAGCAGGCGGTCATTGTCACGCTGATGCAGGCCGATGCTGGGTTCATCCAGCACATAAAGCACGCCCGTCAGACCCGACCCGATCTGGCTGGCAAGCCGGATGCGCTGCGATTCGCCGCCCGACAACGTGCCTGCGTTACGTGACAGCGTGAGATAGTTCAGCCCAACATTCACAAGGAAACCAAGACGTTCGCGGATTTCCTTCAGAATCGCCTTGGCGATTTCGTTCTTCTGGTTGGTCAGCGTGCCGGGCACGGTTTCGATCCAGGCATAGGCCTCGGCGATCGACATCTGCACGACATGACCCACATGCAGGCCTGCGATTTTGACCGCCAGTGCTTCGGGGCGCAGGCGGAAGCCTTCGCAGGAACCGCAGGCGCGATTGTTCTGAAACCGCTCCATATCCTCGCGGCTCCATGCACTATCGGTTTCGCGGTAGCGGCGTTCCATGTTGGGCACGACGCCTTCGAACACGCGGGAAACTTCATACACCCGCCCGCCTTCATCATAACGGAAGCGGATTTCCTCGGTGCCCGAGCCATGCAGGAACAGTTGCTGCACATGCGCGGGCAGATCTTTCCACTTGGCCTTGGCATCGAATTCGTAATGCTTGGCAAGGGCTTGGACGGTTTGGGTGAGGTAAGGCGATTTGGACTTTGCCCAAGGGCCGATGGCCCCTTGCAGCACGGAAAGCCCCTGATCGGGCACGATCAGGCGTTCGTCAAAGAACAGCTCCACCCCCAAGCCATCACACACCGGGCAGGCCCCGAATGGCGCGTTGAAGGAAAACAGACGGGGTTCGATTTCGGCGATGGTAAAGCCGCTGACGGGGCAGGCGAATTTTTCCGAATAGGTCACGCGCTGCGGGGCTTCGCCTTCCGCAGCATCGGCCATTTCGATCACGGCAATGCCATCGGCAAGGTTCAGCGCCGTGCGGAAACTGTCCGCCAGACGGGTTTCCAGCCCTTCGCGCACCACGATACGATCAACCACCACGTCGATGTTGTGGCGGAACTTCTTGTCCAGCGTGGGCGGTTCATCCAGTTCATAAAACGCGCCATTCACCTTGACGCGCTGAAAGCCCTGCTTGCGCAAGTCTATGAATTCTTTCTTGTATTCGCCTTTGCGGTCCCGAATGATGGGGGCCAGCAGATAGGCGCGTGTCCCTTCCGCCATGGCCATGACGGCATCAACCATGTCCTGCACCTGCATGGCGGTAATGGGCAGGCCTGTGGTGGGCGAATAGGGCGTGCCGACGCGGGCGAAAAGCAGGCGAAGGTAGTCATAAATCTCGGTCACTGTGCCAACGGTGGACCGGGGGTTCTTGGATGTGGTTTTCTGTTCGATGCTGATGGCAGGCGACAGGCCCGATATATGGTCAACATCGGGTTTGCCCATCATGTCAAGGAATTGGCGGGCATAGGCCGACAGCGATTCCACATAGCGGCGCTGGCCTTCGGCGTAGATGGTATCGAAGGCAAGGGATGATTTGCCGGAACCGGACAGGCCGGTGATGACCACGAGCTGATCACGCGGAATGCTGACATCCACGTTCTTCAGATTGTGCTCGCGGGCACCCCGCACCTCAATGAACTTCTGCTCAGCCATGACCTACCCCTGCACCGGACACGACAGATAGTATGGATCGTCCGAGTCTCCAACCGGATTTTGCGAACGAAGAGGGAACGCGGTCAGATTCTGCGGACGTGCTGCCAATGGTGGAGGGCTATGCCAAGGGCCGAGAAGCAAATCATGAACAGGGCCATGCCGGTGATGCCGCTATGGGCAAGGATCAGGGCCAGCATGGGGGTGCCGGTGGTGGTGCCAAGGTTGCCAAGCTGGGCGATGGCACCGGCGGCAAGGGCACGCTCCTGCGGGGCGGGGTTCAGCTGGGGGATGGCGGCGAATGAGGCGCCTTGGGCAATGCCCATGCCGGCGGACAGAAGGCAGGCGAACAGGGTTTCCAGCAGGCCATTGCCCCAGATGGCGTAAAGGCCGATGGCGGCGATGATGGTGGCGGCAAAGCCGGACTGGACGACGCGCACGGCGGTAAAATGGCCCAGCAACCAGACACCCAGCGAAAGCGAGACGATGATCGAGACAAGCGGCATGGCCACGGCAACGGTGGGACCCCAGTCCTGATGCACGGCGCCGGGCAACAAGGTGAGCACGGCCACATAGGTGACAGTATAGCAGACAAAGCCCATGGCGGGGGCAGCGATGCGGGCCGAGCGGTAGGTGGTAGCGTGCAGGCCAAACAGCGACTGCGAGGCGGGTGCGGGCTTGGGCGGATCGCGGGGCAGAAGGGCGGCAAGGGCGGCGGCACAGAGGACCAGCCAGATGGCGTGCAGTTCGAACAGCCTTGACGGGCCATGCTCAGTGGCGATGGCGGGGCCGAAATAGCCAAGCACGGCAAAGGTCAGGCCAAAGAAACTGCCCCACAGCGTCATCACAAGGCCCTGCCAGCGCGGGGTGGCAGTGGCGGCCATGGCGGTGGGGCCGACGACGACAATGGCCAGATGCGAAATGCCTTCGGGAATGCGGCTGGCCAGCATCAGCGGATAGGGCGGCATCAGCGATTGCAACAGGCTGATGGCCGCGCCAAGCAAGAGCGCGCCCAGCATCACCCGGCGCGGTCCTGCGCGCATGACGATGCGGCCGGATGTGG